>NZ_JBHTMP010000003.1:0-207228 GCF_042679305.1 Micromonospora sonneratiae | reverse complement strand
TGGCCGGCTTCCGGGCGGCACCGGCCTGGCCGACCGCGCCCCGTCCGGTGGCCGCGGTCGATCTGCTGCCCGAACGGGCGCTGGCCGGGGACTCCGAGGCACGGCGCAGCCTGCGGCAGGACGTCTACGGGGCACTGGTGCGGGCCGGCGGCGAACTGCTGGAGACGTTGGATGCGTTCTTCACGGCCGGCGGGGTGCTGGAGAGCGCCGCCCGCGCCCTTTTCGTGCACCCCAACACGGTGCGGTACCGGCTGCGGCGGGTCGCCGACGTGACCGGTTTCTCGCCGTTGTCGTCCCGGGACGGGTTTGCCCTACGGGTCGCGCTGGCGATCGGTCGACTTGACCCAGCTGCCCAGGTAACTCCCCAAGCTGACATAAACGGGCAAGTTATGAGGAAAGCTCCGATATAACTTCCGATCATCGCCGATCTTTGTAGGCATCACACAAAGTCCGTAGTGCGGTTTGGTGCCTGCCAACAACCACATAACCGCCCGGTATCAAGCAAAGTCGTATCCGTGCTCGCCGTACTGTCGCCCGGTCAGGGCTCCCAGAAGCCCGGCTTCCTAACTCCATGGCTCGACCTACCCGACGCTGAGGCACGGCTGCGCTGGTGGTCGGCACTGGCCGGGGTCGACCTGGTACACCTCGGCACGCAGGCCGACGCCGAGGAGATCAAGGACACCGCCCGTACCCAACCGCTGCTGGTCGCCGCCGCCCTCCTCGCGGCCGAACACCTGCCGATGCACGACGTCGGCGTCACCGCCGGCCACAGCGTCGGCGAGCTGGGCGCAGCGGCCCTGGCCGGCGTACTCACCGCCGAGACCGCCATCACCCTCGCTGGCGTACGCGGGCGGGAGATGGCCGCCGCCTGCGCCCTCGAGCCGACCGGTATGGCCGCTGTCCTCGGCGGCGACGCCGACGAGGTGCTGGCCGCGATCGAGGCACACGGCCTGCACCCGGCCAACCGCAACGGAGCCGGGCAGGTCGTCGCCGCTGGCCCCGGAGACCGGCTGGAGAAGCTGGTCGCGAACCCGCCCACCCGGGCCCGGGTGACCATGCTGAAGGTCGCCGGTGCCTTCCACACCCCGTACATGGCCCCGGCCGAACGGGCCCTCGCCACCGTCGCCGCCGGCATCACCACCGCCGATCCGAAGCGGATCCTGCTGTCCAACCTCGACGGCACTGCCGTCACCCACGGCCGGGAGATGCTGCAGCGGCTGGTCCGCCAGGTGACCGCGCCGGTCCGGTGGGACCTGTGCATCCGGACGCTGGCCGACCTCGGCGTCACCGCAATCATCGAACTCGCCCCCGCCGGCACCCTCACCAACCTGATCAAGCGCGAGCTCAAGGCCACCGGGGTACCGGAGTTGGTCACCCTCAACACCCCCGACGACCTGCCCGCCGCCCGCGACCTGATCGCCCGGCACGGCAAGCCCGCAAGCCACCGGCCGACGACGCAGTACCGCGTGGTGGTGGCCAGCAGCGCCGGCAGCTTCGAGCCGGCCGAGGGCCTCAACGAGGGTGACCCGGTCCGGGCCGGCCAGATCGTGGGACAGGTGGTGAGCCGGCACGGCGCGGCCGAGGTGGCCGCGCACGATGGCGGGGTACTCACCGAATGGCTCGCCCACCCCAACGCCCCGGTCGCGCCGGGCCAACCCCTCGCCCGCATCGGAGGACACATCTGATGGGAAGCCGGATCGTCTCCCTGGGGCACTACCAGCCCACACGGGTGGTCACCAACGACGAGATCGCCCAACTGGTAGAAACCAGCGACGAATGGATCCGGGACCGGGTCGGCATCGTCACCCGGCGGATCGCCGACGGTGAGACGGTGAGCGACATGGCCACCGCCGCCGCAGCCAAGGCCCTGGCCAACTCGGGGCTCACCGCCGCTGACATCGACCTCGTCGTCGTCGCCACCTGCACCTCGGTCGACCGTAGCCCCAACGTGGCCTGCCGGGTCGCCGCGAAGCTCGGCATCACCGCACCGGCCGCCTACGACATCAACACCGCCTGCTCCGGCTTCTCCTACGCGCTGGCCACCGCCGACCACGCGCTGAGTGCCGGCGCGGCCCGCAACGCCATCGTCGTCGGTGCCGAGAAGCTCTCCGACTTCACCGACTGGACCGACCGCTCCACCTGCATCATCTTCGCCGACGGTGCCGGGGCCGCCGTGGTCACCGCCACCGCCGAGGGCGAGGCTCCGGGCGTCGGCCCGGTGCTGTGGGGCTCGGTGCCGGAGAAGAGCGACGCGGTACGCATCGAGGGCTGGCGCCCGTACATCCAGCAGGAGGGCCAGACGGTCTTCCGCTGGGCGACCACCACGCTGGCACCGCTGGCGTTGCAGGCCTGCGAACGGGCCGGAGTGACGCCGGAGGAACTCGCCGCGTTCGTACCGCACCAGGCCAACGCCCGGATCATCGACGGGATCGCCAAGCGACTCGGCATCCCCAACGCGATCATCGCCAAGGACATCGTCGAGTCGGGCAACACCTCCGCCGCCAGCGTGCCACTGGCCCTGTCCAAGCTGGTCGAACGGCGCGAGGTGCCCTCGGGTGCCCCGGTGCTGCTCTTCGGCTTCGGCGGGGGCCTCACCTACGCTGGCCAGGTTGTCCGCTGCCCCTGACGATCAGCGCTGACAACCAGTCAGTCCGGACCGCACCACCGGTGTGCGGGCGGTGACGCCCGGCACCGTAACCCACCCATTGAGAGGAAACCAGCAACATGACCCGTGACGAGATCACTGCCGGCCTCGCCGAGATCCTCGAGGACGTCGCCGGCGTGAACCCGGACGACGTGGCCGAGGAGAAGTCGTTCACCGACGACCTCGATGTCGACTCGCTCTCCATGGTTGAGGTCGTCGTGGCGGCTGAGGAGAAGTTCGGCGTGAAGATCCCCGACAACGAGGTCCAGAACCTCAAGACCGTCGGTGACGCCGTCGCCTACATCGAGGCGCAGTCCTGATCATGACGCGACCTGACGTCGTCGTCACCGGGCTCGGCGCGACGACCCCGCTCGGCGGGGACGTCGCGTCGACCTGGGACGCCATGCTCGCCGGCCGCTCCGGGGTGAGTGCGCTCACCCAGGAGTGGGCCGGCCAACTGCCGGTGCGGATCGCCGCCCAGCTCGCGGTCGAGCCCTCCGAGGTGCTCGACCGGGTCAAGCTGCGCCGGCTCGACCGGTCCGAGGCGATCGCGATCATCGCCGCCGAGCAGGCGTGGGCCGACGCCGGTTTGGCCGACGCCGGTTTGGACCCCGAACGGCTCGCGGTCAGCATCGGCTCGGGCATCGGCGGGGCACAGACCCTGCTGGCCCAGGACGACATCCTCGAAGCTTCGGGACCGCGGCGGGTCTCCCCGCACACCGTTCCGATGCTGATGCCGAACGGTCCGGCTGCCTGGGTCGGGCTGACACTCGGTGCCAAGGCCGGGGTGCACTCGGTGGCCAGCGCCTGCGCGACCGGTGCGGAGGCGATCGCGCTCGGGCTGGACCTGATCCGCGCCGGCCGGGCCGACGTGGTGCTGGCCGGTGGCACCGAGGCGGTCATCCACCCGCTGCCGATCGCCGGGTTCGCCGCGATGCGGGCCATGTCGACCCGGAACGACGATCCGCAGCGGGCTTCCCGGCCGTGGGACAAGGGCCGGGACGGTTTCGTCCTCGGTGAAGGGTCCGGGGTCGTCGTACTCGAACGGGCCGACCACGCCGCCGCTCGCGGTGCCAGGGTCTACGCCCGACTCGCCGGCGCCGGCATCACCTCGGACGCCTTCGACATGGTTCAGCCGCACCCTGAGGGGCAGGGCCGGGCCATCAAGATGGCGCTCACCGACTCCGGGGTGGCCCGCACCGACATCGTGCACGTCAACGCGCACGCCACCTCCACGCCGGTCGGTGACATGCAGGAGATCGGCGCGCTGCGGGCCACGCTCGGGGACCACCCGGTGCTGACCGCCACCAAGTCGATGTCCGGGCACCTGCTCGGCGCGGCCGGTGCGCTGGAGTCGATCGCGACCATCCTGGCCATCCGGGACGGCGTCGTACCACCGACGATCAACCTGGACGACCCGGACGACGAGCTGGCGCTGGACGTGGCCGCCCACAAGGCGCGGCACATGGACATCCCGGCCGCGATGAACAACGCGTTCGGGTTCGGCGGCCACAACGTGACTCTCATCTTCACGCGGGCCTGAGCCTTTGCCGTAGGGAAGGGCCCCTGTCATCGCTACTCGTATGACAGGGGCCCTTCCCTACGTCCCCATCCGGGACGAGGTACTCCGCGGATGATCCGTGGCATGCCATACCGGTGCCCCTCCCGGGCTTGAGTCTCCAGTCGCTGGAAGGTGCAGGCTGGTGCTGTGACCGACCGCACCGAACTGTTCACCATCGGGCAACTGGCCCGCCGGGTCGGCGTGCCGGTGCGTACCGTCCGCTTCTGGTCCGACCTCGGCCTGGTACCGCCGATCGACCGCTCCACCGGCGGCTACCGACGGTACGACGTCGGCTCGGTCGCCCGGCTGGACCTGCTTCGGACACTGCGTGGGCTCGGGCTCGCCCTGGACTCGATCCGGCAGATCCTGGATCGGCAGGTCAGCCTGGGTGACATCGCCCTGGCCCATGCCCGGGCCCTGGACGCGGAGATCCGCACCCTCCGGCTACGCCAGGCGGTACTGCGGTCGGTCGCCCGACGTGGCAGCACGACCGAGGAGTTGAGACTCATGCACGACCTTGCCCACCTCTCCGCGCGCGAGCGCCAGCAGATCATCGACGACTTCGTGGCCGAGGTCTTCGCCGGGATCGAGCCGGATGCCCCCGGGGCGGGGCTGGCCCAGGCGATGCGCGGCCTCCCCGCCGAGCTTCCCGACGACCCCACCGACGAGGAGGTGGACGCCTGGGTGGAACTTGCCGGGCTGGTCGCGGATCCAGGCTTCCGGCAACGGGTACGGCAGATGGCGGTGGCGGGCTCGACCGGCGAGGGGCAGCCGGCGTACGACCTGACACCCGGCCTGGTGCACGCCCGTGACGCCCTGGCCGGCGGTGTCGCACCGGAGTCGGCCGAGGGACAGGCGGTGCTCGGCCGGATCCTGGATCCGGGGTTGCCCGACAACGAACTGGCCACGTTGGCCGACCAGCTGACGACCTTCACCGATCGGCGGGTCGAACGGTACTGGCAACTGGTCGGGGTGTTGAACCGTCGGCCTCCGTTCCCACCGAGCGTGCCGGTCACGGAGTGGCTCATCGCCGCTCTCCGGGCCGCCCTGTCGAAGTCGTAGGGTTTTTCGGTGGAGTCGATCCGGCCCGGGGCACTAGGGTGCCACGATGCCCATCCGTCCGGACTCCGGTTTCCCCGCCGACTCGTTGCTGTGTGCCGATGACGGCACCGCGCTCGCCCGGTTCCGTATCCGTGAGGACGATGGGAGACGCGTCGCGCACCAGGTACGGCCGCTGCCCGGGTTTTCCCTGGCTCCGGTGGCCAACCAGATACGGCACGACCTCGCCGGCCTCCGACTGGAAACCTCCGATGACGGACTGGCGAACGCGCTGGTAGCCGATGGCCTCGAACTCCATCGGGCCGCAACCGACATGCGTCACGACCTGGCTGACCTACCGACGCCGCCGGCACTGTCCGACGGGTGGTCGTTGGGTGCCCCGGGCTGGGACGACGAACTGGCCGAAGGGCTGGCGGCGGCGTACGGCCCGCACCATCCGGATGGTGCGTGGCAGGCCAGCGACACCGAGCAGATCCGGGCGATGTTCGACAACTCGGATCCGGTCCCTCCCCTGGTGGGGGCGTCGGCCCGCCTGTTGGATCCGGACGGGCGCAGCGCGGGCCATGTCCTGTGCGCCGGTCCGGTGCCGTGGACCGACGACGGCTGCGCCTGGATCCTCAACCTGGCGGTGGCCCCGCGCGCCCAGGGCCGGGGATTCGGTCGCGCTCTGCTCATCCACGCGTTGCGCGGCACCCGACAGGCCGGGCTGCCATCGCTCGGCCTGTCCGTGGCCGACGGAAACCGTGCTCGCCGAATGTACGACAACGCCGGTTTCCGGCCGCTCACCCGGGTGCTCTCGATCCTTCTGCCACCGCACTGATCCGCCGTGGTCCGGACGGGTCGATCGTGCTGGCTCGGGCTGGGCCGGCGGCTTGTCGCGGCGGTATCGGGGCTTGGGTGGATCAGGGCTGCGGCGTGTGGTCGAGAAGGAGTTCGGCCGTCGCACGTGCGGCCAGGGCGGGGTGGGCGTCGGGGCGGGTAACGGCGTGGGCGAGCACCCCGTCGATGAGGACAAGGAGTTGGTCGGCGCCGAGGCGTGGCTCCGGGTAACCATGGCGGGTCAGCTCGGTGGCCAAAAGCTGGTGAACTCTCTCCTTGTAGGCCCGGATTTCCGGGTGGGCAGGGTGGGTCGGGTCGGTCAGGGCGAGTTCGGCAGAGGTGTAGCGGCAGCCACGAAACGACGGCTGCGTGGTGATCCTTTCCAGCTCGTCGAAGACGGCGAGAATGCGTCGCCTCGGGTTGTCGCCGGCATCGTCCATGACCTGGCGGTAGCGGGCCTCGGTGGCGGCGGTCCGCAGCACCTCGACGATGAGCCCGTCCTTGCCGCCGAAATGCTGATAGAGCGAGCGACGTGCGACATCGGCCTCCCTGAGGATCGTGTCCACGCCGACGTGTACGCCCTGGGCATAGGTGAGGTCACGCGCGGCGGCCAGCAGCCGTTCGCGGGGTCCGGGTCTGGTCGTCACGATCCGATTCTGGCACGGACTTGACAGTAGATCAACCGTTCTATCTAATCACGCCGTGCGTATACCGACCGTTCTATCCACCGAGGTGTCCGCGCCTCACGCCAGCACGATGCCGACCGTGCTGACCGGGGTGTTCATCACGATCCTCGACTTCTTCATCGTCAACGTTACGATCCCCGCCACCCAGCTCGACCTGCACGCCAGCGCCACTGCCATGGAGTGGGTGGTCGCCGGATACGGCCTGGCCTACGGCTCCGGCCTCATCCTCGGCGGGCGACTCGGCGACATGTTCGGCCGCCGCCGCATGTTCGTCATCGGCCTGACCCTGTTCACGCTCACCTCGATCGCGTGCGGCCTCGCCCCCGACGCCACCACGCTGGTCACCGCCCGGGTCACCCAGGGCGCGTCGGCCGCCCTACTCGCCCCGCAGGTGCTGGCCATCCTGCGTACCACCTACAGCGGGTCCGCCCAGGCCAGGGCCATCAACCTGTACGCGCTGACCATGGGCCTGGCCGCCGTGTTCGGCCAACTCATCGGCGGTCTACTCATCCAGGCCGATTTGTTCGGCCTCGGCTGGCGGCTCTGCTTCCTGATCAACGTGCCGATCGGCGTCGCCGCTCTCATCATGACCAGACGGGCGGTCCCCGAGAGCCGGCTCAGCGGTACCACGCGACTCGACCTCGGCGGGACCGTCCTGGTCACCCTCGCGCTGGTCGCGACCCTGTTGCCGTTGATCGAGGGCCGCGAGCAGGGCTGGCCGCTGTGGACCTGGCTGTCGTTCGCCGTCGCCACCGCCCTCTTCCTGGCATACGGCCGGCGGCGACACGAGTCACCCCTGATCGACCTCTCCCTGTTCCGCGAACGGGCGTTCACCGTAGGGCTGCTCACCCAGCTCACCTTCACGATGGGCATGGCCGCCTATTTCCTCATCTTCGCCCTATACACCCAGCAGGGCCGGGGCCTCGACGCCCTCCAGGCCGGTCTGATCTTCGCCCCAATGGGTGCCGGCTACCTGGCCGCCTCGCTGCTCGCGTCCAGGCTGGTGGCGCGCTTCGGCCGCCAGGTGATCGCTCTCGGCGGACTGACCAGGGCACTCGGTCTGGCCGCCCTGCTCGTCATGGTCGCTCAGGACAGCCCCATCAGCTGGCTGGTCCCCGCACTGATCATCGACGGGATCGGCATGGGGCTCGCCCTCGCCCCCATCATGGGCACCGTCCTGGCCAGGGTTGCCCCGCACCACGCCGGAGCCGCCGCCGGGGCACTCACCACGGCCCAACAGGTCGGTGGGGCCATCGGGGTCGGCATCGTCGGCATCGTGTTCTACGGCAGCCTTTCCGCCGGGGTCGCGCAGGCGTTCCAGCACAGCCTGGTCTATCTGATCGCCATCACCGTCGCCCTCGCCGGACTCGTCCAGTTGCTACCAGGCCCGACCGCCAAGGTGTGACCCGTGTCCTGGCCGGCTACGAAATGCCGGGCCGCCCACCCACGGTCTCACCGCAGACGGGTAGGCGATCCACAGTTGGCGAGACGCAGATCACGAAGCCATTAGTCACCGTGTTTCGCTCTGCACAGGACAATGTGCGAACCACTCATGCCTCGGTGACCACCCCGGTCATTCCAGCAGCCAACAACGGAGAGTCGACAGTGACACAAAGACGACCTGGTACGGCCCTGCTGGCCGTACTCACCGTCGGGGTGCTCGGTGGTTGCAGCACCGAACCGGAGAAGTCCGCGCAGGGCGGATCGACCGCACCGAGCCCGACCACCACACCGGTGGCGGCCGGCCCGCCCTGGTACGACGACGTCCAGGCCGGTGCCGCCGCCACGAAGGTCGGTGCCGCCGACAGCCCGTGCAAGCTGGCGATCACCTTCTCCGTACCGGCCAAGTGGAAGGTCAAGCCGGTCGAGGTGTCCGAAGAGTTCGCCAGTCTGGCGCAGCAGGGCGGTGCCACGGCTCGCTGCGAGATCGACGCGAAGCCCGCCGGGAACATCGGCTTCATTCGGGTCTGGACGGTCGACCAGGGCGGGGTCGGAGCCCAGGCGGCGTTGGAGAAGTTCGTCGCCGGCAGCAGTGAGGTCACCGATGTGCAGTACCGGCGAACAAAAGCCGGCGGGCTCGACTCGTTCGAGGCGACCTACCTCCAGAAGAGCAAACTGACCGGCGAGGAGCGACGCGGGCGCGCGATCTGCGTGGCCACCGGCCGATCCGGCACGCTCCTGATCAGCCTCGGCGGCATGGACACCGAGGAGTTCGAGGAGATGCTCCCGGCGTACGTGTTGGCGAAGCAGAGCATCAGCCTCACCCAGTGACCCGCCGGACGACGCTGGCCGCCGGCCCGCTCAGCCACCAACTGGTCGGCGGCCAACCGAACTTGGTTGCTGGTATCAACTCAGCAGCCGCTCCCTATGACGCCATGCCAACTCGACGCATCCGGCGCCTGCCGGCGCGAGCCGCTCACCTGTCAATAGCTCGCTGATCGCGTCTGCGGTGAACGGCACCCGTTCGGCGACAACATGGCCCTCATCGTTGTCGTCGACGAAGTCCCGGCTCAGCTGGTCGAACAGTGCGGACTCGACTACAGCCACGGTCAGCACCTCGCCGACCAGCGTCAGCGCGTCGAGGGCGACACCGAGGCAGTAGATCCTGATCCTACCGTCCTGGCGGCCCTGGTCGAGCGTCGTGAACGGTTCTTGGTCGTACCGGAGTGGCTGGCCGGCTCCATCGTGTTCAGGGTCGCCAAACAGTTCCTCGCTGAACTCACGCATGAAGTTACGCCACAGATCGAAGTCGGATTCCTGTGCTGCTGGGAGCACCGACGACGGTTGGAATATCCCGGACGGGATGACCTGGAGCATGCCACCTGCGGCTACGACCGATCGCGGGTCGCGACGATGGAGAAGAAATTCGGCTCCGTCCGGGCTGTTACGGATCGTCAAAGTGGAGATCGCGGGCATCAGTGGCCGACGGCCCAGGTTGAACGGATCACCGATCAGCCGCCGGAACGGCAGATCCCGCAGGTTCGGCGATCGGTCGCGTAAGGTGCCGTCCTCACCGAGGGTGACGTACGCCAGCTCGTGTGCGGTTGTCTCGAACATGTCGCACGCCGCGAAGTAGGTGGTGTCCCCGAACGCCATGAAGCCCTTGTCGCCTGCCCAGGACAGCTCGGTGAGCCGCCAGCAGAGACGGTTCTCGAAAAGCCGGGGCTTCGCCAGGTCACGGATGGCATGGGTGTACCGGGCGTATCGGCGGGTCAGGGTCTGCATGGGTCGGGTGTGGGACGCTTCGGATTCTTGACCATCCAACTCCGATGCGGGGTGTGGGGCATGTGGCTGGTGTTCCAGGTCGATCGCGGACAAGTCAATTGGTGTGTCGGGTAGCCAGTCCGGGTGGGTAATCAGACCGGTCGACCCGAGCCGGTACGCCTCGGGGTACAGGCATGCGGCGACCTGGGCGAGTTGGTAGCGGTGAGCGTTGAGCGCCCGACGGGTGTACCGCCATTCGTCCTGGCTGTGCTCGACTCGCGGGTCGAGCGTGACGTTCATGTGCTCCCCGGATGGATCAGCGGCCGCCCGCCGCGCCGGCTGGGCATCGAGTTGTAGATCTTCCACGGATACGGCGAGCGCTTCGGCGAGCATCCGACGGTAGGTCGGCTGGGGGGTTACGGCACCCCGTTCCCATCGGCTGACGGTATCGGCGCTCGCCGCAGTCGTACGTAGCCCCCGCTGCTGGGCCAGCTCGTTCACGCGCTCTGCGAGGTCACGTTGCGACAGTCCAGCGAGCAGGCGTAGCTCTCGGATTCGATTCGGCGGTGTCCTGCTCACGTTGGCTCCTTGTCGGTAGGCAGATACCCGACGTTTGGACTGCATGTCGCACTGATGCTTGCCCATTGCTGGACTGCTGACCAGTTCGTGCTGTTCCTACGCTTCTCGACGTTGACGAGGGTAAACCTATGACCCTTGCTTCACTCACTAACCCGCGTCGGATGCCCAACCGGAGGTCGGTCTGATGTGGGGTTGGCACCGGCGGTCATGCCCGGCACCCGGCTCGCGCTCGCTCCCCTGGAGTGGCGTTACCCAGCCGGCTCGTTGGGAGGGAACGCCACCAGCATCGCGGTGGCGACAGTCGAGTTTGATCCAGGATTCCTACGGTCAGGCGCGGGTGCGGCCCGCCACTATCGACCGGCTGACCAGCACGGAAAGCCAGTCGTGAACGGCCAGAGACCAGTACGCCGGGCGCGGTACCGGGAGATCGACCCCATCACCGACCTGGTCACCGCTGCCGTCGAGCAGCTCCCGGTGGCAGCCTGGCTGGTCCCCGACCCGCAGCGTCGGTCGGCGACCGTGGCCGACGTCGTCCGCATCTGGGTCGAGCACGCCCTGTTCTACGGTGAGATCACTGTCAAGTTCGACGACGGTGACGGCCAGCTACTGGGCGCTGCGGTGTGGTTCAACCGGTACGGACACATCCCACCCCCCACCGCGTACGAACAGCGGATCCTCGGCGCCTGCCGCGACCACACCCACCGGTTCACTGTCCTCGCCGCCTTGCTCGATGTGCCGCCGCCCGGCGAACCGTGCCAGCACCTGGCGTTCCTCGCCACTGCCCCCGAACGGCCCGATGTCGCCGAATTCCTCCTGCACCAGCGCCACGCCAACCTCGACGGGTACGGCACCCCGGCGTACACCCAAGCGATCACCACCGCCCAACGGGACCTGTTTATCCGTCATGGCTACCAGGCCCAGGACACGCTCCACTGCCCGGCCAGCACACGATCCACACCATGTGGCGACCCGGAAATCACCTGAAACCCGAATCCTGAACCACCCACCTCGGCCTGCCGCTGCTCGAACGGCAGGCCCCGGGCACCCGTGCCAGCACCTTCCCGCAAACAACAGTGCTGGTACGGGTGCCCACCACCCACTGTCCAATAACGTCCATCTGAAGAAGATCGATGCCGTCCCCGAACCGCTACGCCCACCCCATCCCCCTCGGCCCCACCCTCACCCAGCTACGGCGAGCCCACGGCTGGAGCCAACCCGACCTGGCCGAACAACTCTGTATCGCGGCCAACCTGCCCACGGTCACCCGAACCGAAATCTCCCGATGGGAACGTCAACAACGCATCCCAGGCAGCTTCTGGCTGGGATGGCTCGCTGCCGTACTGGAAACCTCTCTCGACCACCTGAAAGCAGCCGCCGCCATCGCTCAGTCGAACCGTCGAACCAGCAAGCCAAGTACGACAGCGCAACAAGACGTGACCGACCACACCGAACTGTTCACCATCGGGCAAGTGGCGGGCCGAGTCGGCGTGCTACCGCCGAACGAGGGCTGGCCGCCGGACGACGCTGGCCGGCGGGCAACCGTCAGGCGGCTACTACCGCCCGGCGGGCACCGACTCGCGAGCGAGGGTGATCGCGCCGAGCAGAGCCGCGTCGTCGGCGAACGCGGACAGCACCAGCTCCGGTGGGTGCGGCAGCACCTGCCGGAGCCGCTCGGTCAGCAGGGTGCGGATCAGGTCGCTGCCGGCCACCCCGCCCACCAGGACCACCCGCTGCGGATCGAGCAGCAGGTGACAGGTGGCCAGGTGCCGCGCCAACTCGTCCAACCGGGCCAGTAGGGCTTCCCGGGCCGCGCCGGGCTGCTCGGCGGCGGCACACAGCCCCGCCGCTCCGCCGGCGATGCCCAGCCGTTCGGCCAGCTGATCCAGCGCCCGGCCGGCGAACGCCGTCTCCAGCATCGTCTCCGGCCCGACCGGCTCCGACGGCTCCGGCCAGCCGGAACCGACCACCGCGTACGCGATCTCCCCGGCCGCCCCCCGAAAACCGGCCACGACCTCGCCCCGTACCGTGACCGCCGCCGCGACCCCCGTCCCGAGCCCGATCACGAGCCCGGGATCGGCGTCCCGCAACGCGCCGAGGCGCAACTCGGCCAGCGCCGCCGCGTTGAGGTCGTTGGCCACCGACACCAGGGACACGCCGAGCCGACCCCGAACCGCGTCGGCCAGCCGCAGATGCTCCCAGCCGGGCACGTTGGGTGCGAGGTCGATCCCGTCGTCCCGGATCACGCCCGGGGAGGCGATTCCGGCCGCTGCCAGCCGCCCACCAGCGCGTTCGACCAGGGTGGCGGCCAGGTCGAGGGCCCGCTCCAGCGCCTGTTCCGCACCGCGCTCGGCGTACGTCGGCACCCGCTCGGAGTGCAGCATCCGGCCGTCGATGTCGGCGACCCCGACCGCCATCTTGGTGCCGCCGAAGTCGATGCCGAGCAGCCGCTGATCCGTACCGTCGGCAGCCGGGCGCTGGCTCGACGGGCCGTCCGACCGGCCCGCCTGGCCCGGCGGACGCTGCTGGTCGAGCCGGTTTCCGACGGTGGAACGCAGGCTCACTGGCCGGCCCGATCGACGGCCCGCTCGGCGACCAACTGGTCCAGCGCCTGGTCGGCGCTGGCCATCCGCTGGCGCAGGGCGGCGACCCGCTCGGACACCGTGTCGAAGGTGCCGCGTACGACGGCCACCTGGGCGCGGACCGCCGCCGCCCCCGGGCCGTCGACCTGGGCCCGGTCGAGCACCAGCTCCGGGCGTACCGCAGCGGCGATGAGGTCCGTGATCGCCGCGTCGTCGAGCGACTCGGTGATCCCGACCGCCTCGGCGGCGGCCCGCACGTCGGCCGGGGTCCACTGGTCCGGTGCGCCTCCGCGCACCAGCCGGCCGACCACCGAGTGCGCGGCCCGGAACGGTACGCCGTGGCGGGTCAGCGCGTCGGCGGCGGCGGTCGTGGTGGCCCCGGATTGGACGATCTCCGCGTTCGTCGGCGGCTCCAGCGGCTCCAGCTCGGCGAGGAAGCCACCGAGCAGGGCAAAGAAGCGTTCCGCTCGGTCGTCGCTGTCCCAGAGTCGGACCTGTACGTCGGTGGTGGCGTTGTTGGAGTCCTCCCACCAGGCCGCGCCGACGTTGTTGAGCACCGATGCGGCGTCGGCCGCCTCGGCACCGGCCATCGAGACCAGGTGTTCCAGCACCACCGGGTTGCGCTTCTGCGGCATGATGCTGCTGCCCTGGGTGAAGTCGCCCGGGGTGACCACCCAGCGCCAGGTCAGCCAGTCCATCAGGGTCCGGGCCAGGCGGGCTCCGGTGGCCAGCGCCTGGGCGTTGAGGGTGGCGACCCGGACCAGGTGGTCGGCACCGGCGACCGCCTCGTACGAGTTGGTCACCAGACCGGCGAAGCCCAACAGTTCCGCCACCCGGGCCGGGTTGATGTCCAGGTCGGTTCCGGCGAAGGCACACGAGCCCAGTGGCGACTGGTTCAGCTGGTCGAGCAGGTCGGCGTAGGCGACGGCCTCGCCGGCCAGCGCCTCGGCGTACCCGGCCAGGGCGTGCCCGATGGTGGTGGGCTGGGCGGGCCGGCGGTGGGTGTAGCCGGTGATGACCACGTCGGCGTACCGGTCGGCGCGCTCCAGCGCGGTCGCGCCGGTGGCCAGCACCCGGTCGACGACCCGGAGCAGCTGCTCGCGCAGCACCATCCGGAACACACCCGCGTCCAGGTCGTTACGGCTACGGGCGAGCTGTACGTCGAGCTGCGAGGTGGGGATGCCACACGCCTCGGCCAGCCGCTTCTCCACCAGGTAGTAGACGTCCTCGAAGCTGCCGTCGTACTCCGGCGGGGTGCCGGTGTCGGCGGCCAGCTCGCGGAGCCCGCCGAGCAGCCGGGCCCCTCGCTCGGCCGGGATCAGCCCCTGTTCGGTCAGCATCACCACGTGGGCCTGGCTGGCCCGCACCATCGGTCCGAAGAGGTACGACACGTGGTGGTCGTACGTCGGGCGCAGGTGGTGCCGTTGGTACGTGGTCAGCGACGGTGTGTTCATGGCTAATCCTCGTTTCCCTCGTTGCGCCGAGCGGTGTGGTGGCCACCCGGCCTCGGCTGACGCGACTCAGCCGGCTGCGCCGGTTGGGCTCAGCCGGTGAGCCTCAGCAGCCGTTCGGCGTTTCCGGAGAAGATCGCGTGTAGGTCGGCGTCCGGTATCCGCAGTTCCCGGCAGATGCGTAGCTGTTCGTCCAGATAGGGGCGGACGTAGCCGCGCGGAAACCAGGACGAGTCGCTGCCGAAGATGATGCGCTGCGGCCCGATCGTCTCGTAGCAGCGCTGGAACAGGTCCGCCAGCGTCAGCCGGTACGGCATCCAGCGCACCCACTGGTTGGAGCCGGACGTGTCGATGTGGATGTTGGGGCAGCCCCAGGCGGCGAAGAGCAGTTCCTGCACGTGCTGGACGCCGAAGTGGGGCACCACGAACGACAGTTCCGGGAACCGCCGGGCGACCCGGGCCAGGTGGTCGGGGCTGTCGTACGGGCTGGACGAGAGTCCCCCGGCGCTGCCGTAGTGTCCGACGTGGACCAGGACCGGGATGCCGAGCCGCTGGGCGGTGGCCCAGACCGGGTCGAGCGCGGGATCGTCCAGCGGTCCGCGCAGCAGCGGGGCGAAGAGTTTCCAGCCGCGCAGCCCGAGTTCGGTGACCGCCCGGTCCAGTTCGGCCGCCGCGTCCGGGGCGAACGGGTCGTGGTGGGCGAAGCCGAGGAACCGGTCGGGATGCCGGGCGACCAGGTCCGCCATCGCGTCGTTGCCGCCGGCGGTGACGAACACCGCCTGCCGAATGCCGTTGGCGTCCAGTTCGCCGATCCACCGGTCGGCCTCGTCCTGCCAGCGCGGGGCGGGCGGCTCCGGGTCCGGGAATCCCCAGTCCCGCCGCCAGCGCTGTGCGTACGGGGCGACGGCCGCCGCCCGTACCGCCCGTTCCCGCTCCCCGCCCGGGTGCATGCCGGCGACGTGTTCAGCGGCCCGGATGGTCTCGTCCGACCCGATCTGGAAGTGCAGATGGAAGTCGACGATGTCCAGGCCGTGGTTGGTGGTCATGACGACGACCCGGCCGATGCCGACAACGGTGCGTCGCCGGCCGGGGCGACGAACGGCGTGTCACCGGGCGGGTCGGGCAGCGGCGCGGCGACCCAGGCGGCGACGATCTCACGCAGCCTCGGGCCGGCCAGTTCCCGTACCCGCCGCCCGGCCGACTCGCTGGCCAACGAGAGGTAGCCGGACCAGCCCTCCCAGGGGTTCGGCCGGGACTCGACCAGCACGTACGGGTGTCCGACCGGCAGCTTCGGCTTCGGCGGCAGGTCGGTCACCGCGTCGAGGCGTACCGCACCGGGGTCGAAGCCGAGCATCCCCGAGGTCTCGTACGCGCCGCCGTGCCCCCTCGCCGACGGATCGCCGTAGATCTCGGTGGTCTCGGCCGGGGTGACCAGCTGGAACCAGTTGACCAGCAGCAGGCTGGCCTGCCGCCGGCCGGACACCCACTCCATCGCCGCGCGGACGGTGGACATGTTGGCGTCGTGCCCGTTGACCACGAGCAGTCGCGGGAAACCGGCTGCGACGATCCCCTCGATCACGTCGCTGAGGTAGCCGACCGCCACCTCGGGTCGGATCGACACCGTTCCCGGCCAGGGGCGGGTCTGCCCGGGGCAGGCGGCGTACGGCACCGCCGGGAAGAGCACCCCGCGCGGACCGGGTCCGGTCACGGCGCTCTCCCCCGCGAAGCCCTCGGCCAGGATCAGGTCGGTGCCCAGGGGCAGGTGCGGACCGTGCCACTCGACCGCGCCGACCGGCAGTACGGCGAAGTCGGCTGCCGCCGCGACCTCGGGCAGTTCACCGCCGGGGATCCGGGTGGCCGGAGCGAGGCCGCCCCTGTCCGGCCAGTGCCGGCTCACCGTGTCGGGCCGGCCCGTGCCGCCCCTGGATCGGGTCAGTTCGTCCACTGTGCCGCCTCCCGGGACGACCGGCCGCCGCTCTCCAGCCGGCCGGAGACCAGCATCACCACGAAGATGAGCACCACCTGGAGCATGCCGTACGCCGCCGCCGTGCCGATCTCGAACGAGTACATCCGGTTGTTGATCTCGACGGAGATCGGTGCGGTGGACGAGGTGTAGATCAGCACCGAGGCGACGAACTCACCGACGCCGTGTACGAAGGCCAGTAGCGCACCGGCGATCACCCCCGGCAGCATCAGCCGCAGGGTGACCGACCGGAACGCCCGCCACCAGGACGCGCCGAGGTTCCGGGCGGCCTCCTCCAGCGACGGGTCGACCTGGGCCAGTGCCGCGCTGCTGGACCGGAAGACCAACGGCAGGAACCGTACGAAGTAGGCCAGCGGCATGATCCAGAAGGTGCCGATCAGCACGTACCCGAAGCTGAACGCGTTGCCGGTGCTGAACGCCGAGATCAGGTTGATCGCGACCACCGTGCCCGGCAGGGCCCAGGCCAGCATGACGGCCACGTCGAGCAGGCCGCGCCCGAAGAACGTGAGCCGGCGGACGGCGTACGCGATGAGTACGCCGACCACGATGCAGCCGGCGGTGGCCAGCAGGCTCATCTGCAACGAGTTGAGGATCGGCTCGAACGCCTTCGGGTCCGAGAAGATCGTCTTGAAGTTCTCGGTGGTGTACGCGCTCGGCACCACCTCGGTGGTCCAGGACCCGTCGGCGGAGAAGGCGACCAGCGCGATCGTCGCCACCGGGGCCAGCAGCACCAACGTGGCCAGCACCGAGCCGACCAGCGCCAGCCAGCGGCCGACCGGGTTGGTGATCTCCCGGCGGTGGGCGGCGACGCCCTTGGACTGGGAGCGGTAGCTGCGCCGCCCCTCGTACCAGCGCATGCCGAGCAGAAAGAGCACCGACACCACACCGAGCACCGAGGCGTAGGTGGAGGCCATCGGCAGGTCGCCGTTGGTGCGGTTGATGTAGATCTGCATGGTCATCGTCTGGTCCACCCCGAACAGCAGCGGAGCGGTGTACGACGCCAGCGAGGTCATGAAGACCAGCAGCGAGGCGGAGACCAGCGCCGGGGTGAGCATCGGCAGCAGCACCGTGCGCCAGACCCGTACCCGGCCGGCGCCGAGGTTGTAGGCCGCCTCCTCCACCGACGGGTCCATCCCGGCCAGGGCGGCCGAGGCGGACAGGTAGAAGAACGGGTACATGGTGAAGGTGTGCACGATCAGCACGCCGGCGATGCCGCTGAACGGCAGCACCGGGCTCTCGGTGCCGAACAGTTGCTGGAGGCCGCGCGGCAGGATGCCGGTCTCGCTGTAGAGCAGCTGGAACGAGATCGCCCCGATCAGCGGTGGGAGTGCCGCCGGTACCAGGATGATCGCCTCGATCAGCTTGCGGCCGGGGAACGAGAACCGCTTCAGCAGGAACGCCATCGCGACGCCGACCACGCCGCAGAGCAGGACGCTGGCGGCCGAGATGAGCAGCGAGGTGATCAGCGAGGACCGGGCAACGCCATCGCTGGAGAGGAAGGCGAGGTAGTTGTCCGCCCCGTTGGTGTCGACGCTCTCGAAGAAGGTGGCCAGCATCGGCTGGACCACGTAGCCCCAGAGGATCAGGGCCAGCGGCAACACCAGCAGGTACGGGAACCAGGTCGAGTTCGCGCCGCCGCGTAGCCGGTCCGCGAACCGGGGCCGGCTTTCGTTCCGCCCGGACCGCCCCGGCTCGGGGCGGCCGACCCGGCCGGTTCCCGGGGCGGTGGAGGTCGTCGGTGCGGCGGTCACGGGCGGACCACCCACATCCGGTCGGCGTTGAGTCGCAGCCCGATCTGGTCGCCCACGGAGAGCCCGGCGGGCACCTCGACCGCGGCCACCATCACGCCCTCGGGCTCGCCCTCGATTTCCACGATCAGGTTGGTGGCCATGCCGGTGAACTCCAGTTCGGTGACCCGGCCGGTCAGTGCCCCCTCCTCGGTCGACGCGCAGAGCCCGATGTGTTCGGGGCGTACCGAGACCAGGGCGGTCGCCGACTCGGTCAGGCCGTGCTCCGGCGGGGCGGCCACGGTGATCCGACCGCCGCCGGGCAGCCGTACGTCGACCGTGGTCGCGGTGGCCGAGACCACCGGGAGGGAGAGCACGTTGCTACGGCCGATGAACCGGGCGACGAACGTGTTCGCCGGCTGGTGGTAGATCTCCTGTGGCGAGCCGATCTGCTGGACCCGACCGGACTCCATCACGGCGATCCGGTCGGACATCGCCATCGCCTCGGCCTGGTCGTGGGTGACGTAGATCGAGGTGATGCCGGCCTCCCGCTGGATCCGGCGGATCTCCGCCCGGGTCTCCTCGCGGAGCTTGGCGTCGAGGTTGGACAGCGGCTCGTCCAGCAGCAGGGTGCGGGGCCGGATCACCAGCGCCCGGGCCAGGGCGACCCGCTGCTGCTGGCCGCCGGAGAGTTCGTCGATCCGGCGGGTGCCGTAGCCGCCCAGGTGCACCTGGGCGAGGGCCTCCTCGACCCGGCGACGCGACTCCGCCCGGCCGACCTTACGGATCTTCAGTCCGTACGCCACGTTCTGTGCCACCGACATGTGCGGGAACAGGGCGTAGTTCTGGAACACCATGCCGGTGTCACGCTTGTTCGGCGGCTTGCGGGTGACGTCCTCGGTGCCGAACCGGATCCGGCCCGAGGTGGGGAAATAGAACCCGGCCACCATGCGCAGCGTGGTGGTCTTGCCGCAGCCGCTCGGGCCGAGCAGGGTAAAGAATTCGCCAGCGGCGATGTTGATGTCGACATCGTCGACCGCCGCGGTGTCGCCGGCGCGCGCGAAGCGCTTGCTCACCGACTCCAGCGTGACATCGATCATGAGGTTCCTTCCTCCATCCGGAGCCGGACCGGGCCCCGTGGGCCCGGTCCGGTGCCGTGACCGGTCAGCCCGTTGTTCCGGACCGGCAGTCCCTACTCTTGCCGGTCAGCCCTTGTTCTTGATCTGGGCGTTCCAGTGGTTGATCCACTCGGTCTCGTGCTTGGCGATGACGTCCCAGTCGACGTCCATCGGCTTGAGGTTGAGCTTGGTCAGCCACTCCGGCTTCTCGGCGATGTCCACGGCCGGGATCTGGAAGTAGTCCTTGGCCAGGTCGGCGCGCAGTTTGTCGTCGAAGAGGAACTCGATGAACTTCTGGGCACCCGTGCTGTTCCCGCCCTTGACGGCGGCGAGTCCGTCGACGAGCACCGGCGCGCCCGAGGTCGGCATCACGTAGTCGAACGGCATCTTCGACTGGTTGGCCTGCAGCAGGATGTCCTGGAGGTTCCAGGCGCTGAGCAGCCCCTGCTGACGCGACATCTTCAGGTAGAGGTCGGTCGGGTTGGCGGCGTAGGTGCCGGTGTTGGCGTCGAGCTTCTTGAGCCAGTCGTAGCCGGGCTGCGGGTTGCTGCCGTCGGCCGACAGGCGCTGGATCATCGAGGCGTAGATCGACCGCATGGTGCCCGAGGCGGCCACGTCCCGGATGATGATCTTGTCTTTCCACTTCGGGTCGAGCAGGTCGTCCCAGTCCTTCGGCGCCTCGTCGGCGGTGAGCGCCTTGTTGTTGTACATGATGACCTCGGGCAGCAGGATCTCCCCGTACCAGCGGCCCTGGGCGTCCTTGTACTTGGCGTCCATCTTGCCGGCGAAGCTCGGCTGCCAGGAGGTCAGCAGGTCCTCGGAGGCACCAGAGCTCAGCGCCTGCTGCGTGCCGCCCCACCAGACGTCCGCCTGCGGGTTGGCCTTCTCCGCCCGGACCCGCTCCAGGATCTCCTGGGCACCGAGGTTGAGCACCTCGACCTTGCCCTTGTACTCCGGGAACTTGCCGGTGAACTGCTCGACGACGTAGTCGGCGACCTTCTTGTCACGGGCGGTGTAGATGACGAGCTTCTCGGTGTTGGAACTGGTGTCGCTGCCGTTGTCGCTGCCACCGCCACAGGCGGTGGTGGCGGCGAGCACGGCCGCGAGCGCTCCGGCCAGGGCCAGACGACGCTTCATGGGGTACCTCCGGGGGGAAAGGGAATTTCGCAAAATCGCGGGACAGAAAGCTTCATGGCACCGCCACCAGGGCTGGTAGGCCGCCGGCGGCAGCGGACAGGGCGTAGCTCACCGCACCGTGCAGTACCGCGCGGTCGCCGAGGACGGCCCGGCGTACCTCGGTCGCGGCCGGCACGCTCTCGGTGACGAGTGCCTGCACCCGCGCGACCGCGTCGTCGTCCAGTTCGGCCGCGGCACCGCTGAGCAGTACGCGCCCGGGATCGATCACGCACACGCAGGAGACGATCAGCCGGGCCCAGGCCGCCAGCAGCTCGTCGAGATAGGCCGCCGCGTCCGGTTCGGTACGGCTCAACTCGATCAGCGCCCGTACCGGGGACTCGGGACGACGACCGGGCCGCAGTGCCACCACCCGCTCGGCGACGGCGTTCTCCGACCAGCGGGCCTCGAACGGCCCCACCCCGTCGTGTCCCCGGGCGGTCGGGTCCAGCGGCAGGAAGCCGACCTCGCCGGCCGCCCCGGCCGCACCCCGGCGGACCTGGCCGTCGAGGACAAGCCCGGCGCCGATCCCGTCGGCGACGTGCAGCAGCAGCAGGTCCGCCACGTCCGAGCCGGCACCGGCCGCATGCTCCCCGGCGGCCATCAGGTTGACATCATTGTCCACGACGACCGGAATGCCGAGCCGCTGCTGGACCGACTCCCCGATCGGTCGCCCCTCGACCAGGCCGACCGACGGTGCCAACCGTACCGCGCCGCCGGACGAGATGCCCGGCGCGGCGATGGCCACCCCGCGCAGCGCCGCCATGGACTCGCCGACCAGCTCGGGAATGAACTGGCAGACCGTCTCGACGATGTCGCCGCCCAGCCGGGCGGTACGGTGCGCGATCACCGATCCGTCGCTGTCGGCGATCTCGCAGGAGATCCGGCCGGGCTCCAGGGACACCGCGGCGACCAACTCGGCGCGGGGGTTGAACTCCAGCATGGCGCGGGGTCGGCCGGACCGGGAGGTGCCGGGACCACGTTCGATGAGGTAGCCCTCGTTGATCAGTTCGCGGACCAACGGGGTGAGGGTGGCCGGGCTCAGCCCGGTCAACTTGGTCAACTCGGCACGGGAGAGCAGACGGACCTGGCGGGCCGAGGAGATCACAGACTGTCGCTTGATCTGCATCGACCGCTCCCGGCTCACCGGGCTGCTGGGCGGAGTAGCCACATCGCTCACACTTTCTTCTTACGGCGAACGAACTATTAGCGTCAAGTAACGATCCCGTCTCGGAGCCCGGCAAGCACGGCACCTACCAGGACAGGAAGGTGCAACAAGGGGGAAGGAGGGGCAAAGGTCGACCCGGCAAGTATTCGGACAAACACCAAGAAGAGCCCCAGGAGTTACTTCTTTCCCCGAAAGAAAAATTTCCGGGGACAGGTCTTGACTCCCGTTGCTGTGGATCTTTAGCGTCACCCAGCGAAGGCCTTCCGGTCGGTACGGACGAGCCGTACCCGCCGTACACATCCCCTGTGACCCGCCGCCCTGCCGACGGGCACCGATCGGCCGCTGCTGCACGCCGGCCAACCGGTGCCCGGCCCGGCCCGACCCGGGTCGCGCAGTTTCCCCCTCCCCGCCTGGTACACATCCGTCTCGCATGGTCCGAAGGGATCCACATGCTTGCACGAAGACTCCTGCTACCCACCATCACCGCCCTGGCGCTCATCACCCCCGCGACGGCCGCCAGCGCCGCCCCCGGCCCGCAGTCCGGCGGGTCACCGGGCGCGGTCGACCTCGACGTGCTCTTCGTCAGCGCGCACCCCGACGACGAGGCCGGCAGCCTCGCCACGCTCGGCCAGTGGAAGGAAGACTTCGGCGCCAAGGCCGGCGTCATCACGATCACCCGGGGTGAGGGCGGCGGCAACGCCGTCGGTCTGGAGGAGGGCCCGCCGCTGGGCATCATCCGGGAACGGGAGGAACGCACCGCCATCGGCAAGGCGGGGGTGGAACACCTCTACAACCTGGACCGGGTCGACTTCTGGTACACCGCGTCCGCGCCGCTCAGCGCGCAGATCTGGGAGCACGACGGAACCCTGGCCCAGATCGTCCGGGTGATCCGGCAGACCCGGCCCGAGATCATCATGACGATGAACCCCTCACCGACCGAGGGCAACCACGGCAACCACCAGCAGGCGGCCCGGTTCGCCGCCGAGGCGTTCTACGCCGCGGCCGACCCGAACGCCTTCCCGGAGCAGATCCGCAAGGAGAAGCTCCAACCGTTCCGGGCAGCGAAGTTCCTGCGTAGCGGCGGCACCGGCACCTCGGCGACCGGCCCGGCGTGTGCGACCTCGTTCACCCCGACCATCCCCACCGACCAGGTCTTCGGCGTCTGGGAGGGTACGTCCAGCAGCTCCGGCAGGACCTGGGCGGAGATCGAGGTCGACGCCCGGCGGGAGTACGTGACCCAGGGCTGGGCCAACACCGCAGCCGCGCCGACCGACCCAGCCAAGATGCGCTGCGACTTCTACACGCTGATCGACAGCCGGGTGCCGTACGACCCGGCGGACGCCAGCCCCGAGTCGATCCTGCGTGGCTCGGTCCTGCCGACCGTCTCCGGCGCGCTGCCCCAGGGCACCGAACTGTTCCTGACCACCGACCGCTTCGACGTGTCGCCCGGAACCTCCTTCCAGGTCACCGCGCACGTCCGCGCCGCCGCCGGCAAGCGCCTGACCAACCCGAAGGTCGCGCTGCGCGTACCGGCCGGTTGGCAGGTCGAGGGCAACGGCTCGCTCGGCAACTCGGTCCGCGACAGGGAACAGCGGACCACGTTCACCGTGACCGTTCCGAAGGACGCGGCCACCAACGCCCAGCAGCTGCTCAGCGCGACGCTGACCACCAGGGGACAGGGCCGGGGCACCACCGACGAGCCGGTCCGGGTGGTCGCCGACGTGCGCGGCACCCTGGAGGCACTGCCCGAGGTGGGCGTCTTCCGGGACTGGGTCAGCCAGTCCGGCTACCCGCAGCTCGACACGCTCATCGCCCCGGTCCTCACCATCGGCTCCGGCCAGAGCCGGGACGTCCGCATCGACCTGCGCAACTTCAGCACCACCGCGCAGCAGGGCACGGTGACCCTCGACGTACCGGCGGGCTTCGCCGTCGAGGAGAAGACCAGGTCGTACGCCGACCTCGCCGCCGGGGCGACCGGTGCGGTGACCTTCCGGGTCACCAACACCGACGCCGCCCTGCCCACCGCCAACGAGGGCGGCAACTACCCGGTCACCATCACCACCACCAGTGCGGCCGGCAGCACCATCGAGACCGGGGCGTTGCAGATCGTGCCGACCACGGTGGTGCCCCGGGCCGGCGACGGACACCACGTCGACGGGGTCGCGGGCGAGGGCGAGTACTCCGGTCCCGAGCTGAACCTCTCCCGGATCTGGGAGGGTACGGCGACCACCCCGCAGGACGCCTCGGCCACCGGAAAGATCGCGTTCACCGACGACGCGCTCAAGGTGATCGTGCACGTCACCGACGACGTACTCGGCCGCAAGGTGGTGCCGCAGGACTGCAAGCGGCAGCGTCGTACGGACAGCGTCGAGATCATCGTCGACCCGAAGGGCGACTCGGCGAACACCTCGACGGTCTTCAAGGCGGGTATCTTCCCGATCACCGACGACCCGGCCAACGGCAACCCGCCGTGCTTCCAGCGGGACGCCGACAACCGGCAGGGACCGGGGGCCGAGACCGCTCCCGGGATGACCGTGGTCAGCAAGGTCAGCGAGCCGTACACCGGCTACACCATCGAGACGAGCATCCCGTTCGCGGTGCTGCCCGACGCGGTGGACCCGGCCCGGATGGGGCTGAACATCCTCATCTACGACTCGGACACCCAGGACCTCAGCTCGCAGTCCCGGCTGGGCTGGTCGACCTTCCAGGGCGTACGGGCCGACCCGTACCGGTACGGCCTGGCCACGCTGCCCGGCTACACCCCGGCCCAGCGTGAGGCGAGCACCCCGGTCTTCCCGGACACCGCCGCCCGCAGTGTGCACAGCCCGCAGACGATCGCCCAGTCGGCGGTCGACGGGGTGGCCCCGGCCGCCGTACCCCGGCTGCCCGGCAACGCCTTCACCATCAGCAAGGCGCAGCGGGTGACCGGCGGCGTGCTGGTCACCGTCAGGGCCAACCGCACCGGCACCGCGTACCTCTACACGTGGAACGGTGACGTCGCGCTGGGCGACCAGACGGTCGAGCTGCGCGCCGGCAAGAGCAGGCAGGTCCTCGTACCGGTCACGGGCGGCCAGGCCAGTTCGGTGCTGGCCGCCTTCGAGGCGTCCGCCGACGGTGCTGCGGTGAGCCACCAGGTCTCGGTCCACCGCTGATTCCGAGGGAAGGGTCCCTTCCTACTGCTTCTTGCACAGGAAGGGACCCTTCGTGTCACGTCACGAATCCAGCATGGCTCCGCCGAGGTGGTCGCCGGCGCCCGAGCCGCTGCGGTTAAATCACGAGCCACCACCCCCCTTGCCCCGGTATGGTCTTGGGAACGCCACGGGAGCCTGGATGCTGCCGGAGATCAGCCGCCGTACCAGGCGTGACCCCGACCTCGGCCGGGAAGCATGCCGGGGTGGGTTGATCGGGCGAGTGCTCACCGACATGCCAGCGAACCGGCCTTCACCAAGCTGAGCCGTTCGCCCGGTGTCCCGGCGGTGTCACACCCTGCGGTTATCTTTGCCGCCGCTGACCGACTGCCCTGATCGAGGAGACCGTGCCCGAGACAAGCCTTGCCCCTGAGACCGGTCCGGTGCCCGCACCGGCTCACTGGAAACGCAACGTCGCGCTCTTCCTGTCCGGCCAGACCGTGTCGCTGTTCGGCTCGATGGTCGTCCAGTACGTGGTGATGTGGTACGTCACGCTGGAGACGAAGTCCGGCCTGGCGGTCGCGCTCTACGCCATCTGCGCGTTCGCTCCCCAGGGCATCGTGTCGATCTTCGGCGGCGTACTGGCCGACCGGATGAACCGCAAGACGCTGACGATCATCGCCGATGCCGGCATCGCGGCGGCGACCCTGGTCCTGGCTCTGTTGATGTTGAACGGCGTCACGGACCTATGGGTGATTCTGCTGGCAGTCTCGGTCCGCTCGTTCGGGGCCGGGGTGCAGACGCCGACGGTGCAGGCGATGATCCCGCAGATCGTGCCGGCCGATCAGTTGATGCGGATCAACGGCATGTTCCAGACCATCAGCTCCGCGATGGCGCTGCTGGCACCGGCGGCGGCTGCCGCCATCTACGCCGGCTTCGGAGTGGTGCCGATCTTCTTCCTGGACGTGATCACCGCAGTGATCGGCATCGGGCTGCTGGCCCTGGTCTCGGTGCCCACCCTGGAGCGGGTGACCGAGACGGCGACCACCTACCGGCAGGACCTGGTCGAGGGCATGCGTTACATCTGGACCCACCGGATCGTCCGCTGGCTGTTGCTGGTGTTCGCGATCATCTTTCTGCTCACCGTCGCGCCGTCGTTCGTCACGCCGCTGATGGTGGCCCGCACCTTCGGTACGGAAAAGTGGATGCTGGCCGTGCTGGAGATCGCGTTCAGCGTCGGGATGATGCTCGGCGGCGCGTTGATCGCCACCTTGCTGGCCAAGCGCAGCCGGATCGGACTGATCCTGATCTCGACCTTCAGCTTCGCGGTCTGCACCGTGGCACTGGGCTTCAGTACCAACCTGTGGGTCTTCTACGGCTTCATGTTCCTGTTCGGGCTCGCGGTTCCGCTGTTCTCCACCCCGGTCACGACCTTGATCCAGGAGACGGTGGAGCCGGAGATGCAGGGCCGGGTGTTCAGTTACGTCGGCATCGTGATGGCCCTGGCCACCCCGATCGGCATGGTGGTGTTCGGTCCGCTGGCTGACGTGATCAGCGTCCAGACCCTGCTGATCGTGGCCGGTCTGATCACCATCGGCGTGACGATCGTGGCGATCATGGTGCCGTCCGGCCAGGCCGCTATCGCCGCCGCCCGAGCCACCTCGCCGGCAGCCGAAGGCCCGGCACCCGAGGAGCCGGTGGCCGCCCAGGCCCACTAGGTTCCGTCCCGCGCGTCAAGTGGCGGGGACGCAGCACCCGCGATCGGCGAAGTCCCACCGACGGGGTGCGGGGGCGCTGGCCGGGGTACCTCGTCCATCCCACGGGCCGGATCCCAGTCGAGATCCGACCCGTGGGTGGACGACGAATCAGCGGCTCAGCGTTCGTACAGGGCCCACATGTCCGGCGTCCGCTCGCAGTAGTACCAGTCGCCGGGGTGCCCTTCCGTCTGGGCTCGTCTGTCCTCGAAGACCTGTTCGACAGCACTACAGAAGAGCCCGCCGGCCTCGCTGGGTGCGAAGGTGCTGATCGGCGTGGCCGCAGCCTGCGCCGGGGTGGCGAGCAGACCGACACTCGTGGCGACGATGGCCGCGACCACGGCGGCCCTCTTGGGAATCATGGTTTCTCCCGTCGGTTGATGGGCGCACCCGATGGCCCCGTCCAGCGACCTCGGCGACGCAGGGTCGCCGTATCGACGCACGGATGATTTCGTCGAGGCTCAAACCTTATCGATGACAATGAACCCCATACAAGGACGTGTCCGCACAGCTGATCGGGCCCCGCGGCTACCGGTTCGTACGCAGCCACGTCTCGAAGGTCAGCAGCTCCGGACAGCGCTGGCGGAGTGCGGCGATGTCGACCCGGTTCCTCGCCATTCTCGGCATTCTCACCGCGCCCTCTCGTTAGGAAGGGGCCTTCCCAGCACCTCAGCGCAGGCGGTTACGCGGGTGTTGCTTGGCGGTGCGCTCGTTGCCCCGCCGGTAGTTGCCGGTCCAGCGGGCCATCACCTGCTGCGGATCGTCGTCGACCTCGGCGAGGAACTCGTCGGCCCGACCGCCGCGCAACGTCGTCGCGACCCGCCCCCGATGTGTGATCACCACGGACCCGTCGGGCCGTTCCAGATAGTCGAATCCACTCGCTTCTCCCATGCCGGCGGAGTCTGCCAGGCAGAGTGTCGGACCGCAGCCGGGTTTACGCCGTACGACGCTGTGCCCGTTAGGGTAGGACCGCCCGACCCGCCGAGGAGTACGCGTTGGAAGCCACCGAGATCCGTAAGCTCGCCGCGCTGGAGGACACCCACTGGTGGTACCGCGAGCGACGGGCCCTGCTGGCCCGGGCGCTGCGCCGGTTGGCCGCCAACGGGCAACGCCCCGGGGCCAGCAGCAGCACCCCGGAGCGGGCCCTGGACATCGGGGCGGCCGGCGGAGGCAACACCCGGGTCCTACGCGCCCACGGCTGGCAGCCGTTGGCCCTCGAGTACAGCGCCGAAGGCGCACAGGTGGCCGCCGAGCGGGGACTCGACGTGATCCGGGCCGACGCCCGCTATCTGCCGGTGCCCTCGGCCAGCCTGGGTCTGGTGGTCGCCTTCGACATCCTCGAACACATCGAGGAGGACCATCTGGCCGCCGCCGAGATCCGGCGTACGCTGCGCCCGGGCGGCACCGCGCTGATCGCCGTACCGTGTGACATGCGGTTGTGGTCGGCGCACGACGTGGCGGTCGGGCACGTCCGGCGCTACGACCGCGACTCGCTCACCGCCGTCGTCGAGAAGGCCGGGCTGGTGATCGACGAGTTGTGGAGCTGGAACGTTTTACTCCGCCCGGTGGCAGCCTGGCGACGTCGCAAGTCCACCGGCAGTGACCTGGACGATCTGCCTGGTGTGGTCAACCTCGGCCTCCGGACGATCATCACCGCCGAACGCTACCTACCGGTGAAGTCACTACCTGGTGTGTCCCTTATGTTACGCGCGCACCGACCGCTCACGGACTGAGTGGATTATCAGGTTCTGCCAACTAGATCACCCCATCCGGATGGTGGTAGGTTCCGCCGACACGGCGGCGTTCGCCGCTGATCTTCGACGTGTCCAGGCGAAAGAAGTTCCGGATGTTGGCAGCCGCCAAGGGCCTGCTCGGCCATGTTTCGCTCTACGTCGCCCTACAGCGTGGTCTCGGCGCTGACCGGCTGTGCTACCGCTGTCTCGACGAGTTGAGCCTCGCCGACGGGGACACGGTGATCGACGTCGGCTGCGGTCCCGCGTACTACTTCGGACGGCTGCCCAGGGTCCGCTACCACGGCTTCGACACGGCGCCACGGTACATCGAGTACGCCCGGCAGCGGTGGGGCAGTGACCGGGCCGAGTTCCACTGTGCCGTCTTCGGGGAGGAGCACCTGGCCCGGATCCCACCCGCCAACGCGGTGCTGCTGCTGGGGCTGCTGCACCACCTGTCCGATGCCGACTCCCGGAACCTGCTGCGGGTGGCGGCCCGGGCCCTCGCCCCCGGCGGGCGGGTGATCGCCGTCGACACCTGCTACGAACCCCGCCAGGGCCGCATCTCGCGTTGGATGTCCGACAACGACCGGGGCGAGTACGTCCGCAAGCCGGCCGGCTTCGTCGCACTGGCCCGGGAGTTCTTCGACGACGTCGACGGCGAGGTCGTCGACGACGCGACCCGGCTCCCGTCCAGCTTCTGGCTGATGCGGATGCGTAAACCACTGCTGACCGGCCGCGACAGCGCCTAGCGCAGCGGCACCGGCCGGCCGAACCGTACCGGGACCCCGGGTGAGTGCAGCACACTGACCGGCGGCCCCACCGGTGCTGGCAGGCCGGCCGCCGACACCAACCGGTCGTCCAACTCCAGCAGCTCGGCCCGGTGCAGTGGCCACGGCGGATGTTCGTTCGGCAGGTACAGCGTCCGGCCGTAGGCCCGTACGTGCAGCCCCCACCGGGCGGTCAGGAAGTGCTCCAGTTCGGTGGGCACGATGATCGGCTCACCGGCCCGGACCACCATCCGGCCGGTGACACCCGACCTGCCGGGCCATCGACGTCGGCACCGGTAGCTGTACCGGTCGCCGTCGCGGTCCAACCGCATCGCCGACCATTTGTACGGCAGCCGCAGGCTCGCCTGTGCGACGAGTACGGGCAGCAGCCGCGCCGCGTCCAGGGACAGGAACACCACGCCCCGCCGGCCCTCGTCGTCGACGGAGTACAGCCGGACGTTGGTCTCGCAGAAGGTGCCGAGGTAGGGCAGGCCGGGGCCGGACAGCAGGCCCAGCCCGACCATCCGGAACCCGATCAGGCCGACGTACGTGACGCCGTCGTACGCGTCCGGACGTGTTCCCGCCGGCAGGAAGGGCCGGATCGTCTCCGGCGCCGCCGGCCAGTGCAGGAAGGCGAGGTCGTGCCAACGTTGCACCAGCGAGGGGTGTGGAATCGGTCGGGGGGCCGACACGGTCACCGGCTCGGCACTCATGCCCACACATCATGCCGGTACGCCCCGAACCGTCGAAACAGGCTCAGCGGTAACCGATCAATCCGTCGTCCAGTTCCGACTGGTCCTCGTCGCGCAATGCCTGAAGGGCCTGCTGAAGCGCGAAGGTGCCGCGAATCGCCGAGATCCGCGCGGACACGTCGGCCGGGGCCAGGCCCCAGGGGCGAAGACGTACCAGGACAGCGGCCAGCAGCGTGTCGCCGTAGCTGGCCGCGACGGCGGCGAGGTCCTCGGCCTGGTCCCCCAGGAGGACGCCGTCCCAGTCGACCACACCGCTCAGCCGGGGCACCCCGTCCGTCCACTCCCACAGGACGTTCTCGCCACCGAGGTCACCGTGTACGACAGCGGAGGTGACCTGTGGAAGACCATCCAGGGCGGCGAGTTCCCACTCGGCCCGGTCCCGTCCGGCCACAGACATCAGCGGCCACAACTCCCGGCGTACGCCCTCGGCAAAGTCCGGCCACCGATCAGCGCGCTGGTGCGGTAGGGCCTCACGGGCCGCCTCCGTCGCACCTGCCTCGCTGAGCGTCCTGAACAGGGCGGCATACTGGGCGGCGACGGTGTCCGATATGCCGGGACGCAGGAGTTCCGAAGTTGCCAGTGGTGCCCCCGGAACCCGGCTCAGCACCAGGTACGACGGTTCGCCGCCGGCCGTGGTCCCCTCGGCCAGGGGCTGTGGGGTACGGAAGCCGAGGCCCAGTCCGGAGAGCACACGAAGCACGGCAGCTCGCCGGGGCATCCGTTCACCGGCCGCCCTGGTGCGGGCGAAGCACACGACCTGCTCCGCGCCGATCACCACATCGTGGAACTGCCCCCGACGCACGACAAGATCCGGCAGATCGTCCGCTGGCAGCAGCCTGCCGAGCACCGCCCGGTGGGTCTCGACGACGTTCACAGGTCCTTGCCGAGCCAGTGGGCGGCGTACGGGTCGTCGTTGAAGGCCGGAATCGGCCGGTAACCGTGCTTGGCGTACAGCCGTCGTGCCTCGACCAGGTCGTCGCGGGTGTCGAGCCGCAGCCGGGACAGGCCACGCGCCCGGGCCACCCGCTCGACCTCGGCCAGCAGCCGCGACGCGATCCCCCGGCCCCGGGCCTGGTGCGTGACGAAGACCCTCTTCACCTCACCGACCCCATCGGGCAGGAGGCGTAGCCCGGCACAGCCGACCACGGTCGTCCCCTCGCCGGCCACCCAGAACAGGCCGTCCGGCAGCTGAAGATCGTCGCTGGGCTCCTCCACCAGCACGGCGTCGATCTCGGCCTCGGTCACCGGCCGGCCGTGGTAACGGCCCACGATGTCGTGGTAGTACGCCCGCAGCACCGCGCGGGACTGCTCGTCGTCCGGGGAGACGATCGTGATCGACAGGGGCATGGAGACAGCGGTCATCGGGCCATCCTCGCCAATCCGGCAGGACGGTGACCAGCGATTTCCGGTCACCCCAGCTCGTAGACCGCCAGCCGGCCGTTGTCGAACCGGAGCCGGGCCAACTCCCGCAGGTCGGAGGCCTCGTAGCCCACCGACCGGTCGACCACCAACCACCGTACGCCGTGCCGCTCCCGCAACTCGCGCAGCGCGTCGGCGGTGGGGGCGGAGAACGCCTCGTCGTTGCGGCGCAGCAGGTCCTGGTCCCAGAACGGGGTGTACGCCCCCAGGGCAGCCACCCGGGGCGCGAACGCCCACCCCTCCACCAGTACCCGGCGTTCGCTGTAGGCGCTCAACCAGAAACCCCGGGCGTCGCACCAGCCGTTGCCCTTGACCACACAGTGCACGTTGGTGGCGACCACGTCGTCCGGCGAGCTGTGGTCCCGGGTCCAGCGCGCCGCCTCGACCCGTGACCTGGGCAACGGGACGTTGACGTAGGCCCCGCCGTTGGGGGCCCGCTCGGACTTGTGCATGTCCATGATCAGGCCCGGGGCACCGATCACCAGGATGGCTGTCAACGCCACGAGCCCACCGCGACCACGCAGCGCCGGTTGTCGCTGGCTGATCGGTCCCCACAGCGCGAAGACGACCAGGCCGACCGTGGCCAGGGCCAGCGACCACTGGAGCATCGGACGGATCGGATCGAACGGGGTGCCCCCGGTGGCTTGTCCGGCGTAACCGAGCTGGATCGCCACCAGCAGCAACACGAGCCCGACGGCAAACCCGGCCAGCAGCTGCTTCTCCCGGTCGGTCAGCCGGGCCCGGTCGAGAACCTTCGCGTAGCCCCAGGCGGAGAGCACCACCGCGAAGGTGAAGCCGGCCCGCAGGAAGTACTGGTTGCCGCCACCGGACTGTTCCACCACCAGATAGAAGGCGAGGCCGGCAACGGTTCCGGCCAGCAGCAGCCACTGCGTCGGGTCGAGTCGGGGCCCCCGCGTCCGCAGCAGCGGCACGATCCCGGCGGCCCGCAGTTGCATGTTCACCAGGAACATCGCCAGTACGGCAAGCACCACCAGTGCCTGCATCCAGAACGGACGGTCGGGCGGCCGGGCCCAGAAGCCCTCGAGGCTCCACAGCGGACCGATCTGTACGCCGTACGCCTGGAAACGGTAGAGCACCGCCGTGGCGAAGAGTTGCGCGGCACCGGCCAGGACCCCGGCCACGACCACCGCCCACGGGACACGTCGACGGGAGATCAGCAGGACGAGCGCGGTGATCGCCAGGGCCAGCGCGACGACCGGCACCGAACTGGCCTTGGCCCCGCTGGAGGCGAACATCAACAGCCCGACCAGCACGAAGGCGCCGGGCCCGATCGGTGCCACCGGTCGATCCGTACGCCGGTCGACGACGTCGACCAGGACCGCGATCAACGCGATCAGCAGCACCCAGCTGTAGATCATCGACATGCCGTGCCAGATGACGAAGGTCGCCTGGGTGCCGAACGGCATGGTCACCGGGTCGGTGAAGTTGGTCTCGCCGATGACGAAGAACAGGATCGCCGCCCCGGCCCCGACGTACGGCCGGCCACTGGCCCGCCAGCCCAGTACGGCGGTGAGCACGATCGCCGCCGCGCACAGCGCCGGTACGGCCAGCCGCAACGCCACCACCGGCAGGTCGATCCGGCCGATCAGGCTGGTCGCGGCCATGTGGGCGTACCCGAACCAGTGGTAGTCGAGCCGTTCCGCCGCGACCTGCGGCACGTGCAGCGGGAACTGGTGCTTCGCCTCCCCGGCCAGCGACAGTTGGTAGGCGAGGTCGACGTACTGCCGGGTGCCCTCGTCGGTGGGCAGGATCGGGTTGCGTTGCAGGAAGACCGAGGACAGGTAGGTGGTGAAGAAGGCCACCGCCCCGGCCAACGTCCACGACCAGCCCACCGGGGCGTGGGCGGGGTAGTCCCGGACCAGCCAGTGCCGGCGCAGCCCGGGTACGGCGGCGAAGACCGCCACCACCGCCAGTGGCCACGACCACAGCCAGCCGCCGATGTCCAGCACGGCGAACAGCGCCCAGGCCGGCAGTTCCAGGACCAGTCCGACGGCGGCTCCCATCGCCACGTCCTCGACCAGGGTGTGCGGCCGACGGCGCAGCGCCCGGTAGACCAGGGTGCCCGGCAGGAGCACGGCCAGGCAGACGTAGCCGGCGTACCGGACGAGGTCCAGCGGGGACGTGCCGGCCGCCATCAGCACGACGGCGACGTACCCGACCCCCACCGCCAGCGGTAGCCAGCGACGCAGGGCGGACGGCGCGGGACGCGACGCAGCGGTCGACGGCTCGGTTTCCGGACGCGCCGTCGAGGTCATCCGGACGCCCTCGGCCCCGCAGCCGCTGCGGTCAGGCCGTCACCGGCCACCCGCACCCCGGCCGGTTCCCCGGTCTCCCCCGATTCCGCAGTCTCCCCCGATTCCGCAGTCGCCACCGGTTCCCCGGCCGCTCCCGGGGCGGTGCCGGCCACCGGGGCGACCTCGGCGTCGGCCGTGTGATCAGCGTTCACCGTGCGGTCACTCTCCAACGTGTCGGAGCCGATGAAGTAGCTGGGGCGTCCCTGCACCGCGACGTAGATGCGGGCGACGTACTCGCCGAGCAGTCCCAGGCAGAGCAACTGCACCGCCCCGAGGAAGAGAATCGCGACGTAGAGCGAGGGCCAGCCGGCGACCGTGTAGTCGAGCAGGTAGGCGACGAACACGACGACCAGCAGCACGGCGCAGAGCACCACCCCGCCGGCACCGAGCCAGGTGGCCATCCGCAGCGGGGCCGCCGAGAAGCTGGTGATGCTGTCGGTGGCCAGCCGGAACATCCGGGACAGCGTGTACTTCGTCCGGCCGGCGGCCCGTTCCTCCCGGACGTAGCTGACCTCGCCACTGGGGAAACCGAGCCAGGGCACCACGAGCCGGAGCACCGGACGCTGCTCGGGCAACTCCCGCAGGGCTGCCACGGTCGCCCGGCTGAGCAGCCGGAAGTCGCCAGCCTGGTCCGGAATGCTGTTGCCGACCAGGCGACGCACCAGTCGGTAGTAGAGCCCCGCCGTCCACCGTTTGAACGGCGAGTCGGTGGACCGGTCGTGACGTACGCCGTACACGATGTCGAGCCCGCGCGACCGGGCCAGCCGCAGCATCTCGCCGATGGCCTCCGGCGGGTCCTGTAGGTCGGCGTCGATGCTGGCGACGTAGTCGCCCCGGGCCCGGAACAGGCCGGCGGTCAGGGCCGCCTGGTGGCCGCTGTTGCGCCGTAGCCGGATCACCCGGAGCTGCGGCCAGCCACGCCGCAGACCGGCGAGGACCGCCGGGGTGGCGTCGGTGCTGCCGTCGTCGACGGCGACCACCTCGTACGCTTCGCCCAGTTCGTCGAGCGCGGCCCGTAGCCGGGGTGCCAGCAGCGGTAGGACGCTCTCCTCGTTGAACATCGGCACGACGACGGAGAGCGTCGGCTCCGGCTGGGTCACGGCGGCGCCCCTCTCCGATCGATCGAGAAACGGACAGCCGAACGCTACCAGCACCCTTCGTGACGGACGTCACGACAGGAGCGACATCTCCCGTCGCCAGGTCGGTGACGGGTCGGTGCCCTCGTCAGCCGGCGCAGGAGCTGACCGGCAGCCCGGGCACCGGTACCGGCGATCGACCGACTGGCTTGGCCTGACCGGCCAGTACCCCGGCCAGCGCGGTCATCGACGCCGGGCTGGAGGAGTACGTCGCCAGCAGCACCTTGGACTTCGCCTTGCCCAGCAGGTACGGCGTGTCCATGCCCACGGTCACCGTCGCGTCGTCCCGCAGGTCGGCGGCCTTATCGCCGTAGCCGACCAGGTGCACCACAGTCCCGCCCCGGTCGACCACCTCGACCCCGGCCGCCCGCAGTGCGTCGGACAGCAGCTGGCGGGTACGGTCCCGGCCGCCCGAGGAACTGATGGTGACCGGACCGGTCACCTTCGCGCTGGGGCACGACCCGCGCAGTTGGGTCACCGCCGCTGCGGCAAGTTTGCCGACCGCCTCCCGGTGGGCCGGGCTGTTCAGCGTGGACATGGCCGGCGTCTGGTGTTCGGCCAGCCGGAGCTTCAGGGTCAGCACCCGGGTCACCGCCTCCACCAGGCGGGTCCGGGGCAGCGAGCCGTCCCGCAGGGCGGCCAGCAGCCCGTCGTACGCCTGGGTGACGTTCGGCGGCATCAGCAGCAGGTCGTTGCCGGCGTTGATCGCCTTGACCGCCGCCTCACCGGCCGGCCAGCGCTGGACGGCACCCATGTTCATCCCGTCGGTGACCAGCACTCCCTTGAAGCCGAGCTGGCCACGTAGCACGTCGGTCAGCAGCTTGCGGGAGAAGGTCGCCGGGACCCCCGGGTCGATGGCGCGTACGTCGAGGTGGGCGGACATCACCAGCCAGGCGTCGGCGGCGATGCCGGCCTTGAACGGCGGCAACGCCCCGGCGTCGAGCACCTTGCGGTCCTGGGTGAGCGTCGGCAGGTCGTCGTGCGAGTCGGCGGCGGTGTGGCCGTGACCGGGGAAGTGCTTCACGGTCGCCGCGACGCCCGTGCCCTGGAGTCCGCGTACCGCTCCGCTGACCTGCTCCCCGACGGCCCTCGGGTCGGCACCGTACGACCGGGAACCGATCACCGTGCTGTTGGTGGCCAGTACGTCGGCGACCGGCGCGAAGTCGACGTTGATGCCCATGGCGGCGAGTTCGGTGCCGGCCACCCGCCAGGCACCCTCGGTCAGTGCCGGGTCACCGGCGGCCCCGGCGGCCAGTGCGCTGGGCAGGTTGGTGACCCCGTCCCTGATCCGGGTGACCACACCGAATTCCTGGTCGATGCCGACCAGCAGCGGCGCGGCACCGGCCGGTAGTTTCGCGGCGGCGGCCCGCAGCCCGGTGGTCAGGCCGTGCACCTGCTCCGGGGTGTCGACGTTGGTGGTGACCTGGTTGCTGCCGGTGGGGTCGTCGGCGGAGAAGCCGACCAGGATCACGCCACCGAGCCGGTACTTCTCGATCATCTGGGCGGGGGTGTCCACCCCGGCGAGTTTCTGGTTGCCGGCCGCCGACCCGGCGGAGACCTTGCTGGCCGAGTCGCCGTAGGCGAAGGGCATCAGCACCTGGCCGACCAGGTCCTCGTCGGCGAGGCTGCCGGCGAGTCGGGCTGCCCGGTCGGCGAGATCTCCGCCGGTGGGGAGGCTGGGTGGCGCTGGGCTCGCGGGTGGTGCGGCGGCCGGGTCGGTGCCACAGCCGGTCAGGATCAGCGCGGCCAGTACGACGAGCGCGACGGGAGTCCGCCGAGGGGTGAACGGCACGCCAGCCATCCCACCAGGGCACCCCTAATCGGGGCAACTCGGGGTCACCCGCCCGGGGTGTGGCCGACCCTCCGAGCCGACCGACCGGTCGGTCGATTGGCCCGGGGACCGGGGAGGGAACGGCCACTCTCCCCCGGTCTGGGGGAGGACGGCCGGTTCCCACCCGGGCTCGGACCCGCCGGTGGACGTCGCTCAACCGACCTGGGTGAGAACGGTCACGGGTGCGCCGTCCCCGGCGTGCCGGTACGGCTCCAGTTCCGCGTCCCAGGCGGTTCCGAGTGCCTTGTCGAGGGCATGCGCCAGCGCCTCCGGCGCCCGGGCGGACGCCATGATCGCGCGGAGCCGGTCCTCGCCGAGCTGGATGTCACCGGCGGCTCCGGCGGCGGCCCGGAACAGCCCCCGACCGGGGACGTACATGAACCGCTCACCGTCGACTCCCGGGCTCGGCTCCTCGGTGATCTCGAAACGGATCATGGGCCACTGCCGGAGGGCAGCAGCCAGTTCCGCGCCGGTCCCTGGTCGACCGGACCATCCGCACTCGGCCCGCCGGGCGGATGGATCGACCGGTTGGGCAGTCCAGTGCAAATTGACCGGCGTCGTAAGGACGCGCGCGATCGCCCATTCGACGTGTGGGCACACGGCGAGCGGGGTCGAGTGGACGTATACGACGCCACGCGTTGGCACGTTGTGACCTCCCGGGGAGCGAGGTGCGTCTTCCCCTACGACCTCGATCTCCCAGTCGGCTGGAACATATGATGACTGACGTTACGGATGGTGTGCCAGGAAATCGGAAATTCGACGGTACGGAATAGCCGTACCGGTGGCCATGGTTGTCTCCCTGTGACGGCCGCGCTGGCCAACCAGCCTTCACGGTCATGTAAAGTTCACTCGGCGGCTTCTGCCGCCAATAGCGTTTCCATATCCGGCGGCTCACTGGGCCACCAGAACCCCCTCCGGCGGTCCACCGTCGGGCCCCCGGACATCCGTCCTCCCGTACGCACGTCTTGCAAGGAGTACCTCCGTGGCGAGCAACACCTCTAAGACCGCGCGCGCGTCAGTCCGCGCCGGCCAGGCCGGTCAGGGTGGCGCCCTGAGCGTTCTCGGCGAGTTCAAGTACCTCATCCCGCTCAACGGCGGCAAGCACGCCTACGTGCGGAACCTGACCAACGGCAAGACCAACCACCTGCGCACCGACTCCGAGGCCTTCATCGAGGAGATCCGGGTGCTGGCCGGTGCCGGTCACGCGGCCAAGATCCGGGCTGAGATCAACGGCCTGGCCGCTGCCTTCCCGACCCACGGCTGGGACACCACCGAGAAGCGCCTGGTCGAGGCCGGCGTCTTCGAGGCCTGAGTCACCCCGTAGTCACCCACCCGGCCCGGTACGGATCGATCGATCCGTACCGGGCCGGTGGCGTCATGTCAGGTAACAGGACCGGGAGCGGTCGGACGGGCACAGCCTGGCCGGACGGGCACACCCTGACCGAACGAACGGGCACAGCGTGGCCGGGCAGCCTCCAGCGACCGGGCAGCCCCTAGCCCAAACGCGAGTGTTCCTCTAATCTGCGCGAATGGCGACATCGACGCGCATCATCGGCACGGCCGTGCTCCTGCTGCTCGTCCTCGCCCCCTCGGCCCCGGCATCCGCCCACGCCGAGCGTGATCCGGTCTATCCGGACGGCACCGGCAGCGTGCCGACCTACCGTACGGACGGTCCCCGGCTCCTGGTCTGCAAGGACGATCCGGCCGACTTCGCCACCCGGATCGCCGGCTTCCCGACCGAGGTCAGGACCCGCAACCAGGAGCTGTTCGCCGAGTGCCGACGCTCCGGTTACCGGCACATCCAGACTGCGGTGAACGCCGTACGACTGCCCGGCACCCGGATCCTGGTGCTGCCCGGCACCTACCGCGAGGAGCCGAGCCTCGCTCCGCAGACGGCGGCCTGCGCCTCGCTCGACGCACCGATGGCGGGCAACCAGCTCTACCAGGTGCTCTCCTTCGAGCAGCAGCGGAACTGCCCGCACGTACAGAACCTCGTCGCCGTGATCGGCAAGCCGGACCTACAGATCGAGGGCACCGGCGCGGGCCCGCTGGACGTGATCGTTGACGCCGGCTACCAGAAGCTCAACGCCATCCGCGCCGACCGGGCCAACGGCTTCTACCTGCGTAACCTGACCGCCCAGCGGACCACCTTCAACGCCGTCTACATCCTGGAGACCGACGGCTTCGTCATCGACCGGGTCACCGGCCGCTGGAACGACGAGTACGGGTTCCTCACCTTCGCCGACGACCACGGCCTCTACACCGACTGCGAGGCGTACGGCAACGGCGACTCCGGCGTCTATCCGGGGGCCGCCTCCAACATCAACGCCGACCGGGGTCACCGGGTCGACCGCTACGCCATCGAGATCCGGGGCTGCTACTCCCACCACAACCTGCTCGGCTACTCCGGCACGGCCGGGGACTCGGTCTGGGCGCACGACAACGTCTTCACCGGCAACGCGGCCGGGGTGGGCACCGACTCGGCCTTTCCCAACCATCCGGGCATGCCGCAGAACCACGCCAGGTTCGAGCGGAACGTGATCGGCGACAACAACGAGGACTACTACCGGTACGTACGGGACGGCACCTGCGCCCGTCCGTACGCCGAGCGGGGCTACGAGCAGGGCGTGGTCTGCCCGGCGGTGGGGTTGCCGGTGGGGACCGGAGTGATCAACCCGGGCGGCAACTACAACATCTGGCGGGACAACTGGGTCTACGGGCACAAATATGCCGGCTTTGTCACCTCCTGGGTGCCCGGCCAGGTACGTGGCGACTCGTCGTTCGACGCCCAGTTCGACACCTCGCACCACAACCGGTACCTCGGCAACGAACTGGGCGTCCGCCAGGACGGCACGACCTCGCCCAACCGGATGGACTTCTGGTGGGACGGTCAGGGGCGCGGGTCGTGCTGGCAGCGGCCCTCCGGGGCCGGTTCCGAGCCGCTGGCGCTGCCCGCCTGCGGGGCCGACGACCTGCCCGCCGGACTCGGGGTCAACCGGGCGGTCGCCGAGCCGGGCAAGCTCGTCAAGCTCTACGCCTGCTCCGACTACTCCCTCGGCGAGCGCCGGATGCCGGGCAACTGCGACTGGTACGGCGCACGTGGACTGGCCCGGATCGAGGTGCAGTGGGCGCTCGGGGAGGCGCTGCTGCTCGGCCTGGTCGCCCTGGCGCTGTGGGTACGCGCGACCCGGCGTACGGCGCTGTCCGCAGGCGCCCTGGCGCTGCTGGTCGGCGGCCTGACCGCCGGTGTGTACGGCACGGCGGCGGAGGCGACCTGGTGGACCCCGGCCGGGCTGGCGCTGCTCGGGTTCGGCTGGTTGGGCACCGGCTGGTCGCTGCGTGCCGCCGGACGGGTCGGCCTCGGCTGGCTCACCGTGACGCTCGGTGTCCTCGCGCTGCTCGGCGCGGTCGACCGGGGCCTGGTCATGCTCCCGTTCACCCCGGTCGGGCCGGTGTGGCCGCGCCTGCTGCTGGAGCTGGTCTGGGTGCCCTGGGCACTGCTGGCACTGCGCCGCCGCACGCTGGCAGTACGCCATCAAACGTGACGGAGATCAAATACCGCCCGACATACCTTGATCGCTGGGGCGGACCGCCGCTACTACCCGTACCCTCGCTCTGGTCACCGATACGGACCGACGCCCACTGACCTGGCCGCCGGACGTGGCGGTGAGCCACCGCCGAACCGTCCGGGAGCCAGCGCGTTGACCGACCGTACCGTCCTCGAGCAGGAGATCGCCGCCGAGCAGCGCCATCTCGACCGGGTCTACGCCCGGCTGGCGCGGCTGCGCCAGTCGGCCGCCCTGGCGGAGCAGGAGGGCTACCGGCTGGCCCGGGTGGGCAACTTCGGTGCGCTGGTGGAACGCGACGCCATGGTCTTCCACGCCGCCCGCCGCCGACACGCGCTGGACGCGGAACACGAGGGGCTGGTCTTCGGCCGGCTGGACCTGCGCGACGGTTCGGTGATGCACGTCGGACGCCTCGGGGTACGGGGGGAGAACTCCGAACCACTCGTGATCGACTGGCGGGCCCCGGCTGCCGCCGCCTTCTACCAGGCCACCGCCGCCGAGCCGCTCGGCGTGATCCGGCGTCGGATGATCCAGTCGACCGGTGAGCGGGTGACCCGGATCGAGGACGACCTGCTCGACCCGGCCGCCGCACCGGCCGGGATGCGGGTGGTCGGTGACGGCGCGCTGCTGGCCACCCTGTCCCGGGCCACCGGTCGGGGCATGCGGGACATCATCGCCACCATCCAGCGGGAACAGGACCAGGCGATCCGCTCCCCCGGCTCCGGGGTGACGATCGTGTCCGGTGGGCCGGGCACCGGCAAGACCGCGGTCGCCCTGCACCGGGCGGCGTACCTGCTCTACTCCGACCGCAACCGGTTCGCCGGTGGCGGCGTCCTGGTGGTCGGCCCGTCCGGGGTCTTCGTCGAGTACATCGCCTCGGTGCTGCCCTCGCTCGGCGAGGAGACCGCCACCCTGCACTCGCTGGGCTCGCTCTTTCCGGGCGTGGTGGCGGTCCGGACCGACCCCGCCGCGACGGCTGCGGTCAAGGGTTCCCTGCGGATGCGTCAGGTGCTGCGCCGGGCGGTACGGGACGCGGTACCGGACGGTCCGGGCGAACTCCGGCTCCTCTATCGGGGTGAGCTGCTCCGGTTGACCACGGCCGAACTGGACACGATCCGGACCCGGGCGCTGTCCGGGGGCGGTCGGCGCAACGAGGTACGCCGCGCCGGCTTCGACGGGATCTTCAACGCGCTGTGGGCACAGGTCCGACGGTTGCCTGTCGGCCGGCTGCCCGGCCAGCGGGAGTTCGAGGACGACCTGTCCGAGCGGGAGGAGTTCCGCGACTTCCTGAAGGCGTGGTGGCCCCGGCTGCACCCGTGGCACGTACTCGGCTGGCTGGCCCGGCCCGAGCGGCTGCGGGCGTACTCGGCGGGAATCCTGTCCCGGGCCGAGACCCGGCTGCTGGCCGAGTCGTACCGCAACCTGGAGGCGGACGGGCCGACGATCGCCGACGTGGCCCTGCTCGACGAGTTGGACGAGTTGCTCGGTCGGCCGATGAAGCCGGTCAAGCGCAAACGTGACCCGTTCCACGTCGCGGGCGGGATCCGCGAACTGACCACGTACGCCGACCGGCAGCGGGCCGACCGGGCGCAACGGCAACGCTCGGAGGACTACCGCGAGTACGCCCACGTGGTGGTGGACGAGTCCCAGGACGTGTCGCCGATGCAGTGGCGGATGATCGGTCGGCGGGGTCGGCTGGCCTCCTGGACCGTGGTGGGTGATCCGGCACAGACGGCGTGGACGGGCGACCCCCGGGAGCTGGCCCAGGCCCGGGACAAGGCGCTGGGTCGTCGGCCCCGGCACGAGTACACGCTCTCCACCAACTACCGCAACCCGGCGGAGATCTTCGCGGTGGCCGCGCAGGTGATCCGCGAGGTCCACCCCGATCTGCCGCTGCCCACCGCCGTACGCTCGACCGGCGTCGAACCGCTCTCCCTGCATGTCCCCGCCGCACGACTGGCGGACGCCACCCGGGAGGCCACCGCCCGGCTGCTGGCCGAGGTCGAGGGCACCGTCGGTGTGATCACCCCGGTCCCCCGCCGGGACGAGGTCGCCGGCTGGCTGGCTGGCCTGGCCGGACCGCGCCTACAGGTGGTGACCAGCCTCCAGGCCAAGGGCATGGAGTACGACGGAGTCGTCCTGGTGGCCGGTGCCGAGATCCGGGCCGACTCCGAGTCGGGCGTACGGACGCTGTACGTCGCCCTGTCCCGGGCCACCCAGCGCCTCACCACCATCGAGATCACTGCTGCGTGATCCGGGAGTAACTCCCGCGTGTCGTCGGCGTGTCGCCGCGACGAGTCCCTGATCACCGGATCGCTGCCAACATTTTGCTTGCATACATAGCAATGTGAGCATAGGTTGGGCCGGACGCGAAGGGGCGACGGAGGGTTGTACTGATGGGCGCAGGACACGATCACGGCGGGCAGGTGCTACGCGCCGCAGAACGGCACCGGGGACGGCTCTGGGCCGCATTCGCCCTGCTGACCGTCTTCATGATCGTGGAGGCGGTCGCCGCGCTGGCCACCGGTTCACTGGCCCTGCTCTCCGACGCCGGGCACATGTTCACCGACGTACTCGGCATCGGCATGGCCCTGGCCGCGATCACGGCGGCCCGGCGGGCTTCCCGTAACCCGCAGCGGACCTTCGGGCACTACCGCCTGGAGGTACTGGCCGCGTTGGCCAACGCGGTGCTGCTCTTCGGCGTCGCGATCTACGTGCTGATCGAGGCGGTACGCCGGTTCGGCGAACCGCCGCACGTGCTCACCGGGCCGATGCTGGCCGTGGCGGTACTCGGCCTGCTGGCCAACATCGCCGCCTTCGCACTGCTGCGTTCGGGTGCGAAGGAGAGCATCAACATGCGCGGCGCGTATCTGGAGGTACTCGGGGACCTGCTCGGCTCGGTGGGGGTCATCATCGCCGCCGTCGTCATCGCGCTGACCGGCTGGTGGTGGGTCGACCCGCTGGTCGCCGTCGGGATCGGCCTGTTCATCCTGCCCCGCACCTGGCGGTTGGGCCGGGCCGCCGTACGCATCCTGGTGCAGGCAGCCCCGGAACACCTCCAGGTCCCCCAGGTGCAGGCCCGACTGTCCGCCGTACCCGGGGTCACCGACGTCCACGACCTGCACGTTTGGACACTCACCTCCGGAATGGAGGTCGCCTCGGCGCACCTCACCATCGAACCGGGCACGGAGCCGGCCAAGGTGCTGGCCGCCGCCCGGGTGGCGCTGCACGACGACTTCCACATCGAGCACGCGACGCTACAGGTCGAGCCGGCCGCCGAAACGGGCGCGTGCGGCCCGACCGAGTGGTGACGAACTGGATTAGCGACACCTTAAATTTGCACCCGGTTCCCGGGCTCCGTTCACCGGCACCGGTAGGCTCGGCTCCGGTCGTCATTGGGCGGCGCCCTCCGGCGCTTGTGGCGACTGTCGCCTAATCGCCATGTGCGAGCCGGGGAACCACCTCGTGGGGTGCATCCGCGTCAGCGGTAGGGATCTTCCGTCCCGAACCCGTCAGCTAACCCGGCCGGCGGCTGACGGAAGGACAACTACATGCCATTCACGGCACCCGTACGACGGACGGCCGCCCGCCTGACCACGCTGGTGGCGGCCGTACTCACGGTCTTCATGACCGTCGCGCTCAGCCCGGCCACCGGTCCGGTCGGCGCGGCAACGACGACTGTCAACGGGGCCCTCGCCGCCGGCCCCGGAATGCTCGCTGCCGCACCTGACGGCAACGACGACGAAGGGGTCAGCCCCAGCCTCCGCAAACAGCTCGAGGCGGCGTCCAAGGGCTACCTCGACGCCCAGGCCGCACTCGACAACTCCATCAAGCGGCAGAAGGAACTCACCGCCCACCTGGCCGCCATCGAAGCCGAGCTGGGCGTCCGCTCCGGCTCGGTCGGCGAGTTGGCCGGAGCGGCCTACCGAACCGGTCGGCTCGGGCCGGTGGCGGCCCTGCTCAACAGCAACTCCCCGGACGGTTTCTTCGACCGCGCCACCACCCTCGGCGTGGTGGCCAGCAGCGAGGAACGGCAGGTCCGGAAGCTGATCGAGACACGCGAGGAGGAGACCCGGGCGAAGACAGCGCTCGACAACGAGATCCGCGAGCAGCGTAAGCAGGTCGCGGTCATGGCCAGCCGCAAACAGCAGGCCGAACGGGCGTTGGCCGCGGTCGGCAGCGGAGGCACCAGCAGTGGCGTACGCGGCACCAACACCGGCACCGCGAAGCCCGCGCCACGCAACTCCGACGGTTCCTGGCCCCGGGAGTCGTGCAGCGTGAACGATCCCACGACCTCGGGTTGCATCACTCCCCGTACGCTGCACGCGTTGAACCAGGCCAAGGCTGCCGGCTACACCCGGTACGTCTCCTGCTACCGCAGCGGCGGTTCCGGCGAGCACCCGAAGGGGCGGGCCTGCGACTTCGCCGCGCAGAAGGGCGGCTTCGGTGGCGTGGCGACCGGTGGCGACCGGACGTACGGCAACAACCTGGCGGCGTACTACGTGAAGAACGCCAGCCGGCTCGGCGTGCTGTACGTGATCTGGTTCAAACAGATCTGGCTGCCGAGCAGTGGCTGGAAGGCGTACAACGGCGGTAACGGGGACCCGTCGAGCGACCACACCAACCACGTGCACCTGTCGGTCTACTAGACCGACCGGCTACCGGGCCGGGTCGACGACGAAGGTCGCCGGCACCGGTCGGATGTCCGGCACCGGGTCGTGCTCCCGTTCGGGGAACGCGACCCGGTGCCGCATCATCGTGTCCAGGCAGTCGGCCCCACCGGCAGCCGGTCGGCCGGCACCCGGCGTACCGGACCGGTCCACGCACCACGGAGCCCGTTCTGACACTTGTCGCATTCAACCCAAAGGCATCGTGCTTCATAAATATAACTATAGGATTTGCCCAACCGATCGACCCATTCCCAGGTGCACGGACGCCACCGGCTGGCACGGGCCGGAAGCCGCTGGGGTCCGCCAGCCGACGGATGGACCGACAAGGGAGGGCTTTGACATGACACTCCCCCACGCACATCGACGCCGACTGGGCGGCTTCCTGGTCGCCACGGTCACCGCTGCGGCTGCCACCATGATCGCCGCTCCGGCGACCTCGGCTGTCGGCAGCCACGAGATCCGGCATGCCGGAAGCGCCACCGCGATTCCGGACAGCTACATCGTGGTACTCAAGGACAGCGCCGTCGGCGGCCGGGCCGGCACCCGACACGCGACCGTGTCCACCCTGGCAAGCCGTCTGGCCGAGCGCTACGGCGCCACCCTGGACCGCGTGTACGGCGACGCCCTCAACGGCTTCCAGGCCCACCTGGCGGAGCCGGCCGCCCGACGCCTGGCCGCAGACCCGGCGGTGGCCTATGTCGAACAGGACCACACCGTGCAGCTGACCACCACCCAGTTCAACGCACCGTGGAACCTGGACCGCATCGACCAGGCCAGCCCTCCGCTGACCACGACCTACGACTACACGAGCCAGGGCACCGGGGTCAAGGCGTACATCATCGACAGCGGGGTGCAGATCGGCCACCAGGACTTCGGTGGCCAGGCCATCTACGGTTACGATGCGGTCGACGGCCTGCCACCGGCCAACGACTGCAACGGCCACGGTACGCACGCCGCCGGGGTCACCGGCGGATCGCTGTACGGCGTGGCCAAGAATGTCGTACTGGTTGCCGTCAAGGTGTACGACTGCCTCGTTCCCGGCAATCTCGCCATGATCCTCGACGGCATCAACTGGGTCACCGCCGACCACCTTTCCGGCCAGCCGGCCGTGGCGAACCTGGGGGTCCAGACCGGCTACAGCGCCGCACTCAACGCCGCGGTGACGAACAGCATCGCCGACGGCGTGACGTACACGGTGGCTGCGGGCAACTCCAACGGCAACGCCTGCAACCACTCACCCGCCTCGGTCCCGAATGCGATCACCGTCGGCGCGACGACCAGCAACGACGCTCGGGCCAGCTACTCCAACTACGGCACCTGTCTGGACATCTTCGCTCCGGGCTCAGGTGTCATCTCGGCCTGGCACACGAGCAACAGCGCCACCGCCACGCTGAGCGGAACGTCGCAGGCCGCACCCCACCTGGCCGGCGCCGCCGCCCGCGTACTCAGCAACAACCCGACCTGGACCCCGGCCCAGGTAGCGAGCTATCTGACCAGCACCGCCACCATCGGCGTGGTGACCAACCCGGGTGTCGGCTCACCCAACCGCCTGTTGTACCTGTCCCCCACGACCTGAGTCACCCCTCGCCGATCCAGGGACTGTCGACTGAGGGACACATGTCCCACGACATGCCCTGGATCGGCGAGGGAGTCCGTCAGGCCGTCAGCAGCGTGTCGAGCTTGGTGAACGAGCTTTCCCAACCGGCCCGGGCCATGCCGACCATCTCGTCGACGTAGGGGCCCTGACGCAGCACGAGGCGGGTCTTGCCCCCCTCGTCGTGGAACTCGACGCGCAGGGACATCCCGCTGCTCTCCGTCTGCCCGGGAACGTTCTCCCAGTCCTCGACGCCCACGATGAGTTCGTTCTCGACGACCTCGGTGAACCTGGCCGCGACCGGTGCCTTCATGTTCGGGTCCTGCTCGCTGACCATCACGAACCGCTGGTGGCCACCCGTACGCGCGTCGATGTCGACGGTCTCCCGGGGCACCGAGAAGCCAACCGGACCGAACCACTGGGCCAGCTGGTCAGGGTCGGTGAAGGCCCGGAAGACCAGCTCACGCGGCGCGTCGAAGATCCGGGTGATGACGAGTTCCTGGGTGGCTGCCGCCTCGGTCATTGCTGTGTCCTTTCAGCTTGGTCGCTTGCCTGTTTCGCTTGGTCACTTGCCTGCTGGTTCTGTTCCTGCATGACCCGCCGCAGGTGCGCGTCGAGCCGTTCGAAGTTGGCGTCCCAGAACTGCCGGTAACGCTCCATCCACGCGGTCGCCTCCCGCAGCGGCTCGGCGTTGAGGCTGCTGGAGCGCCACTGCGCCGTACGGCTTCGCGAGATGAGACCCGCCTGTTCGAGCACCTTCAGGTGCCGCGATATCGCCGGAAGGCTGATCGAGAACGGCTCGGCCAGTTCCGAGACGGTCGCATCCCCTTCGGCCAACCGGGCCAGGATCGCCCGGCGGGTCGGATCCGCCAACGCCGCGAAGATGACGCTGAGGCGGTCGGCTGTCACCGCATTTAGCCTCCTTGTTAATTAACCGATGTGTTAAACATAGAGGAGACCCGGCACTCCGTCAAGCGACACTCGAACCGGAAGCGTGGTTTGTCCCACCGGAGGGCGCGGCTGCCGCATGAGGCGCGCCAACCAGGGGAAACGAAGCGGTATGAGCGACCACGTGATGGTCTTCGCGCCGGCACCGCAACTGACGGTCACACTCGACCAGACGAACAGCGATCCGGAGATGCACCTGCATCCCGGCGGTCAGGGCGTCTGGCAGGCCAGGATGATCAGCTCGCTCGGCACCCCGGTGGTGCTCTGCGCCAGTCTCGGCGGGGAGATCGGCCAGGTCCTCGAGCCACTGCTGGCCGGTGAAGGAGTCGACCTCAAGGTGGTACGCCGGGACTCCAGCAGCGGCGGATACGTGCACGACCGCCGTAGCGGTCAGCGTAGGGAGGTCGCGGACGTGCCGGGGCACCCGTTGAGTCGCCACGAACTGGACGAGCTCTACAACCTGGCTCTCGGCGAAGGCCTACTGGCCCGGGTGAGCGTGCTCAGTGGCCCCGGAAACCGGTCGCTGGCCCCACCGGACACCTATCGCCGACTCGCCGCCGACCTCGGCGGCAACGGCAGCCTGGTGATCGCCGACCTGTCCGGCCAGCATCTGGCCGCGGTACTCGACAGCGGGCTGTGCTTCCTCAAGGTCAGCCACGAAGAGTTGATCAACGATGGCCGGGCCGCCGACGACAGCGAGGACGAACTCGTCCAGGCACTGCACAGGTTGCACGTCGACGGCGCGGCGGCGGTGGTGATCAGCCGGGGGGACCAGCCCTCCCTGGCCCTGCTCGACGGCGAGGTGTTCGAGGTCCGGATGCCCCGACTACAGGCAGCGGACCCGCGTGGCGCGGGCGACTCGCTGACCGCCGGTGTGGCCGCCGTACTCGCGCGCGGCGGTGACATCCAGACGGCGGTACGTACCGGCGCGGCGGCCGGTGCCCTCAACGTGACCCGGCACGGCCTCGGGACCGGCCGGCCGGAGTCGATCGCCGGCCTGGTCGACCGGGTACGACTCGAACCGCTCGGCGCCGAGCGCCAGGACCGGATGACCCCGGACCAGTTCGCCGGCCTCACGGGCCCGGCCTGACATGCGAGTCCTGATCACCAACGACGACGGGATTGCCGCCCCGGGCATCCGATGGCTGGCCGAGGCGGCGGTCGAGCGTGGACTGGACGTCGTCGTCGCAGCCCCCGCAGCCGAGGCCAGCGGTACCAGCGCCGGCATGACGGCGGTCGAGGACAACGGCCGGGTGGTGGTCGAGCCACGGGTCCTGGAGAACCTGCCGGACGTTCAGTCGTACGGCGTTGCCGGTTCGCCCGGCTTCATCACGCTGATCGCCATCCACGGCGCGTTCGGGCCGCCCCCCACGGTGGTGCTCTCCGGCGTCAACCGGGGCGCCAACGCCGGCCGGGCGATCCTGCACTCGGGCACCGTGGGTGCCGCGTTCACGGCGGCGGCCAACGGCTGTCGGGCCATGGCGGTGTCCCTGGACGTCCTGTCCGCCACGGCCGCCACCGCGGGAAGTGGTGGCGCGGCGGTGGCCGAGGCCGACCTGGTCAGCGACGACAGCCGGCACTGGTCGACGGCCGCCCGGGTGGCCCTGGACATGCTGCCCCGGCTCACGTCCGCCCCGCTGGAGTGCGTACTCAACGTCAACTCGCCGGACATCCCGTACGAACAGTTGCGCGGGGTGCGACGCGGCTCGTTGTCCGGCTTCGGTCAGGTGCAGATGACGGTGGCCGAGACGGGTCACGGATACATCCAGACAGCGCTGGAGGAGTCGGGCCAGCCGGTGGAACCGGGCACGGACGTCGCATGGCTGGCGCAGGGGTACGCCTCGGTGAGTGCGGTCCGCGCCATCGCCGAGGCGTACGACGTGGACCTGTCGGAGCTTGAGCGGTCGGCGGGCGGACCCGCCGACCGCAACGATCAAACGCCGGGTACGGGCGCCTCGGACGCTGTTCCGGCTCCGGAGTAGTAGGGCTCCGGTGCGCCGAAGAGGCCGAGGAGTCCGGTAACCCACAGCTGCCGGTGTACGAACCGGCTCGGCTCGGTTACCACCAGCTTCACACCGCTCACTTCGGCGGTCTGGAAACCGGCAACCATCGCACTGATACCAACCGAGTCGATGAAGCTAACGAGTCGCATGTTGAGCTCGATACGGGAGGGCCGGCTCTTGGCCAGCACTCCGGCAATCGCCTCACGCACCTCGTACGCCGTGTCGACATCGATCTCGCCGCGCGGGGCGATCTCCACTACACCATTTGGCAGGGCCGACTTGACGATCGACAGGCTCACGCGAGAGCACCTCCACTCGCCCGTAACCGGGCGCCTCAGCAGTACGCGGGCCGCGACCGAGAGTATTCCTCCGCTGGCCTCGGTCGCCACCCCTCGGAGGGGGCAATCTATGTGACAGGAAGCCCCAAAACCGCCTAAATATGGACAATCGATATCACGTAATCACGGTTCAGGCCTAGCCCCTGGTACCGCGACAGCCATCAGCCTAGCCCGCCGCCCCGACGGGGCAGACTCCGGAAGCGGTCGCAGCGTTCCGGCGTGGCGACCAGCAGCCCTCCCGAGGCGATCGACCGGGTCGACAGCCGCAGACTACCGCAGACTGACAGGAGTCGATCAACGGTCGATCGGGCAGGTCGACAACCACCGATCAGACAACCTCGGCCACCGATCTTCCACCCCGGCCGGGGCCGACACGTGCACCCCGGCCGTTTCCACACCGGCGGGGCTGGACACACGGAACTACCATCTGGCCGGATGGGCTCACCATGCTCCGACGATCCAGCGCCCAGGTCCGACCGATCCGGTTCGCGAGTTGAGGGAGTACTGACCATGTTGAAGAAGCTGCTTGGCCTGGCCGGTGTAGGTGCACTGCTGGCCCTGGTGCTGGCCTGCGGGTTCGGCCCCGGCGGTGACGACGACGATGACGATGACGACGACTTCGCTCTCCGCACCGCCACCGCCGTCGTCGCCATCCACTGACCGCCACCAGCCGACGGCACCGGGAGAGAACGGTGCACCGCGAGAGAACGGTGCACCGGAACGACGGGCCACGTCATACGGTCGACGGCACGGCCGGCTGGCCGGGCGGCGCCGGATCGAGCAGGCCCCGGCGACGCAACTGATGGATCATGAGCGCGCATCCCGTGCCAAGGGCCGCGAAGGCCAACCACGGCACGGCGGGTAGCCGCACCTCGTGGGCCAGATCCAACGCTGCGCCAGCGAGTAGATTCCCGAGCGCGATCGTGATTCCGGAGACCGTGTGGTAGACGCCGTAGTGGGTGGCGATGCGGCCGCCACCCGCCAGGGCGACCACCGTGGCCATCTCGAACGGGTAGGCGACCATCGTCGCCACCGCGATCAGGGCCCCGGACAGCACCGCAGCCACGACGACGACCGGGTCCGGCCCGAGGCCGGCCACGGCCATGGGCAGGAACGCCGCCCCCATCAGTGCGACGCCGCGCAGCAGCGCATCGTGCTGGGACCAGCGCCGCCGGCACCACTCGGTGACCTTCAGCTGCCCGAGTACGGACAGCAGCCCCGAGACCGCGAACATGATCGCCACCGCGACGGTCCGGGTCTTCTCCGTACCGGCTGCTGCCTCGATCGCCAACGGCAGCGCCAGGTACACCTGGAACGACAGGACGTACGAGCCGGCCATCGCCCCGGTGAAGAGCATGAACGCCCGGTTGGTCGTGACCTGCCGCCACGACCGCAGCAGGTCGCCGAGAACTCCCCGGTCAGCCGTCGCGGGACGGCCACGAACCGGCAGGGCACGGGCCTGGAGAACTGTGAGGAAGGCGAACACAGCTGCGGCGACCAGGCACGTCAGGCGAAAGTCCAGAGTGGTCAGGGCCAGCCCGACCACCGGTCCCACCAGGATGCCGGCCTGATAGAAGACGTTGAACAACGCGAAGGCCTCGACCCGGCGGTCGCCCGCCTCCGCCGCCACGTAGGCGCGTACCGCCGGGTTGAACAGCGCACCAGCCAGACCGGTGGCGGCTGCACCGACGATGAGCACCGGAACCGAGTCGACCAGGCCGAGTAGTGCGAAGCCCACCGTACGCAGCGCACAGCCGGCGAGGATCAGCGGCTTGTCGCCGAACCGGTCGGCCAACGCGCCGCCGACCGCGAACATCCCCTGCTGGCTGAGGTTCCGTACGCCGAGGATGAGCCCGACCAGCCAACTCGCCAACAGCAGATGGATGGAGAGATGGTTCGCCAGGTAGGGCATCAACATGTAGAAGCCGAGGTTGATACCGAACTGGTTGAGCAGCAACAGGTGCATCGGCCGGTCGAACGACCGTACCTGGCTGACGAGCCGACGCATCACACCTCACCCCCGGCCGGGTCGACGACCGTCGTACACCGTGTCCAACGGCGGACCTCCCGACTCGTCGGTGAGGGGATGTGATCCGGTTCGGTCGCCGGAACGGTGTCCAGCAGCGCGTGCTGGCGGCAGTACCCGTCGTCGAAGACGGTGTTCCAGTAGCGCTGCGGGCCATCGGGGAAGACCGCCACCACACGGGCATCGGGGTGCAACGTCCGGGCCAGCCAACCCGCGACGAGCGCGACCCCGCCGACGCTCCAACCACCGCTGACGTAACCGTGGGCGGCCAACTGCCGACAGGCCCAGACCGACTCGGCGGGGGCCACCCAGTGGACCTCGCTGAACCAGCCGTAGCGGACGTTGCGGGGATGGATGCTGCTGCCGAGCCCACGCATCAGGCGGGTACGGGCCGGCTGGCCGAAGATGGTGGAACCGACGGCATCGACGCCGACCAGGCGGGCGTCGGGAAAGTAGCGCCGGATCGGTGCGAAGCTACCGGCGGAGTGACCGCCGGTGCCGACGCTGCAGACGAGTACGTCAATGCGCCCCAACTGTGCGACGAGTTCCAGACCGAGGCTCTCGTAGGCGTCGACGTTGTCCGGGTTGTGGTACTGGTCGGGGCACCAGGCACCCGGTGTCTCCGCCAGGATCTCCCCGACCCGGTCCCGACGGGCCTGCTGCCATCCCCCGGTGGGATGCGGCCGGTCGACGACGGTGACGGTCGCGCCCGCGGCGGCCAGCAGCCGATGCATGATCGGTTCCAGGCCGGGATCGGTGACCAGCATGAGCGGATGGCCGTACGTGCTGGCCGCCAGCGCCAGCCCCAACCCCAGGGTGCCGCTGGTGGACTCGACGATCAGCCCACCCGGACGCAGCTCCCCCCGGCCCCGGCCACACTCGACCAGGTGTAGTCCGGTGCGGTCCTTGATGCCGCCGGGGTTGAAGCCCTCCAGCTTGGCCCAGAAGCCCCGGCCGTCGGAGGCGAACGGTTCGTCGACCCACAGCAGTGGGGTGTTGCCGACCAGGTCGGCTGATGAGTGGTGTACGCCGGTGGGATGCCCGAGCAACTGTGCTGGGCCCGGCAACGGGCGTGGACGGGTACTGACCATGGAACGCATGAACGGGACCTTTCGCGACGGAAACTGATCGACGGACGAACGTGGACGTTCGTCCGCTCAGTTCCGCGCGACGCAGGTCAGCAGGAGGCGTTGCCGGCCGCTGGGGTTCCGGCCGAGCCGTTCGGCCGCGGTCCGCGTACCGGTGGCATCCGTCATCCGGCTCGCGGCCGGCGGAAGCCCTCCACCCTCCGGCCCCGCCACGTCGACCGACGTCCGACGGTCCTTGGTCGTGGTCGAGTTGCACTGGGTGGAGGCGTGGTGATGCTCATCGTGCTGCTGGTGTACGCCGGTGCCCAGCAGTGGCACCACATCTTCGCCGTGGCCGGGAGAGCCCGGGTGTGCGGTGCAGACCAGCACCCCAACCAGCGTCAGAAAGCTTAGGAAAAGCATTAATCTCCGCAAGCTTGCGCGCAAGCGGACGATCACCATAGCTCGCATGATACTGACTGACATCCCACAAATCGCCGTCACTGACTCAGCGTGTCGACAAAACCGCAGGTCACGGAGACTTCGCTGGGGCAACGGGTTTGCCGAGAAAGATGTGTGGGCACCACAGATACCGCTATCCCGGAACGTTGCTGCTGTCGGCCACCCGAGGAGGTCGCAACATGTTCGCAACCAGTCTGCTGGACCGCCGGAGCAAGCCCGAACGGATCGCCGACCAGGCGCGGGAGCAGATGCTCACCGCGATCAACTCGGCCGGCGACACCGCCCGGGACACCGTACGCTCCGCCAAACGGGTCGCCACCCACCTGACCGACGGGGCGGGCAACCGGGTCGGCCCGGTCGCGAACGAGGCCTGGTACCGGGCCACGTCGGCCGTTGACGCGCTGGCTGGCCGACGACCCGGACTCCCCTGGGCCTGGGTCGCTGGCGCTGCCCTGGCCGGCGCGGTGGTCGGCTGGGCCGTCGGCACGGTCACCCAGGCCGTGCTGAGGCGCGTCGAGGCGTCCCGCGACGCCGAACAACTGGAGTTCATCGACGTCGACCCGCTGCGGCCACCCGTCTGATCATCTCTGGCTGGCGAAGACACCGACCCTCCCCTGCCGCGCAGCCGCCGGACACCCCGACCCACCCCTGTCGGCCACTCCGTGACCAGGGGCCTCAGCCCCTACCCCGGCCAGGCCCCTACCCCGTGCCAGGGCCCGGCATCAGGCTCGTTGGCAGCCGACGACCTCCGGTACGCCGTTGACCCCGCTCCAACTGCCGAGGAAGCCGAACGTCGTCGTCGCACCCGGTCCGAGGCCACCGTTGTAGGAGAGGTTCCGTACCGAGACGTTCGCGCCGGTCTGGGTGTGGGTGCCGGCCCAGAGCTGGGAGATCGTCTGGCCGGTGGGGAAGGTCCAGGCGACCGTCCAGCCGGTCATCGCCGACGCGCCGGAGTTGCGTACCGTCACCTCGGCCTGGAAGCCACCCGACCACGAGTTGGTCACGCGGTAGGTCGCCGAACAACCGCCGGGCGGTGCCGAGGTCGGCGGCCCCGAGGTGGGCGGTGTCGTCGGCGGAACCGTGGTCGGCGAACCGGTCGGCCCGGCCGTCGGGCCACTGGTCGGGCTGCTGGTCGGGGTCGGGCCGCCCAACCGGTCGGCGTACAGGATGCCCCGGCCGTTGGTCCCCAGGTACACCCGACCGTAGACCCGGGGATCACCGGTGATCGCCTCGCCCGCGTTCCCGTACTGGTGCTGGTCGTCGTTGATGCGTACCCAACTGGCTCCGGCATCGTCGGAGCGGTACACGCCGGTCCGGCCGTCGACCGTGCCCATCGTGAAGACCGCCGGGTACGTCCGGCCCGGTGCCGCCCGGCCGAAGCCGACGCTGACCGCACCGGTGATGGTGGTGAGCTTCGTGAAGCTCGCCCCGGCATCGGTCGAACGCCAGATGCCGCCGCTGGCCGCCTCCCCACCGGTCAACCAGATGTCCCCGGCGGTCCCGGGCAGTGCCTTGAACCGCCCGTCCGCCGGCAACCCGGTCGCGGCGGTGGCGGTGAAACTCGCCCCGCCGTCGGTGCTGACGTAGAACCTGCCCCCGCTGGCCCCGTAGAACCGGTTCGGGTCGACCCGGTCGGACTCGATCCGGGCGTTGGCCGGGATGCCGGTCACCGGGGTCCACGAGTTGCCGAAGCCGACCGAGCGGACCACCGACTGGCCGGAATCGCCCGGCGCCCAGACGAACCGGCTGCCATCGGCCGAGACGGCGACCGTACCGCCACTGTTGACTCCCCCCGGCTCGGTGCCCTGGAACCAGTTGGCCCCACCGTCGGTGGAGAAGGCGACATGGCTGTCGTTCGGCCGGTCGGCGTCGGTGAAGTTGCCGGCCCGCACCATGATCGCCGGGTTCGACCCGGCGTAGTCCAGGCTGGTGGTGGAGGTGAAGTTGGGGCCGGTGAACATCATCGGTGGTACGGCATCCAGATCGGTGTGTCGGAAGCCGCCGATGTCGCCCAACCCGCTGATCAGCGGTGCCCCGGTCGGCGGGCTGACCAGGTCGAGCACGGCGGTCTCCTCCAGCCCCTCGACCATCGGCCGGATGACGACCTGGCCACCGGAGTCCCAGTCGCGCAGGTTCGTGGTGCCGTAGATGGTCGCGCCGGTGCCGTACATCATCCGGTTGCCGTCGAACGGGTCGATCTCCAGTGACTCGTTCATCCAGCCCAGCTTCGGGGTCTCCTCCGGTGGTGCCGGGTTGCCGCCGAAGGTCAGCCACGGCACCGTGGCGACGTTCATCGTGTAACGCTTGCTGCGGTTGGGGTAGCTCGTCCAGTCCCAGATCCGGGTCCAGTTCGCGCCGCCGTCCGTACTGCGGAAGAAGATCGCGTCGGGCCACCAGGAGACCTGGGTGGCCACCATGATCGTGTTCGGGTTCTGCCGGTCGATGGTCAGCCCGCTGTAGCCGAAGTAGTCGTCGGCGCTGCTCGACGGGATCGGGCTGATCATGGTCCAGGTGCCCGTGGCCCGACTGAACCTCCAGACGTCACCCTTGCCGCCGTCGTACGGCCCGCCGGTGTCGCTGGTGGCGATGTAGAGATGGCCACCCACCGGGTCCACCACCCCCTTGTGGGCGAGGTAGCCGGTCGGCGAGCCGGCGATCCGTTCCCAGGAGACCCCCGCATCCGTGCTTCGGTAGACCGGATTCTGCTTGTCCGCGACCCCGACGTAGACGGTCCGGGTCGGGCTGCCGGGCGTGCCGGTACCGGAGTCGAAGCTGACCCAGGTGACCCCCTGGTTCTGGCTGAGATAGCCGCTGCTGTCGCCCGGGTCCTGCACGTAGTTGCCGGGATTCGGGAAGCTGGTCACCTTCGCCCAGGTGACGCCGTGGTCGGTGCTGCGCCACAGCCCGTTGCCGCCCTCCGCGCCGTAGTAGAGGACGTTGTTGCTGTTCGGGTCGATGGCGAGCCGCTCGCCCTGCCCCCGGCCCGGCATGTTGCCGCCGACCTTGAACGGCAGCCCGGTGGCCTGCCAGGTGGCACCCCTGTCGCTCGAACGCAGGATCGCACCGTTGTTGGGGTCCCAACCGTTGGTGTACATACCGACGGCCGCGTACACCCGGTTGGTCTGGACCGGGTCGGTGGCGAGGCTCAACACCCCGTTCCAGCCCCACCGGTCCCACCCCACCCAGTCCAGCAGCGGGGTCCACGACTGGCTGGCCTGCTCCCAGCGGTACGCACCACCGATGTCGGTACGGGCGTAGATCAGGTTTCGTTCGGTCTGGTTGAAGACGATGCCCGGGACGAACCCACCGCCGTCGATCCGGACGTTCTTCCACGAGTACGACTCGACCGGGGCGGCCGACGCCGCCGGGCCGGTGGCCAACCGGGCAGCCATCGCCACCGACCCGGTGGCGATGGCGACCGCCACCACGGTCACGGCGGACGCCAGGGCACCGCCAGGACTTCTACGCATGTACGGCTTCCTCTCAGAGGTTCCGCACCTGCGCCGGACGACGGGTCACGACTCGCCGGGGGAGACTCCGGAGGTGGGCGAGGGGGCGTGACGTGTCACGCCGGGCGCGTGCGGAAAACGGGAACTGACTGGCCCCGGGAGCTGCCCTGGCTCCCGTACCGATCCGGCTCCCGCGCCGGCCACGCGCCGACATTCACATATCGATGTGGCAACTGTCAACGGCCCCGATGGTGGTCCGGCTGCCGCTCCGAGTGCCACGGCCACGATGACCATCCGCCGGAGGGTTGCCCCGGCCCCGGATGACCCGGTCCTGGGCGCTCCGGTCCCGGGCGCCCCGGCCTTGGCCGGCCCGGCCTCGGATGCTCGGAGGCCGGATCACGCGGCGACGGGCTGGTCGACGGCGACGGTGACTCCGGTGCCGGTGACGTCGGCTCCGGAGTCGGTGAAACCGGTCCGGTCGGCGCTGGAGTCGACGAGTGACCCGGATCGTCCAGCAGCGGAGTCTCGGTCGGGTACAGCCCCGGACCGCCCCGCACCGGCCCCGCCGGAACGGTGGGCAGCGGGTCGCTCGTCTGCTCCTGCCGGGTGGTCGGCGACTCGGTCGGCAGTTGGGTCACCATGGGCACCGGTCTGCCGTAGTCCGGCTCCACCCGGAACAGGGTGCCCCCGAGCCAGACGGCGGGGCCGAGCCCTACCGCCACGATGCCCCCGAACAGCGCTGCCACCTGCCGATCCATCCCACACCTCCGCGGCACGCGCCTTGATCAGCTGCCGACAGCAGCCACCTGACCGGCCGGTGCGGGGTCAGCTGATGCGGAACACCACCGCGCCAGCGATCTCCTCGCGTCGGACACCAAGTCCGTCCACCGGCCGGTAAATGACATCCTGCCATGGCGTTCCCACCACGTACTCGGGAAGCACGACAACCGTCCGGATGCCGACATCGCGCAGATAGGCCACGCTCTGTGCGTCGGGAAAGGTCAACGTCATCGCCCGGGTCTGTGCCTGGGAGGGCGGGGTGAACGAGGCCAGCCCATTGGTGATCTGGGGAAACCCGTCGGTGGCCCACAGCATGACGCTGAACTCCAGGATGCCGTCGCTCGGCAGTACCAGCAGCGGGCCGGTCGCGTCACGCAGCGCGGCCGGCTGCGGGAGCACCGTCGCATGTGGAGTGAGGTTGACCCCCTCGACGGTCACCAGGGCCAACGGCACCAGCAGGGCCAGCCGTACGGGCCATCGACGCGCAGACCGGCGTCGGGCGGGCGTGATGTCGGTCGACTGCGACGGGTCGATCGACCGCGACGGGTCGGCCCCCGGTGACGCCGCCGGCCGGGTCAGGTCGGCGCTGAGCGCACCGGCCGCCAGGACACCCAGCAGCAACGTGGTCCAGAGCACCAGTCGTCCCGGTGTGCGGATCGCGTCCCAACCCGGGAAGTACCTGACCAGGATGGCGTAGGGGCCGTCGGCTCCGCCGATCTGGGTACCCGAGGCCAGTACGACGCTCACCAGCACCCCGGCCGCCAGCAGCAACCGGTGCCGCAGACACCACGCGGACAGGAACAGTCCCGCGAACGCCAGCCCGATCAACGTGACCCCGGGCAGCAGGGTCATCTCCCCGGGAAACGACAGGCTCTCCCGCGCGGTGGCGTGCCACTCGCCCCACAGCCACGACTCGGGCGGCGCGGTGCCGAAACCCCGCAACGGCGGGGAGAACATCTCGATGTGTGCCAGGGTGCGCCGCCCGGACGGGTGCAGCTTCACCACTTCCAGGTAGGGCAGGGCCATGAAGAGCGTCACCGCGCCGAACACCGCGCCGCCGACCAGGTCGGCCGCCAGCAGCCGGCCACCGAACACGGGGCGGGTCGACCGCCGCCACCACGACCAGCCGTACCCGATCAGACCCGCCACGCAGAGCAGACCGAGGGCGTACCCGAACGGCAACCCGATGCCGAAACCCAGGCTGATCTGCCAGGCGGCGACCAGCCAGCCGGCCAGGGCCCAGCCGGGTCGGCGGCGCTCCGGCCGGTAACCGTGCCGCAGCGACCAGCCGTGTCCCCTGGCCAGCATCGCCAGGGCCAACGCGATCCCACCGACGGAGAGCACGTGCAGGTGTCCGGCCTGGGACAACCGCCACGGCGCATAGGCGAACGCCACCCCGGCCACCGCCCCACCGATCCGGCTCGCGCCGAGCTGACGGACCAGGGCGTACGCCCCGACGAAGGCGAGCGCGTGCACCAGGACGTACAGGATGTTGTACCGCACCACGGCCGCAACCGGACCCTCGCCGATCATGCCGGCCGGGGCGTAGCCGAGCAGCGTGTCGGAGTAGGCGTAGGTGTACGGCTCGGGATAGAACGTGTTGGAGTGCCAGAGCTGGGTCGGGTCGGTGAGCAGGACGTGCCCACCCCAGGCGATCTGCCAGGCCTGGAGAATCGGGTCACCGATGTCCTGCGGGATCGTCCGGGTGATGTCGCGCAGCGTCGGCCAGGTGAGGACGATCGCCAGCAGCAGCCCGCCGAGCACCGCCAGGGTCCATTCGTGCCGCAGCAGATGGAGGGTACGACGGACGGCGGCCCGTCCCCGCGCCCGCCATCGCCCGCCCGGTGTGCGGTCGGTGGATGTGCGCTCGGCCGGTGTGCCGTCGGCTGGCACGGTCGGCTCCGTATCGTCGACGTCACCCGGCCGCGCGTCCTGTTCCGTGGTCATTGCATCCTCACCGTCACTGCCGGTTGTCCCCTCCGGCAGTCGATGATCCCCGATACGGCGGAGCCTGTCACACCGAACGGTGGTGAAGCCCGGCTCACCCGTTCCGGAGGATGAACACTCATCCGAAGTTGCCCCAGGATCACCTCTGACGGACTTCTCGCTGGAGGTGTCAGGCGCATGTCCACAGCATCGATCACCCGTACCGACCGGGACATCCAGAACGACGTACTCGCCGAGCTGAGCTGGGAACCCCGGATCCAGCCGAACGAGATCGGAGTCTCGGTGACCGAAGGCATCGTGACCCTGGCCGGCTGGGTGGACAACTACGCGAAGAAGTGGGCGGCCGAACGGGCCGCACACCGGGTGAACCGGGTCCGGGCGGTGGCCAACGACATCGAGGTACGGCTACCGACGGCCGGTGAACGTACCGACGCCGAGATCGCCACGGCGGTCACCCGCACCCTGGAGTGGGATGCCTTCGTCCCGATCGAGAACCTCGACGTGACCGTCTCCAATGGCTGGATCGTGCTGCACGGAGAGGTCGAGTGGGAGTACCAGAAGCGTGCGGCGGATCGCGCGGTACGCCGGCTGACCAGTGTCCGGGGCGTCACCAACGGGATCTTCGTACGCCCCCGGTCCCGCCCGTCGCCGGAGGACCTGAAGCAACGTCTCCGCAGCGCGTTGACCCGCAATGCCGAGACCGACGCCGAACGGATCGACATCCAGGTCCAGGGTGACGTCATCATGTTGGAGGGCACGGTCCGTTCCTGGCTGGAACGTGAGACGGCCGAACGGATCGCCTGGTCGGCACCGGGCATCGTGGACGTGCACAACCACATCACCGTCCGGCTGTGACAGATGGGCACTCCCCTACAGATCACCGTCAGCCGGCTACGGACACCGGTGACCGAGGAAGACCACATCCGGGGTGCCGCCGATGCAGCCGTGACGGTGGTGGTCTACGGCGACTTCCAGTGCCCGCACTGCGGCGCCGCCTATCCCAACCTGAACGAGGTGCTGCGCCAGCGGTCCAGTTTGGTGCGGATGGTGTTCCGACACTTTCCGATCATCAACGTCCACCCGTACGCCGAGGATGCTGCCGAGACCGCCGAGGCGGCCGGGGCCCGGGGCAGGTTCTGGGCCATGCACGACTGGTTGTTCGAGCATCAGGACCAGCTCGACCCGGTCCACCTCTCCCTCGGCGTGCAGCAACTCGGACTGCCGGTGGACGAGATCGGTGAGGAGTTGCAGTCCCACACCCACCTGGGCCGGGTACGGGACAACTTCGTCAGCGGCATCCGCAGCGGGGTGAACCATGCCCCGACGTTCTTCCTCAACGGCATCCGTCACGACGGCTCGTACGCCCTGCCTGATCTGCTGGCCGCCGTCGACCAGGCCGCCAACACCTGACCCCGGCCAGCCCACAGGTGAGCCCGGCCAGCCCGCAGGTGAAGCCCGGCCAGTCAACACGGGTGCCCCCGGCCGGGTCGCACGTGCCCTCGTCCGGCCGGCGGGTGGAACGGTCAGAGCAGGCGCAGCTCGCGGGCCCGGCGTACCGCCTCCCGCCGCCGGGTGGCGTCGAGCTTGCGGTAGATGTTGCGTACGTGGGTCTTCACGGTGTTGACCGACAGGGACAGTTCGCTGGCGATCTCCACGTTGGACAGGATGCTCTGTAGGTAGCGCAGGATCGTCAGTTCCCGCTCGGTCAGCGGCTCACCGGGCACCAACGGACCGACCTGCTGCTCCCGGGGTGTCGGCGCGTCGCGATCGACGATCAGCTCACTGATCAGGGGCCAGTACGCGGTTCCGGTGTCGAGGTGCGCCGCCAGCAGGTCCCGCACCGCCGGACCACCGGATACGAAGGGACGTCGGAAGCCCTCCGGCTCGGCCAACTCCAGCACCCGTTCCAGGAGGCGGGCTGCCCGTCGCCCGTCCCCGAGTTGCCGGGCGGCCAGCGCGTCGAGCAGACCGGCGTCCAGTCGTGTCCCCAGCGGCCACCGCTGCGCCGTCGAATCGGCCCAGTCGGGCAGGGTCTGGACGGCGGTGCCCGGTTGGCCGCCGTGCAGATGGGTACGGGCCAGCGCGACCGCCAACGGCTCGACCGGGGCGGTTCCACTCTCCACCAGCGGCGACAGCAACCTGCGGGCGGCTTCCAGGTCACCGTGGGCCGTGTGCAGGTCGGCCTCGGCGGCCAGAAGCCAGTGTGTCAGCTCCCGCGAATGCGGTCGGTCGGTCAACCGTTCCCGCGCGGCACGGACGGTCCGCTGACCGCCGGCGAGATCACCCCGGCTCCGCAGGAGCTGGGCCTGGACCAGGGCGGCGAGTACGACGGAGGTGGGCTCGTCGGTCGGGCAGACCGGCTGGCCGGCCAGGGCGAGATTGGCCTCGGCGTCCGCCGGCCGGTCCCGGGCGATGGCGACGACCGCGAGGGCCAGGTGCGCATGGGCGCATTCCCCGGGGTACGACCGCTCGTGGTGCGGCACCATGCTCAACGCCGCCCGGGCGGCCTGCTCCGCGTCCCGTAGTCGCCCCTGGAGCGCGTGGCAGAGGGCCAGTCCGCTGATGCAGGCCCGTAGTGGACGTGACAGGTCGGCCTGTTCCGCGTACGTCCTGCCGCGGGCCAACTCGGCTCCGGCGCTCGCCAGGTCGCCGACTCCCAGCCGGGCGGTTCCGAGCATGGTGTGGGCAACCGCCCGTACGGTCGATCCGGACGGCTGTGCCCGGTCGACTGGCTGTGCCCGGTCGACCGGCGGCGGTTGATCGGCGGTCGGGGAACCCGATGACGTGGCCGGGCGAGCCGTCGATGCCGCCAGGTCGAGCAGGCGGCTCACCGCCAGGCGTACCTGCTCGGGTTGGCCGTTTGCCACCCGTACCCGGGCCAGGTCCAGGGCCGCCGCCAGCACCTCGAACCGGTTCCGCCGGTCGGCGGTGAACGTATCGCCGTCCATGGCGGCCACCGGGTGCCCGTCCATGACGGCCACCGGGTGCCCGTCCCCGCTGGCGAGGCTGGTGGCGAAGCGTAGCCAGTCCGAGGCGGCCGGCAGGTCGTACCGGTCCAGCAGGTACGCGGCCCGGGCCAGGGCAAACTCCGGATCGCCGGGTACGGCCGCCGACGGCTCCGGCCCCGCCGACGATCCCGGAGCCTCGGCGCGCCGGCCACCGGGGCGGTACGGCAGCAGGTCGGCCCAGTGGGCGACCAGCAGTCCGACGGCTTGTTCCCGGTCGCCGGCCGCGATGGCGTGTTGCATTGCCTCCCGGGGCAGTCCGTAGCCGGCGTACCAGGCTGCTGCCCGATGGTGCAGGTCCCGTACCCGGTCGGTCGGCCAGCGCCGGAGGTCGGCCTGGAGCAGTTCGCGGAGCATCCGATGACACCGGTACGACGGTGGACGGGTGCCGAGTTCGATCACGAACCCGGTGTCCCGGCTGAGGTCGGCCAGCAACTGGTCGCCGTCGGCACGACCGGTCAGGGCGTCGACGAGTTCCCCGCAGACCGGTTCCATGATCGCGATCCGGCGCAGTACGTCCCGGTTCCCGTCGGGCAGGGCGGCTAACACCTCCTCGGTCAGATAGTCGGCGACATCCGGATGGTCACCAGCGAACGTGGCGATGAACTGGGCCGGATCGGTTCGGCCGCGTAGGCATCGGGCTGCGAACCGCAGACCGGCGGGCCAGCCCTCGGCGCGGGCGCGCAGGTCGTACGCCTGGTCGGTGGGCAGGTCCAGTTCGTGTGCGGCCAGCAGTTCAGCGGTCTCGGCCATAGTGAAGGCCAGGTCGGCTTCCCTGATCTCGGTCAGTTCACCGTTCAGTCGTCGCCGGTGCAACGCCAGGGTCGGATCGTTGCGGGCACCGAGCACCAGCCGCAGCCGCTGTCCCGTGTGCCGGAGCAGGAACTCCAGACCGTCGAGCACCTCCGGATCGTCGATCCGGTCGACATCGTCGATCACCAGGATGGTCGGCTCGGGACGGGCGGCGACCATCGAGGCGAGCCGGTCGAGGAAGCCGGCCCCGGCCGGGTCGTCCGGCACCGGCCCGATCCCCGGGTCCGGTTCGTGGCCGACTGTCCCGGCGCACAACGCCGCCTGTAGGTAGGCCCAGAGCCGGGTGCCGGCGTCCCCCGGCTCGACCGTGAGCCAGGCCAGCGCGCCCTGCCCGGCCGGTGCGGATCCGACCGCCGCCGGCCCGGCCGGTGCCCAGGGGGCCGATGCCTGCCCCGCCCGGGTCCGGTACCACGAGCTGAGCAGCGTGGTCTTGCCCCAGCCAGCCGGCCCGGAGACCAGGGTGACCGGGCCGGTGACGCCGTTGTCGAGCGACCGGAACAGCCGGGGACGGATCACCGTCGCCTCGGGCAACGCCGACGCGGCCAGCTTGGCGGTCAGCAGCGGGGCAGGGCCCGTCTCGCCGGTTGCCTGAGTCGTCCTGACAGACATATCCGCCTCATCACCACCTCGGCAACGAACGATCGTTCGACGGCGGATACCCGGCCGGTCGCGGTTCACCCCTTCGGGGGGAAATCGCTTCACCCCGGCCCGTCCGACGATGGTTCCCGGAAAGACCAGCGGCCGGAACGAAGAGACCACCGGCTGGGGCGAAGAGCAGCGGCTACGACAAGGACCACCGGCTACGGCCCTGACCACGAAGACGGGTGGTGCGGATGGGACGGGTGGCGAAAGGCGCGGCGGCAGCGGCGGTCACCGCGGGCGGCTACGCGGTTCATCGCGCCCTGTCCCGGCCCGGTCGGGGCAACTGGCCCGCACCGCACCTCACCGACGAGTGGCAGTCCCGTTGGCAGGTGGTCACCATCGACCGGTCCCCCGAGGAGGTGGCTCCCGACGGCCGGTTGCCCGAACCGATCGTCCGGCTCGGCCACACCGTGGAGTCACGAATGCGTCCGGCCCCGGGTGGCCGGGGCACCGAACTCGCCGTACGGCTGTGCCCCGGCGAGTCCCGGGGGCTGACCGGCATGGCGGTGCACATCACCGGTGACGACCCGCGTCATGTGCTGCGTACCGCGCTGCGACAGGCCAAGCAACTGGTCGAGACGGGCGAACTGCTCAGCCCGGACTGCCCGCCCACGACCCGCCGTACGCTGCTCAACCGTCCGTTGGAGTCGGCCGTCCGGCACGCCCGCGAGGAGGGCCGGCTGTGAGGGCAGCCGCATGAAGGCGCTGTGCTGGGAGGGCGTCGACGAGTTGACGGTGGAGCAGGTCCCGGACCCGCAGATCCGCAACGCGCAGGACATCATCGTCAAGGTACGACAGACCTCGACCTGCGGCTCCGACCTGCACCTGCTCGCCGGTTACATCCCGTTCATGCAGGCCGGCGACGTACTCGGCCACGAGTTCCTGGGCGAAGTCGTCGAGGTCGGTCCGGACGTACGCCGACACTCGGTGGGTGACCGGGTGGTGGTCTGTTCGTTCATCTCCTGCGGCCGGTGCTGGTTCTGCCGGCAGGGGCTCTTCGCGTGCTGCGACAACGGCAACACGAACCCGGCGATCACCGAGCAGGCCTGGGGGTTCGCCCCCGGCGGCTGCTACGGCTACTCGCACGCGATGGGCGGCTTCGCCGGCAGCCACGCCGAATACGTCCGGGTTCCGTACGCCGACACCGGAGCGTTCCGGGTGCCGGACGAGGTCAGCGACGATCGGGCCCTGTTCGCCTCGGACGCCGCGCCGACCGGCTGGATGGGCGCGGACCTGGGCGACGTACGCCCCGGCGACGTGGTCGCGGTCTGGGGTTGCGGCGCGGTCGGGCAGATGGCGGCGCGGGCCGCGATGCTGCTCGGTGCGGAGCGGGTGATCTGCATCGACCGGTTCGACGAACGGCTACGGATGACCGAACGGCACATCGGCGCGGACACCATCAACTACGAGCGCACCGACGTCGGCGGCGAGTTGCGTGAGCGTACCGGCGGACGTGGCCCGGACGTGTGCATCGAGGCGGTCGGCATGGAGGCGCACAGCCCCGGCCCACGGTTCCTGTACGACCAGGTCAAACAGCAGTTGCGGATCGAGACCGACCGGCCGATCGCGGTACGGGAGGCGATCCACGCCTGCCGTAAGGGGGGCAGCGTGTTCGTCCTCGGGGTGTTCGCCGGGCTGGTGGACAAGTTCCCGCTCGGCGCGGTGATGAACAAGGGGCTGACCGTACGGGCCGCCCAACAGCATGGCCAGCGCTACATCCCGATGCTGTTGGACCGGATGCGCAGTGGCGAACTCCGAACCGAACACCTGGCCACCCACCGCCTGCCACTGGACCGGGCCCCGGAGGGCTACGCCATGTTCAGGGACAAGGTCGACGGCTGCGTCCGGGCGGTCTTCCAGCCGGACGGATCAGCCGGTTAGGCCAGCGCTTCGCTGTCTGGACGGGCCCTTTTCAGGCAGAAAGCGACAGGAAGTGGCCTTCCCTGCCCCGCATCCGGGTTGACTCTCTACCTGGTCGAGGCTGCACCATCACGGGGTGGACGGCGACCTGGTCAAGATCGGTGGTGACCTGCCCAGCCCTAGTGGTGGTGATCTGCTCAGCATCGGCGGGATGGCTCGGGCCAGCGGGCTGAGCGTGAGCGCCCTGCGGTTCTACGACGGGGCAGGGGTGCTGATGCCGGCCGAGGTGGACCGGTCGACGGGCTACCGGTGGTACGCGACGGAGCAGATCGGACCGGCCCGGATGGTGGCGGGTCTGCGCCGGGTCGGCATGCCGCTGGCCGAGATCACCGAGGTGCTGGGACACCGGGCCGATCCGCCTGCGGTCCGCCGTCTGCTCGACGCCCACCTGCGTCGTCTCGAGGATGGTCTGGCCGACGCCCGTCGGGAACTCTCCCGCGTGCACGCCCTGCTCGACCAGGTCGAGCTTCCCCGCGCCACGGCCACCCGACTCACGGTGCCCGGCTCGGCGTTGGCTGCCGCGTACGACGCCGTCCGGTTCGCCGTCAGCAACGCGGCCGACCTGCCCATGCTCAACGGTGTCCTGATCGAGGTCGAGTCGGACGGGCTGCGGCTGGTCGCCACCGACCGCTACCGGCTGGCCGTCGCCGGAGCAGCGGCCGGTCAGGTCGCCGGCCATCCGGCGCGAGCGCTCGTGCCGGTGGCACTGTTCGACCAGGTACGTACGCTGCTGGTCGACGAGGAGCCGGTCACCGTCACCGTGGCTCCGGACACGATCATTTTCGAGACGTTGGCGCAGCGGCTGACCGCTGTGCCGCTGGACTACGACTTTCCCGACTACCGGCGACTGCTCGGCGACCAGGTTCGGGGGCACGGTGCCCGGCGGGTCACGGTCGACGTGGCGGCGCTGCGCGAAGCGTTGGCACCGGGCGTCGCACCCACCGTCGTACGGGAGCAGGACGGCGTGCCGTACGACGTCGCGCTCCTGGCCGTGGACGATGCCGGCACCCTGGCCGTGGTCGGTGAGGAAGCCGTGTTCGGGCTGGAGCCGACAGCCGCTCCGGGCGGTCCGGGCGGTCCGGGCACCGGCGTCGCCGGATATGTTGGCGTCAATCGGGAATTTCTACTCGACGCCCTCGATGCGGGAGGTCAGGCGCAACTGGTGCTTGAACTCGACGGGCCGATCCGGCCGCTGGCGATCCGGCCCCCCACCGACGAGCGGACCTTCTCGATCCTGATGCCGGTCCGGTTGTCCTGACCCTGACCGAGCCGGGTGGCCGGTCGGCCGGATCACCGCGATCAGGTCCGCACCCGCGTCCAGCTCACGGGTTGGTCGGGTCCTGCGGGATCCAGCCGAGCAGCCGGCGGGCGGCCCCGATATCGGCCATCCGTCCGGCCGCGTCTCCACTGATCGTCACGGCGGTGAACCCGTGCCCCCGGTACGCCAGCGCGGCGTCGACGGCCGAGGCGGTGTCCCGGGCCGAGGTGGCGATGGTCCGACTCCACCGGTCGCCGTCGCGTGGCCACTGCTCGTCCGGGGTGGGCAGGCAGAGCCGCAGCGCCACCACGCTGATCCCGTACTCGGCGACGGCGGCCTGCCCCACCTGCTCTCCGAGGCGTTTGGTCAGCCCGTAGAAGTCGGTGGCGGTTGGCGGGGTGTCCGGATCGGGATACGCCTCGTCGTCGGGCGGGTTCGGGTAGACCGACATCGAACTGGCCAGCACCGCGTGCCGTACGCCGGCCTGAGCGGCTGCCCAGAGCGCCAGGTGCAGTCCCTTGACGTTGGCGTCGAAGTGCGCGGCGACGTTGGCCGTCTCTCCCCAGCCAGCCAGCGGTCCCATCGCCAGATAGACCATCGCGTCCATCCCGCTGGCGGCCGAGGTCACCCGGGCGAAGTCGGTCGCGTCCCCGGGCGCGTAATCCCACGGGCCGGGCGCGGGTGGTTTGGGATCCAGGATCCGGATCTCGTGCTCACCACCCAGGTGGGGCAGGATCATCGTCCCGACCAGGCCAGATCCACCAATCATCAGTATCCGCACGATGCCGCACCCCGATCCGGTCGGATGCTCGATTAGGTTAGCCTTACTTCGTGACGGACGCCAGGAACAAATCCCAGGTCATCTATGCCACTGTTCAGCGTACCGAGTGGCTGACGCCCCACATGATCCGCGTGGTGCTGGGCGGCGAAGGGCTCTCCGGTTTCGGCGCTGGCGCCTTCACCGACCACTACGTCAAGCTGATCTTCCCGCCGGCCGGTGTCGAGTACCCCGTGCCGCTCGACCTGGCGGCGGTACGCCGGGACCTGCCCCGCGAGCAGTGGCCCACCACCCGCACGTACACCGTCCGGGCCTGGAATCCGACGACGCTGGAGTTGACCATCGACTTCGTCCACCACGGGGACGTGGGCCTGGCCGGGCCGTGGGCGGCCCAGGCCCGTCCGGGCGACCGGGTCATGCTGCGCGGGCCGGGCGGCGCGTACGCCCCGAACCCGGACGCCGACTGGCACCTGCTGGCGGGCGACGAGAGCGCGCTACCGGCCATCGCCGTCGCGTTGGAACGGCTACCGGTCGGCGCACCGGCCCGGGTCTTCATCGAGGTCAGCGGTCCGGACGAGGAGCAGAAGCTGCCCACCGAGGGGGCAGCCGAGGTCGTCTGGCTGCACCGGGGCGATCGCGTCGTCGGCGAGGCCCTGGTCGAGGCGGTCCGTGGACTGGACTTCCCGTCCGGTGCGGTGCAGGCATTCGTGCACGGCGAGGCCAACTTCGTCAAGGAACTGCGCCACCTGCTGCGGATCGAGCGGGGCCTGCCCCGGGAGGCGCTGTCCATCTCCGGCTACTGGCGACGCGGCGTCAACGAGGACGGTTGGCAGACGTCCAAGGGTGAATGGAACCGTCGCATCGAGGAGGCCGAGGAGCGGGTACTGGGCGTCACCGCCTGACCCGTTCGGATCGACTTGAACGATTCCCACCGGCACTGCCGGAAAGGCGGGACGGCTGACCGGGAACTGCCGCCGGGTTGAGGACGCCGGTCGATTCGGGCAATCGACGGGGCTGGACAGCGGACTATAGCCTCGGGTCAATCCATCGTCTGAGCCCTCGGAGCGCAGTCGGTTGAATGACGCCCCCGCCCTCATCACCGCAATTGCCGGTTTGGTCACGGCCCTGGTTCCCCTTTATGACATCTGGCTGAACAACCGCAGGAAGCCGCTGGGTCGGGGAGACCCGACGCCGGACGGACCGGCGACGGGCACCCCGACGTCCGGCACCCCGGAGGCCGGCAACCCGAGCGGGACCGGAACCCCGTCGGCGGCCCGACGACCGGCAGGCCCCGGACGCCGGTTGCCGATCGCCGCCCGGATGGGCCTGCTCTCGCTGGCCGTACTGCTCCTGGTGGCCGCTGTCGGGCAGTACTTCTGGCCGAGGCCGCCCCGCGACGAGGCCGGCTCGGCAGGGCCCTCCCCGGCCGCGGTGACCGGGAGCGCGACACCGCTGTCGTCGACACCCGAGGGGCAACCGTCCGACCCGTCGTCGACGGTTCTTCCGACAACCGAGACGACTCCGGTCGCCGGCGGTGGCCCGGCGCCGGGGACGACGACGCGGAATCCGCCCGGCGCCCCGGCACAACCCGGCCCCGCCGGAGAATGCCCGTCCGGCGCGGTGGGAATCGTCATCGGCGACACTGCCGACGGTACGAAGGTGAACAGTCGGGTGATCGTACAGATCACCATGCCCGGCTACATTCCGCATGACGACCCTGGCGCGGTCTGGTTCTTCGTACGCAATCCCGCGAAGGCGTACTTTCCCGCCTATCGGGCGGCCATCCGTACCCAGGACACGTGGATGTTGAACGGCGTCCAACTCGGTCGGGACCAACGTAACCTGGACCGGGGAACCTGGCAGGTCCAGGCGATTTACCTGTACGCCGACGACCACCGCCAGCTTGAGGCGGAGATGTCGGCGGGCCACTGGAACAACGGCCGGCCGAGCCTGCCGGCCAACCATGTCCCGTTGAAGAACGTCGTCACCGTGCAACGGACCTGCTGAACCGTACGGTCGGCACCGTCGACAGGCGAGTGCCCGGATCAGTCGGACCGCCCCGACCGGGCAGACGACCGCGCAGGCCGATCAGAAGACGACCACGGAACGCAGTACGTCGCCGTGGTGCATCCTGCTGAACGCCGCCTCGACCTGGTCCAGTGCGATCTCCTCGGAGACGAAGGCGTCCAGGTCGAGCCGGCCCTGTAGGTACAGCTCGGTGAGCAGGGGAAAGTCCCGGCTGGGCAGACAGTCGCCGTACCAGCTGGACTTGAGTGCGCCGCCCCGGCCGAAGACGTCCAGCAGCGGCAGCTCGATGGTCATCTCCGGGGTGGGCACCCCGACCAGCACCACCGTGCCGGCCAGGTCACGGGCGTAGAACGCCTGTCGCCAGGTCTCCGGGCGACCGACCGCGTCGATCACCACGTCGGCACCGTGACCCCCGGTCAGCTCCCGGATCACCTCGACCGGGTCGCTCTCCCGGGCGTCGACGGTGTGGGTGGCACCGAATCCCCTGGCCCACTCCAGTTTCCGGGGGTCGGTGTCCACCGCGATGATCGTCGTCGCGCCGGCGAGGACCGCCCCGGCCACCGCGCCGTCGCCCACTCCGCCGCAGCCGATGACCGCCACCGAGTCGCCCCGGCCCACCCCTCCGGTGTTCATCGCCGCGCCGAGGCCGGCCATCACCCCGCAGCCGAGCAGGCCCACTGCCGCCGGCCGGGCGGCGGGATCCACCTTCGTGCACTGGCCGGCATGGACCAGCGTCTTCTCGACGAACGCGCCGATTCCGAGGGCTGGGGACAGCACCGTACCGTCGGTGAGGGTCATCTTCCGGGCGGCGTTGTGGGTGTTGAAGCAGTACCAGGGGCGACCGCGCCGGCAGGCCCGACAGGTGCCGCAGACCGCCCGCCAGTTGAGCACCACGAAGTCGCCCGGTTCGACGTCGGTGACCCCGTCGCCGACCTGTTCGACGATGCCGGCCGCCTCGTGGCCGAGCAGGAACGGGAAGTTGTCGTTGATACCACCCTCGCGGTAGTGCAGGTCGGTGTGGCACACCCCGCAGGCCTGTATCCGGACCAGCGCCTCCCCCGGCCCGGGGTCGGGCACCACGATGGTGGCGAGTTCGACCGGTGCGCCCCTGGTCCGGGCGATGACCCCACGCACTTCCTGGCCCACGCTCTCCTCCTCGGTTCGAAGACCAACCATGGCGTTGGAAGATCGACCACAGCGTTGGAAGATCGACCACGGCGACCTAGGGTTGGCCGGTGACGATCCGCGTGCCCCCGGCCGAGGCCGCCTACGTCGACTCGGTCGTGCGCCGGTTACGGGCCATGCTGGGCGAGGAGCTGATCGGGGTGTACCCGACCGGTTCGCTCGCCCTGGACGGCTACACCCCGGGCCGAAGTGACATCGACCTTATCGCCGTGGTCGATCGCACACCACCACCGGAGACATTGACCGAAATCGCGTCCCGGTTGGCCCACGACCGGCTGCCGTGCCCGGCGACCGGACTGGAGTTCGTGCTCTATCCGAGCGGTACGGCCCGCGCCGGCAGGGTCGACGCCGGCTACGTGCTGGACCTCAACACCGGCCGCGAGCTGCCGTCGAAGGTCAGCCTCGATCCGTCCGACGGACCGGGTTTCTGGTACGCCATCGACCGGTCGATTACCTGTCAGAGCGGCACGGCGCTGACCGGGCCGGATCCGCGTACCGTGCTGCGACCGGTGCCGTTCGACGCGCTGCTGCCTGTGGTGGTCGAGTCGATCGAGGCGCATCTGGCGGCGACCGCCGAGCACGGTGACAATTCGGTGCTCAACGGGTGCCGGGCGTTACGGTTCGCGGCCCAGCGCCGGTGGCATGCCAAGCCGGACGCCGCCCGGTGGGCCCGGTCCGCCGCCCCGGCCCACGCCGGGCTGATCGACGCGGCCATCGCCAGCCACGCCGCCGGTCGGGCCGCCGGCCGCGCCGTGCCCGCCGCCGAGGTCGCCGCCTTCCTCGGGTACGTCCTGAGCCGGCTCCGCGCCGCGTCCCAGTGACACATCACGTCCCAGTGACGTACCGGCCGGGCGGTGAGTCGTTCCTGACGTCAGCTCGAAAGGAAGCCGGCGGGACCTTCCACTGGCACCCCGCCGGTCGTCCCCGCTGTTACGGCCAGGGCCTGCGGTGCTGGTCAGCGGCTCTGTAGCGCGTCCAGTCCGACGGCCATGGCGATGACCACCCGACGGTCCAGGCCGGGGTGGTGGATGTCGACGACGTACTTGTCACGTAGGCCCCACTTCTTCACCACCGAGAAGGCGAGCTGCCCCTCGATGGTGAAGTCGAAGTGGTACGGCAGCCAGGACAGCGAGTCGACGAACCGGCGCAGGATGGCCACCGTCGCGTTGCGCTCCTGGCCGGTGGCCATCCCGACCCCGGGCTGCTCGACGTGCCAGGTGGAACGCAGCAGCGACTTCTTGAAGTCCTTCCGGAACAACCCCAGCGCGGTTCCGTTGGCGTCCACGATGTCGTAGGTCGCGCCGAGGTCCAGCACCTGACGGGCCTTGAAGCCGAGCACCGGCACCTGCTTGGTGTCGTCGGTGTAGAGGGTGACCTGCTCCTTGAAGGCCATCCGCTTCTGCTGCGCGAACGCCAGCAGCTCTCCCTCGGTCCCGTCGCCCAGGGCCGAGTGGACCTCGTACTGGTTGACCATCAGCCGGATCCGCTGCCGAATGATCAGCTGCGTCTGGGCCTGAAGCTGTTGCAGATTCATCGGGGGTTCCTGTCGGGGGTAGGCATCCACACTCGGTGGCTGTCGCGCCGGAGTCTGGCACAGCTGCGAACCGGCCGACCGGGGGCCTCCGCAGTACCTGGTCCGCCCGGCCCTACTGATCGCCTCCCGACTGGCACTCGTGGGAAAGACGGGAGCCCTGTGCCAGCAACGCGGCGACGAGCGTCACCGCCGTGTTCCACAGTCCGGTCGTGTCGACCCGTGGTTTCTCCTGGTCCAGAAGCACCAGGTCACCCTGTACGTCCCGGTGGACGTGGTAGGCCGCGAGCACCCGGCCGTTGCGCTCCATGACTACCTCGGACAGAACCGGTATCGCCGTCATTTCAGCCCCCTTCTCCGCACCGCCGGGGCCTTCCGAGGACGCCCCGCCACCTGTCCCTTCCCATCGAGCGCGCCCGCTGCGGGCTGCGGCTCGTCTGCGACCCCGACCGGCTCCGGAACCCCGACCCGACCGAGGCGGTAGCCGAGTTCCCCGGCCCCGGTCAGCCCCAGTACGAAGGCGAACGCCACCGCCGGTGGCAGCACCGAGAAGCCGCCGAAGGTGCCGGCCAGCCCGAATCCGGCGAGACTCAGCAGGCCACTGAGGATCCGGGAGGTCCGCTCGCTGCCGGCGTACCAGCTGACGAACTGACCACCGGCCAGCGCGGTGACTGCCGCGGCCCCGTAGGCGAGACACGAGAACGCGACGTCGTCCGCCATGCCGCCGATCGTCAGACCCTCCCTGGTCATGCTGGCCAGACCCCCGAAGAGGATGGCCGAGTGCCAGGTCGGTCGGACGAACGAGACGTACAACCGCCCGCCACCCGAGTCGCGAAGTAACGGAACGGCTACTTTCCATGCCCCGTCGGGGGCGGTACGTTTCTGGAGCAGCATCGGTCTCCTCAAGACGTTCGATGATGCGGGATTGCAGAGATGATCGGGCCCGCTGCGCCAACAGCGGGCCCGATCATTTTTCACCTTGAGTTACGGTTACACACAGTCAGAGCGCAGGCTAATTTTCGCGCCTCTGGAACAAAAACTTCTTCCTGTCGGAAGTTAGCCTTCGCCACGCACAAGGCGTAGCCATAGGGTTACCGGATGGGAAAAGTTCGCGACGGCGCCCCCTCCCAGTGGGACTGCGTTGTCTTCACGACGATCGCCAGGTTCAAGAACAAGAAGAAGGCCGTCGAACACCTGGCGACGGAGCACAACGAGAGCATCAGCACCAAGGGCGTCGAAAGCATCCTCCGGAAGATCGACGGTTGGATCGGCGAGGATGCATTCACCGAGGGGCGTAAGGGAAGTCTCGAACTGACCGTTCGTGGGAAGCGTTTCCTCAGATTCGCCAACAAGATCGTGGCCACGTACGAAGAAGAGCGGATGCCGACGAGCCAGCGCTCGTTACCCAAGATTGTCTGCCTGCCCCATCACGTCTACATAACCAGTCTCCTCGAATGCCACCTACGCGAACAGGACCCCAACCACGAGGACCAGATAACCGTCGAGGAACTCGGGCACAGCGATCGCAGCGACGACGGATTCGAGGACGAGGCACTGTTCCCACTCACCCTCGGCCACCATGCGATCGCCATCGGCGGGAAGGGCACCACGGACAAGGAGGATCTCCAGTCTGACCTGCTCTACACCGCCCGGCTGGAGGTGATGGTCCCGAGCTCCTACGAGCCCAACCAGATGAGCATCACCGAACTGGTCACCAACCACCGCGCGCTACTGGCACCGGAGACCGCGCGTTCCCGCAAATTGCTTGAGCGCCGGATAGCGGAGAAGAAAATCGACGCACCACCGAAGGAACAGCGAATAGCGGCCGAGACGTACGAGATAACGATGAGCGTTCAACGTACGTCCGACGACCATCGGCAGTTCGGCGCGAAATCGAGACGTGTCGTCGTCGCCGCCTCGGACGTCGCCCTACTCTACAAACCGGGATATCGATTCGGTGGATCCGGGACCGACCATTCCCGGCGGATACCACTCCACCATGACGGGGAGCAACTGAAGCTAGGGGTCTACGCCACCACGGTCAACCCTCGCCCGAAACACATCCGCCCGCTGGTGGACCTCCTGAGAGAGATCTGCAGCAAGCATCCCGACCTCTCCGGGACCTGAACGATCCTCAGCTTCCGCTGCGGGATCATCGGTCGACGGCATCCACGAACCCCTACCTCCGGCGCGTTACCGACCACCACATCCGCCCCCGCCAGCCCCAGAACAATTTCCTCCGCAACGGTTGCACTGCGTAGCGCAATGAGGATCTTCCTTCGCCGCAATGCAACCGATCATGTAACTGAGAGTTTCCTTAGCGCCAGCCCGGGGGCGGCGCACTGCCGTACAGTTGGAATGTGGCTTTTGTCCGACCCTGGCTGCTCTTCAGCATCGGCATGGTCCTGCTGGTCGGCAGTACGGCCGCACTGACCTTCGTAATCGTCCCCGACCTGCGGAACCCCCCGACCGAGCAGCGGATGGCGATGCCGGTCCCGGGCGCCGACGACGCGGGGCGGAGCGGGCCACCGCCCGAAGCACCTCTGGTCGCGACGCCGCCACCGGCCAACCTGCCCACCGTGGACTACTGGCCACCGCCGCCCGCCGGGTTCCCGAGCGATCCGGCACCACTGTCGACCACGCCACTACGCGAAGCCCTCCATCCGACCGTCCCGGTCGGGGCGTACGACGCACCGGGTGGTCGGCCGCTGGCATGGCTGGCCCCGACCATCCGGGGGGTCGAACTGACGATGCCCGTCATCGAGCGCCGCGCCGGCTGGGCAGCGGTGCTGCTGCCCTCGGTCAACCGGAGCGTGGCCTGGGTGCCGCCCGGTGGCTGGACGACCGTGCCGCTGCGGGACCAGCTCGTCGTGGCCCGCCGGACACATCAGCTGTTCTGGCTCCGCGACGGCGGGCTCGTACGCTCCTGGCGGGTCAGCCTCGGCGTGCGGCAGACGCCGACCCCGCTGGGGCGTACCTTCGTGCTCGGCCGGTCCACCCTGGCCGGCGAGGTGTACGCCGACACCGACGTGTTCGCCCTCGGGGCGGTGCCGGACGACCCCGGGGCGATCCCGCCCGCGCTGAAGGGCGCACACATCGGGGTGCACACGTGGTACCACGACCGGGAGCTGGGCAGGAACACCACCGACGGCTGCATCCGGCTGACGAAGAAGGGGCAGCGGGAGTTGCTGACCGAGATCCGTCCGGGAACGTCGCTGGTGGTCGTCGACCGGTTCAGCGCGCCCGCCACCCAGCAGCCGGCCCTGACGCCGTCCGCCGCTGCGGCCCCTACGCCGAGCGGCCGGTCCGCAGCCCGGTCAGGAAGTCGTCCAGCAGCCTGACCTGCCGCGCCGACGGAAAGCGGTCCTGGTCGAACAGCACCTGTACGACCAGCCCGTGCGCGAACGCGGCGGCTGTCGTGGCCAACTCCTCCGGGTCGACGTCGGCGGGCAGCTCACCCCGGTCCTGGGCCGCCTCGACGTGGCCCCGCAGCCGTCCCCGCCAGCGTTCGTACCGTCCGGTCTGGCTGGCCCCGAGGTCGGCGTCGCCGAGCGCCGCGTCCCAGAAGCTCACCCAGACCCGGCTCATCGCCACCGCCTCCGGGGTCAGCGGCAGTACGTCGAGCAGGGCGGCCCGCAGTGCCGCCAGACCCGGTTCTTCGGCAGCCCACCGGGCCCTGGTCTCGCTGTGTTCCTCGGCGACCTTGAGCGCGTGCCGTACCAGGGTCTGCTTGTTGGGAAAGTAGTGGGTGAGCAGGCCGGTCGTGGCGTCCATCTCGGCGGCGACCGCCCGTAGCGTCAGCCCACCGAAACCCCGGGCGGCCAGCACCCGCCAGACGGCCGCGGAGACATCGGCACGTCGGGCGTCATGATCTCCCCGTGCGGGCATCCCGGTTCACCTCACCTGTCGTAACCACGCCCATAGTACGTAACGAGCGTTGGGTACTGTCGACCGGAGGGTCCGTACGGGTCGACGACCGGCACCACCCCCGCCGGCACCGCCGACGGGGGTGGCTACGGCCAGGTGGACGTCAGTCGCGCGGCGCGGCGTACGACACGAACGCCCGCCACACGGCCGGAGCGAAGGCCAAGGTGCCGCCGTCACGGTCCTTGGTGTCCCGCACCAGCACCACACCGGGCAGGTTGTCGGCCACCTCGACGCAGTTGCCGCCGTTCGCGCCGCTGCGGGTGGACTTGCGCCACCGGGCACCGCTCAGATCCATGGCCTCACCAACTCCTTGATCAGCTCGATCGACTGCCGTCGGGGCAGCGCGTCGTTACGCACACTCTCCCACCTCGCCAGAAGCGTGGCCACATCCTCGACCCGGTCCTTGGCGACCCCTTCGAGCTGGTTGTCCATGAAGCCGACCCAGCCGCCGTCCGCCGACCTGGCCAGGACGAACGGACCGGTCAGCCCGATGTGCAGGCCGACCGTGCGGGGGATGACGTGCACGCTGATGTTCGGCCGCTCGGCGCAGGCCAGCAGGTGCACCAACTGCTCGGCCATCACCTCGGCGCAGCCCTCGGCGAACCGGTTCAGTGCCGACTCGTCGATCACCGCGACGAACTGCGGCGGATCGCTTCGGTCCAGGATGGCCTGCCGCGCCAGCCGGGCCGCCACCAACTCCTCGACCTGGTCGTCGGTCAGGCTGGTGTCCCCCCGGAACAGGGTCCGGGCGTAGTTAGCCGTCTGGAGCAGCCCGGGAATCAGATTCGGCTCGAAACAGCGCAGTTGGCTGGCCCGGCGTTCGGCGTCCAACCACGGCCGGAACCACAACGGCTCCCCGTCCCGCTTGGCCAGCTTCAACAGCCTGACGAAGAGGCCACCCGTATCAAGCACCTCGTCCGCGCGGGCCAGATAGGAATCGTCCAGCGGTCGCTGCCCCAACTCCACCGCCGACACCATCGACGGGGAGAAGTGCGCCCGCCGACCGAACTCCTCCTGACTCAGCCCGGCCGCGTTACGCATCCGGCGCAACTGGGCGCGGATGAGGTCTGCCGTGGACTCGCCATCAGTCGCCACACTTCCTCCACAGTGTCCGTGCTGGTCGTGACGCTCACGCCCGACGGGTCCGGCGATCCCCCACCGATCCGCCGCGCGAGCTGCTGATCCCTTCCGACAGTAGTCCCCGGGTCAGCAGACTGTGACCATCGGGTTGCGGTGGTTCGGCAAGACCACGACAAGGGACGCACCCGATCCGGGGCCGCCGTCCCAGCAGGTCTCCCCAAACCGACGGCGGCCCCTCCCACCCATCCGACACGGCAGAGAGGACCCGGCCATGTTCAGCGGCGACTACGAGCAGATCCCCCACCCCGTACGGCACCCCACCTCCACTTCTGTGGCCGGCGGCGAGTCGTCCGGCGTACCGGCGAACGGGCCCGCCACACCGGAACCGGAACCGGAATCCGAACCGGAAGTGGAAGCCGAAGCCGAAGCGGACGGCCCCGCACCCTCGGCATGACCCGGGCACCACACCGGGCAATTCAGCCGTTCTGGCTCTGCCGGGTCTGCGCCGCCCCCTGGCCCTGCGGTGACGGCCGGCTGGAACTGCTGCGCGAGTACGCCGACGACCGGATCGGGCTCAGCTTCCACCTCGCCACGCTCTACGTACAGGCGGCCACCGACCTGCATCAGATCCACCCCTACGAGGGTCCCGATCCAGGGGTGCTCTTCCAGCGGTTCCTCGGCTGGCTACCGAGAGTTCCGCGTCCACCCGGCTGACCCGATCACGCGGCGGCGTACCTCGAATATCGTGTGTGACCACCATATTCGAGGTACGCCGCCGCAGCATCGTATTCAGCGCTCGTCCGACGATTCCGCGCCGGCGACTAATCAGATATTCAGCCGTGGCGACAGGCGCTCAGACGGCGGCCGGCACCTTGTCGAGAAAACCGTGTACGGCCCGGATCCGACCGTCCTCCGCCAGCACCGCGACGTCGAATCCGATCACCAGCGACTCGCCGCCGGTGGCGGGTACCAGTTCCCACCCGAACCGTACGACGTCGTGGTGGCCGTCGACCCTGCCGTGCACCCGGAAGACGTACCCGGGGAACATGCCCTGCACACCACCGATGACCGCAGCGATCCCGGCATGGCCGGTGACCTCGGCCATCGGGTCGGTGTAGGTGGCGTCCTCGGTCCACAGTGCCGCGACCGCTGCGGCCCGAGCCTGATCGTCCCCTTCGTTCCAGACAGCGAGGTAACGGTCGACCAACTCGTTGAACTCAGCCATTTCTCTGCCCTTCCTCGGTAATCCACATAACGAATCGACGCCCTCACGAAGTAGCCTTTCCGGCTCGCTCGTCGGCGCTGAAGGAATCATTTCCCGGTTCCGCGGCACTGTCGATTACCTCGGAGGTAACCCGGTCCGGTCCGTGCCGGGAATCGTCGCGATCAGCGGCTCGGCGGCCCGGCGGCCCGGCCCACGGCAACACGTAGGATCGTCCGGGTGAGGACGTCATGACCAGCGCAGTCGCCCATCCACCCCGACCCTTCGGCGAGTTGCTGCGTCAGTGGCGGGAACGTCGACGGGTCAGTCAACTCGAACTCTCCATCCAGGCCGAGGTTTCCACCCGGCACCTCAGCTTCGTCGAGACCGGCCGGTCGACGCCGAGCCGCAACATGGTGCTCCAACTCGCCGAGCAGCTCGACCTGCCGCTGCGGGAACGCAACCGACTGCTGCTGGCGGCCGGGTACGCCCCGGCGTACTCGGAGAACTCGCTCGACGCCCCACAGATGTCGGCGGTACGCGACGCCGTCCGTCAGGTGCTGACCGGGCACGAGCCGTACCCGGCGGTGGTGGTCGACCGCCGGTGGCACCTGCTGGACGCCAACGCCAGCCTGGCCCTGTTCACCGACACGGTCGCTCCGCACCTGCTGAAGCCGCCGGTCAACGTGCTCCGGGCCAGCCTGCATCCCGAGGGCATGGCGCCGCACATCGTCAACCTCGGCGAGTGGCGGGCCCACCTGCTCAGCCGACTGCGCCGGCAGGTGGAGATCAGCGGTGACGCCGAGTTGGTCGCGCTCGCCGCTGAACTGGCCGACTACCCCTGCGACCAGCCCGAACCCGAGGTGGACCTGCCGGGCCCCGGGGAGATCGTCGTGCCGCTGCGCTTCCAGTACGGCGACGCCGTGCTCACCTTCTTCAGCACCGTCGCCACCTTCGGCACCCCGCTGGACATCACCCTCGCCGAGCTGTCGATCGAGTCGTTCTATCCGGCCGACGCGCAGACCGCCGACGCGCTGCGCGCCCGCGCCGGGAAGCCGTAGGCCCACCGCCGGGCACCGGCCGCGTCGGGCGGTGGGTCGGGCGGTCGTATAGTACGTAACAAACGTTTGGCATGTGGACCGAAGGGGATCCAGTGTTCGCGTACCCACTCACCGACAACGCCGAGCTTCGTCCGCTCGAACCGTGGCAGGCGACCGAGTTCGCTGCGTACGTCGAGCGCAACCGCGCCCACCTCGCCCCCTGGCTGCCGTGGGCGCAGATCGTCACCGACACGGAGACGGCACGGCAGTTCCTCCAGCGCTACGCCGACCGGCAGGCGGCCGACGAAGGCCGGATCAACGCCATCTGGCTCGACGGCACCCTCGTCGGCGGCACGCTGTTCCGGGTCTTCGACACGGCCAGCGGCGTCTGCGAGGTGGGCGTCTGGCTTTCCCCCGAGGCCGAGGGGCAGGGACTCGTCACCCGCGCCGCCCGGCGGATGATCGCCTGGGCGGTCGAGGTACGGGGAATGGCCCGGGTGGAATGGCGGGTGGACGCCACCAATGCCCGTAGCATCGCCGTCGCCAAGCGGCTCGGCATGACCCGGGACGGCGTCCTACGTGAGGTGTTCCCACTCAACGGCGTCCGTATCGACCTCGAAATCTGGTCGCTGCTGGCCGACGAGTGGAGGTCCACACGGACCGCCTGACCGGCTTGCCGAGCGCCACTAGCATCGACGCTGGCCACGCGGGGGAAGCCGAATCGGCCCCTCGGCACGCCCGTTCTTCGGGTCCGGCCGGTCGTTCGAAGGAGTCACGATGTCCCAACCCCCGGTGTGGCTGCTCGATGTGGACGGTGTGATCAACGCGGCCCGGCCCGGATGGAGCGCCGCTCCCCACCGGGCCGACGTCTGGTCCCCCACCGACCACTGCCAATACCCCCTTCGCTGGGCACCGACCCTCGTCGACCGGATCCGCGCCCTGCACGTCGCGAAATCCGTCGAGGTGCGCTGGTGCACCACGTGGTGCCCGGATGCGGACCAGTTGGAACGGCTGTGGCGGTTCCCTCCACTGGACCGGGCGCTGGCGGAAAACCCGGTACCGAAGGGCTCGTACGGGTGGCCGCTGAAACTGGCCGCAGCCCGCAAGGTCCTGGCCTCCGGCCGCCGACTGGTCTGGACCGACGACGAGGCGGTCCCACCCGACGGGCCGGACCGCGACGAACTGGTTCAGGACGGCCGGGCCCTGCTCATCGCACCGTCACCCCGACGGGGGTTGCAGCCCGACGACCTGGTCGCCATCGAGGCGTTTCTGTCCGGGGCCGCCACCGAGGACAGTTAGGACAACTCGTCAGTCAGCGGACGCCGAGGTATCGCCAGCTACCTGCCGACGTGGTGTTCCGAAGATCGTCACCAGGCGGGCGACCAGGGTCACCAGGAAGATCTGCCCACCCAGGGCTTCGAGCACGGCAAGGGTTCGGGCCGGCTCCCCGGCGGCCGTGTAGTCACCGTAGCCAACCGTGGCGAGGGTGCTGAAACTGAAGTACTGGATGCTGCTGACGGTGGCCGGCTGCCCCAACGCGAACAGCGGCTGGCTCTGCAACAGCGAGACAGCGGAGAGCACCGCCGCGAAGAAGGACCCGATCAGCAGATACGCGCTGAGGGCACCGAAGATCGTCTGTAGGGTGACGACCCGGTGCCCGACCAGCACCCGTCGTAGCAGCACCACAATGGTGTAGAAAAGGATGACAGCCAGCCACAGCGCGACGACGCCGTGCACGGCCCGGACACCACTGGTCGAAGCGACTGCCGCAGCAGACACCGACCCGGTGACCAGAGCCCATCTCCACCACTTCGACGCCCGGGACCGTGGCTTCGCCGCCCGCATCACCAACAGCAGCGCAGCCAGGTAGAGACAGAGGGGAAGGACCTGGATCTGCCGGCCGGGCAGGAACGCCGAAAGAACAAAACTGGCCAGCAGCAGGACGAACATCAGAACGAAGTGATCCTGGCCGGTCGGGCTGCGAACACGTCGCCGTATCGCTCTGGGTGGATCGCACCGTGTCGGCATATCCCCACGGAGCGGCCAGAAACCCCTGATCGCCTCAGCTGAGCAGGTCCAGCAACTCCTGCTCACGGGCCGCGCTGAGCCCGGCCCGGCGTACCCGGTCCAGCCCCAGCTCACGCTCCCAGGCCAGGGTGTCGGCCAGCAGTTCCGCACGGGGCCGGTGACGCAGACCGGCCGCGACGGCCGCCGCGCCACTGCGGGCCGACCAGCCCTCCCAGCCCGGCTCGACCAGCCACATCGGCAGCGACTCCGGCCCCATGTATTCCGCCACGCCCTGCTTCAGCAGCCAGTCCGAGTCGGCCGGGACCACCGGTCCGGTGTGCCCGCCGAGTGAACGGGACAACTCGATCCACTCCGCGAAGGTGCCGACCGGCCCGACCGCGTTGTACGTCCCGACGGTTCCCGCCGCCGCCGAGTCGAGCAACCAGGCAGCGAGGTCGCGTACGTCGACGACCTGCGTCGGCAGGTCGGGCGTGGCCGGGACCAGCATCGGCGTACCCGGATCGCGGGCGGCCCGGGCCACCCAGTAGCCGGCACGGTCGCTGGCGTCTCCCGGACCGCCGATGAGCCCGGCGCGGGCCACCAGCAACCGGTCCCCGACTGCGGCCCGCGACGCCTGCTCGCAGGCGGACTTCGCCTCGCCGTACAACTCGCGGTCGACCACGTCCAGGTCGGTCGGCGGTAGCGTCTCGGCGGACTCGTCCGCACCCGGGGTGGCCTGTGAGGCGTAGACGTTGCCCGAGGAGACGTACGACCAGTGTCGGGCCCGGTCACCCAGCGCCGCCAGGGCACCCCGGACGAACCCCGGCTGCCAGGACACCTCGATCACCGCGTCCCAGTCACGGTCGACCAACTTTTCGTACGCCGTGGGTGTGCTCCGGTCGGCGGTGACCAGCACCGCCCCGTCGGCCACGTCGCCGCTCTCGCCCCGGGCCAGACAGGTCACCGAGTGGCCCCGGCCCACCGCCTGTCGGGCCACCTCCCGCCCGAGCCACGCCGTACCACCCAGTACCAGAATCTCCATCGGGCCACTCAAGCACCGATGTTCCGGGACACCCAAGCCCGTTCACGGTTGGCTTAACGGGCGGTCCGGTCAGCCGGGACCCCACCGGCCAACCAGACCGATGGCGTAAAGAGCGGTCTGGTCAGCCGGGACCCCACCGGCCAACCAGACCGATGGCGTAAAGAGCGGTCTGGTCAGCCGGGACCCCGCCGGCCAACCAGACCGATGGCTTAACGGGCGGCCCGCCCCGGCCGGTGGACATGGCAGGATTGCGGAATGCACGACGAGGACCGGCGGGAACTGTGCCACGACGCGCTGGTCGGGTTGTCGGTCGGTGACGCGCTGGGGGCACAGTACTTCGTCCCCGGTCACCACAGTGCCGACCTCGTCGAAGGCAGGGTTCCGGGCGGGCTCTGGGACTGGACCGACGACACCGAGATGGCCTGTTCTGTCGCGGCAATACTGCGCGAATTCGGCACGATCGACCAGGACCTGCTGGCCGAGGCGTTCGCGCAGCGGTGTGAGCCCTACCGTGGTTACGGTCCGGGCGCGGTGGTGCTGCTGCACCGGATCCGGGACGGCGCGCACTGGCGTACGGCCGCCGGTGAGCTGTTCGGCGGGCAGGGCTCCTGCGGCAACGGGGCGGCGATGCGGGTCGCGCCGCTCGGGGCGTACTTCGCCGACGAATTGGAGACGGCGGCCGAGCAGGCGGCACGCTCGGCGGAGGTGACCCACGCCCACCCGGAGGGCATCACCGGTGCGGTCGCGGTGGCCGTGGGTGCCGCGCTGGCCGGGGCGGCCCGCTGGGGCGACGTCCGACCGTCCGCTGTGGAATTCCTGGCTGTCGTGGGCGACCAGCTCGACAAGGGACAGGTCGGCCGGGGCATACGGCGAGCGCGTGAGCTGCTCGGCCGCGACGTCGAAGAGGCTGCGTACAAGCTGGGCAACGGCTCACAGGTGACCGCCCAGGACACCGTCCCGTTCTGTCTGTGGGTCGCCGCGACCCACCTTGACGACTATCCGGCGGCGGTGACCTCGTGCGTACGCGTCGGCGGGGACATCGACACCACCTCGGCGATCGTCGGTGGAATCGTCGCTGCGTACACCGGGATCGGTGAGCGTGCCGGGGTGCGGGGCGTACCCCGGGACTGGTTGGCGGCCCGGGAGCCGCTGCCCGACTGGCTCGGGTGACAGGTGAGGGTGTCCGGTCGGCCCGACTGGACACCCTCGGTACGTCGACCCTCCTGACCGGCGGGTCGGGTCATTCCCCGCAGTCCGGGTCATTCCCCGCAGTAGAGCAGCCGGTTTGGTGAGCCCGTTCCCGGGTTGCCGACGATTCCGGTCGTCGCGTTGACGAGCACGTGGTTCATCACCATGCCGGGCGGCCAGTCCGGATGGGCCGAGTAGACCAGCGCGACACAGCCCGCGACGTGGGCCGCCGCCATCGAGGTGCCGCTGAGGGTGTTGGTGGCCGTGTTGCTGGTGTGCCAGGTCGAGGTGATGCCCTGACCGGGCGCGAAGAGGTCCAGGCAACTGCCGTAGTTCATCGGCCCCATCCGTTCGTCGGTGGGTGTGGTGCCGGCGACGGTGATCGCCTGCGTGACCCGGGCCGGCGAGTAGTTGCAGGCGTTGCTGTTGGAGCTGCCCGCCGGCACGACGTAGATGATCCCGGAGTTGATCGAGTTGCGCACCGCGTTGTCCAGTGCGGTGTTGGCAGGGCCGCCGATGCCCATGAGCGCCACCGCCGGTTGGACCGCGTTGCTGGTGGTCCAGTCGACTCCGGCGATCACCTGCCCGTAGGTGCCCGTACCGAGGCAGTCGAGCACCCGGACCGCGATCAGTTGCACGTCCTTGGCCACCCCGTGCAACTGGCCGCCGACGGTGCCGGCGAGGTGGGTACCGTGCCCGTTGCAGTCGTCCGCCGGCAGGCTCCCGTCGGTCGCGTCGAAGCCGTAGGTGACTGAGCCGCCGAAGTCGACGTGCGCCCGCCGGATACCGGTGTCGATGACGTAGGTGCGTACGCCCTGCCCGGTGTTCGGGTAGACGTACTGCTGGTCCAACGGCAGGAAGCGCTGGTCGATCCGGTCCAGCCCCCAGGACGGTGGGTTGGGCTGCACCCCGGACAGGGCTCCGCCGGCCGTGGTCTTCCCGGGCAGGGTGACGACGTGGTTCTGTTCGACGTACGCCACCGCCGGGTCGGCGGCCAGTCGACGGGCCGCCGCCTCCGGCATCCGTACCTCGAATCCGGTGAGGGCGGCGTGGTAGACGCGGGCGACGGTCCCGCCGTAGCCGGTGCTGAGCCGGTCCGCCACGGTGGCGACCGTGGCCGAGGTCGCGGACGCGCCGGCTGCTGGCCGTACCGCCGAATCGCGCAGCACCACGATGTAGCTGTCGGGTACGGCGGTGGCCCCGCCGGCTCGCAGGATCTCGCCGCTGGTTCCGCTCGTCGCCGGGGCCGGATCGGCCTGGCCGGGGGCGAGTACGGCGGCCAGGGCGGCGACGAGACTGACGGCCAGCCGGAGACGACCATGGAATCCTGATGTGATCATGACTCGTCCCTTCCGTTCAGGCAGGCCCGGCCCCGGGCGGGATCCGCCTCGGGGCCGGGCTGTCGGGTCGACTCAGGCAGTGGGAGACATGTAGAGCAGGCGGTTCGGCGAACCGGGACCCGGGTTGATCACCACGCCGGGGGTGGCGGTGCTGACCACGTAGCTGTGCACCTGGGCCGGGGTCCAGCCCGGGTTGTTCTGGAGCACCCGGGCGGCGACACCGGCCACGTGCGGGGCGGCCATCGAGGTGCCGCTGATGGTGTTGGTCGCGGTGTTGCTGGTGTACCAGGCCGAGAGGACACTCACGCCGGGGGCGAAGAGGTCCAGGCACTGGCCGTAGTTGGAGAAGGAGGCCCGCGTGTCGGTGCTGTCCGTCGCACCCACGGTCAACGCAGTCGAGACCGAGGCCGGCGAGTAGTTGCAGGCGTTGGCGTTGCTGTTACCGGCCGCCACCACGTAGCTGACACCGTCGAGGATCGAGTTCGAGACGGCGGTGTTGAGCGAGGTGTTCAGGCTGCCACCGAGGCTCATGTTCGCCACCGCCGGCTGGCCGGCGGCGTGGTTGCCGGTCACCCAGTTGACGCCGGCGATGATGACGGAGAGCGAGCCGCTGCTGCCGCAGCCGAAGACCCGTACGGCGACGAGGCGGACGTTCTTGGCCACACCGTACGTCCGACCACCGACGGTGCCGGCGACGTGGGTGCCGTGACCGTTGCAGTCGTCCGCCGGCAGGGAGCCGTCGGTGGCGTCGTAGCCGTAGACGGCCCGGCCGCCGAAGTCGGTGTGCGCGATCCGGATACCGGTGTCGATGATGTACGCCGTCACCCCGGTACCCATGCTGTTGTAGGTGTAGGTGTTGCTCAGCGGCAGGTTCGGCTGGTCGATCCGGTCCAGGCCCCACGGCGGGTTGGTCTGCGTGGCCGCCACCGTGACGGTCTGGTTCTGCTCGACGTAGGCCACAGCCGGGTCGGCGGCCAACCGCTTGGCGGCCTTCTCCGACATCTGCGCCTCGAAGCCGTTCAACGCGTCGCCGTAGACGTGGCCGACCTTGCCGTCATAGCGATCAGCCAGTGACCTGGCCGTGCTGGCCACCGCGGCCTGCTGGGTGCCGGCCCGGCCGCCGACCGCGCTGTCCTTGAGCACCACGATGTAGCTGTCCGCGATCGCGGTGGCGCTGTCGGCGTACATGATCTCGCCGGTGGCGGGTGCCGCCGCAGCGGGACCGCCCACCATGACGGTGGCCACGGTCGTGGCGACGGCTACGCCCACGGCAGCCAGTCTGCGCCGGTACGTGTGTGGAAGTGTCAACTTCCAGCCCTCCCTCACTTTGGATCAGCTTCCATCGGGCCCCAGACCCGGGGAAGGTGATCCTGAACGGTTGGGAAGATCCTACAAGGACATTCACGGTTATGGATTTGTGAAATTTTGCGACCAGTGCGTTCGACGTTGCCGGCAACTCCGCATTCCGATGCGCCGACGAAAATGATCGCGACGGACAACACCGACCCTGAGCTGCTCATCAGCCAGTGATCTAGTTTCATTCACGTACGACTTCGACAACCGACCCGGGCAGCAGAATTGCCAATTGGCGAAACAGATGTATCACGGCTTCCACAGTGTTCATCCGACTGGCGCGCCATCCGGCGGCATTCCTGATCATCACAGCTCGGCACCGACCGACGAGCCGGCGGGCAAACCGACCAAGTGGACGATCTCTAAGATGAATCCGGATGCCTGCCCCGGACGAGATATCGACGACGCACCATCCGCCGCACTCCACCCGACCCTGCACTCCACCCGACCCCGCACGGATGCCGACCAACGGCACGACTCGAGGGAAGCCGATGTTCACACCCATGGCCAGTGACGACCCGGCCGAAATCAGCGGCTACCAACTGCGGGCCCGACTGGGTGCCGGCGGCATGGGACAGGTGTACCTCTCGTTCACCCCCGGTGGTCGGCCCGTGGCCCTCAAAATCATTCGCCAGGAGTACGCCAACGACCGCGACTTCCGGGAACGCTTCGCCCGGGAGGTCAGGGCGGCGCAACGGGTCAACGGTGTCTACACCGCACAGTTGCTCGACGCCGGCCCGGACGCCCCGACGCCCTGGCTGGCCAGCACGTACGTACCCGGTCCGACCCTGCTCGACACCGTACGTACCCACGGGCCACTGCCGGTCGCCTCGGTCCGTCCCCTGGTCACCGCCGTCGCGCTGTCGTTACAGGCGATCCACGCGGCAGACGTGGTGCACCGGGACCTGACTCCGCGCAACGTCATGCTGGCCGCCGACGGACCACGGGTCATCGACTTCGGCATCGCCCGGGCCGTCGACACCACGCACGTCACCATCAGCCACACCCCGGTCGGCACCCCCGCCTTCATGGCACCGGAACAGGCCAACGGCGAACGGGTCACCCCGGCGGCCGACGTGTTCTCCCTGGGTGCGGTCGCCTACTTCGCCGCCACCGGTCGGTCCGCCTTCGGCGACGGCAACTATCTCAGCGTGCTGCGCCGCGTGGCGGACGCCAAGGCGGACCTGACCGGCTGCCCACCGGAACTGCGCCCGCTGATCGAAGCGTGTCTGGTCAGGAATCCGGCCGACCGGCCGAGCACCGCGCAGATCGTCGCCGCGTGGGGCGGTGTCCCACGGCTCGGCCCGGGCTGGTTGCCGCCACCGGTCACCGCGATGATCCAGGCGCAGACCGCGGCGTTGTCGACCCTGCCACCCGCACCCCCTCGCGTCGATCGTCCCGGCGCAGCCAACCCAGCGAATCCCGGTCCGGGTCCGGCCAGACGACGGCGGGCCTGGCTGATCCCGCTGGCTGCGGCGCTGGTGGCGTTGGGAATGGTCGGTGGGGCGGCCCTCGCCGTGAACTGGGCCGACCGCAGGGACCCGGACCGGTCCGGACAGTCCCTCGGCGGGGCGACCACACCAGGGCCGGGTACGGACACCAGCCAGCCCCCGGTTGCCACGTCGACCGCCCCGCCAACGCCAACCACCACCCCGACTGGTACTACCCCGGCCTCGGCCCCGGCACCGCAATGGACCGGGGTCGTCCGGATCACCGATGACGGGATCGACCTCGACCTGGTGCCACCGGTCGTCAAGCCCACCAGCAGGACCGAAAACGACGTCCATCTCGGGCTGGTTGGGGAACGTGACGGGACGCTCTACAGCCATGCCGGGCCGACGCTCTTCAAATGGACCGGTGCCGGCATCCCCACCCCTGCCCAGTGCGCCGAACTGGTCTCCACTCAGGGCGCGCACCAGGCAGGCGTCGCCGTCCGGGATGTCGTCTGCCTCATCACCGACAAGAAGCGCACAGCGGTGCTGGTCATCAAGACCCACTCCAACAGCTTCACCTATGGGCTCACCGCGACGGCGACGGTGTGGCCCAACCCGGACGGCTCTTGAGGTCCAGATAGGCCCGGATCTCCCGTACCTGGGGATGATCCGGCCCCAACGCCGCCTCGGCCCCCGCCACCAGCCGGATCAGTCGCAGGGCGGCGACCTCCTCGTCACCGAGGCCGTACCGGCTGCGGACCCGGCCAAGCTCGGCGGCGAACCGTCTCGGGTCCGCGTCGAGGCCATCGGCCCGCAGGCGATGTGCCAGAGCGGTGAAGAACCGGTTCGCTTCGGCGTACCGCCCCTGGCTGAGCAACAGCTCACCGGCGGCCGGATCGTACGCGGGATCGGGCTGGTCGACGGGCAGCCGTACGCCGGTGGGGTTCTCCCGTTCCCGGACCAGGTCGTGCCGCGGATCGGCGGTCGACACCGCGAGCGCCCGCAGGGCGTCATGGACCTCCCCGGCGGTGGGCCGGGTCGCAGGTTCCTTGGCCAGCATCCCGTGGATCAGGTCGGCCAGATCCGGTGGGACATCGGGACAGTAGTCGACGATCGAATCGGGCACATCGTGGATGATCCGCCTGGCGTACGCGGCGAACGGTCCCGGCCCGGCGAACGGCGGCCCACCGGCCAGCAACGAGTAGAGCACGGCGCCGAAGGAGTAGATGTCGGTGGCCGTACCAGGGTCGTCACCGCGACACTGCTCCGGCGACATGTAGGCGGCGGTGCCCATCGGCACCCCCGGCTCGGTCAACCGGGTCAGTGACGCCTCCGGCAGGGCCGCCAGTCCGAAGTCGCAGACCTTCACCGTGCCGTCACCGTCCAGGACGAGGTTCTGCGGCTTGATGTCACGGTGCACCACCGGCGTCGGCGGCTGGTGCAGGCGGGTCAGGGCGTCGGCGACCGGTACGGTGTAGTGCAGGACCCGGGTCACCGGCAGGCAGCCGGCGTCGTACTGGATACGGCCGAGGTCCGGGCCGGTCAGTTGTTCCATCACCACGAACGCGCCGCCGTCGTGCCAACCGAGATCGAAGATCGACACGACGTTCGGATGCTTGATCATCGCCAGGACCTGCGCCTCGCGCTGGAACCGGGCGAGGTGGCCGGGATCCGAGTCGGCCGCCAGCACCTTTATCGCGACCTCGCGATTCAGCACCTCGTCGTGGGCGGCGTAGACGATCCCCTGCCCGCCACCGCCGAGACGTCGCAGAATCCGGTACCGCTCCGGCAGCCGGCTCCCGTGCCCTGTCATCGGATGCCCGGACGACGACGGACCATCGTCGACAGATCCGCCTCGGATGCCACCTCAGCCGGCTGCACCGGTACGCCCGGATCGGCATCGAAGACGAAGGTACGGCCGCTGACCAGCAACTCCACGCCGTCGTACAGCACGATCACCTCCCCTTTACGCAGGTTCCAGTCCCGCCACCGGTCGATGCGCCGGCCCCTGCCCGAGACACCCTCACGGCGTACGCGGGTGCCGTTGGCGCTGACGTCACGGACCACCAGCACCGAGCCGTTCCAGGTCAGCTGCACGTGACGACGACTGACCCACTCCCGTGCCGCCCCGGTCAACCTGGGCAGGGCGACCCCCGGCTCCCCCGGGGAGCGTCCCACCACCGTCTGGATCCCGGTACGGACCATGAACCGGGTCCGCACCACACCGTCGATACGAACCTTCACCTGGATGCGCGAGTCGGCCGGGCCGATGTCGGTCATCGGGCTGCGGTGGGTGGGGCAGCGTACGACCCCGTCACGGAACACCGGAAGAGGCTGATCGGCGGGACCGTCGGCCCCGAACAGCGGACAGTCGTCGACCGGGCAGCGCCATAGCCGCTTGAGCAGTCCACGGCGGACACCGGTGCCGTTGCGCCGGTCGTACATGCCCGCGACCAGCAGTTTGCTCTCCTCCTCCTTGCGGGAGATCTGCCACTCGGGCGGACTCGGCATGATGCGCGGCACGATGACGAGCCCGTCGCCGTCGGACTTCGCGGCCACCCAGACGAACCGGTCCCGGTTGTCCGCCAGCCACGGATACGTACGGTAGGCATCCAGGTAGTTGTCGCCACTGACCACCCGCAGCTCAGCCGTGTCGGCCAACTCGAGGATGCGGTCGTCGGCACCGGGCCGCACCTCGATCCGGCCACGGTGGAACCAGCGGTTCAGGGTGCCCCGTTCCGTGGCGGTGAGGCCACGGTGGCGCAGCAGCGAGCCGTCCGCGACGGCGTACACCTGCACCGACTCGTCACTGGTATACGCCGCCAGGGCTGCGATCAGCGCGTCGAACCGCTGCGGATCCACCTCCCGATCGGAGCAGATCCCCCGTTCCCGCATGATGTTGGACAGGTCAACGACGAAGTCGGCAGCCGAGACATCGAGGGTCAGGTGACGCTCCGGGCGCATACGCGCCAAAGTATCAGCCGGCATCGACGCCAGCCGCCTAGAACATTCCGGTTCGCCCCGCCCGGATCGGACTGTCATCGGGTACGTTGCCCGACACCGATCCACCTGGAACCATCCAGATCGATGGGACGGTCGGGCGGCCGGAAAACTCCCGGGTCGAAAGCCACCGCCGAATGGGCTCTGTCGAGCGGAAGGGAACGACGATGACGACCGTATTGCGGGGCCTACTCGAAGCGCTCGTGCTCGGAGTGGCCGCGGCGATCCTCGCTGCCGTTGCGGCGCTGATCTGGGTCCTTGCCGGCGACGGGGAGTTCACCACCCGGCTCGGCATGTCGCTGATCGCGATTGGCGCGCTGCTGGCCATAACCGGCACCCTGAGCCTCAGCCGAATGGGGACGGCGGACATGAGAGCCTGGTTCGGAGCAGCTCCCGAACTGGGCGATGCCGGCGGCGGCATGGTCCTCACCGGAGTCGGCATCTTCCTCTTCGTTTCCCTTCCGCTGATCGCCGTTGGCGTCCTACTGAACGCCTGACGTCAGGGGAAGGTTGGCGTCGGTCGCGGCCCGGACGAACTCGCGTACCCGCGCGGTCGTGTTGGTCTCCAACCAGACCGGCCCGCGTCGGATCGGTGGCGCATCGTGGATCGGCACGTACGCGACGTCCGGTCGGGGGTAGTAACGCCGGGTGTGCTCGCCGACCGGCAGGACCCCCTTGCCCATCGCAACCAGGGACAGCATCTCGGAGAACGTGTTGCCCATCGGCCCCTTCGGAACGGGCCGGCCCGACGGGGTGTGCTCGGGTGTGCGGTCACGCTTGAAATCCGCGGAGGTGACCGTCGGGTACTGCACGACGGGGTGTTCAGCGAGGGCTTCGAGAGAGACCGATTCCCTACCGGCCAACGGATGCCCGGCGGCGACGGCCAGTACCCGCTCCTCCGACAGCAGGGCCGGTCCGCAGGCCATGCCGTCGAACGGGTACGAGGCGATGAGAATGTCGATCGACCCGTCGAGCAGGCTCGCCCGGGAGTTGGACAGCTGGGCCTCGTGGACGTGCACCTCGCAGTCGGGATGACGTTCGGTGAAGAGGCTGACGGCCCTGAGTAGTACGGGCGCGGTCCACTCCCCCAGGAACGCCACCCGCAGTTCTCCGGCGATGCCGCGCCCGGCGTCGACGGCCCGGCGTACGGCCGCGTCCATCTGTGCCACCAGCGGTGTCAGGTCGTCGGCCAGTCGACGCCCGATCGAGGTGAGGTGGACGACCCGGCTGGTGCGCTCGAACAGCGGTGCACCGATCCGGCGTTCCAACTTCTTGATCACGTGGCTGACCCGCCCGGTCGTGACCCGCAGACGCTCGGCGGTACGCCCGAAATGCAACTCCCCGGCCAGCGTCAGGAAGGTCTCCACCTCGTGCCGTTCCAGCATCACGACCCCTCATCGTTGAATCTGGCTCAACGATCGTAGCCCGATCCGGTCTTGGTAGCCGCCGTCGACCGGCGGATCGTGGACAGCGGCCGGTGTGGTCCACCTGCACCGCCAGCCGGCCTGACCCACCTCGCAGCCCACAGGAGAAGCAGCATCATGAGCACAACCGGCGTCACCGACTACCTGACCGGTCTCGACACCCCGCTCCGGGAGGTCGGCCAACAGGCGCGGGCGGTCATCGATTCGGCCCTGCCCGACGCCACGGGCGCGATGTGGCACGGCCACCCGACCTGGAGCCTCGGCGACCAGCCGGGCAGGAACCCGGTCTGCCTGCTGAAGGCGTACAAGTCGTACGTCACGTTCGGGTTGTGGCGCGGCCAGGCACTCGCCGACCCGTCCGGGCAGCTCACTCCGGGGGCCCGCCAGATGGCCTCGGTGAAACTGCACACCGTCGACGACATCGACGCCGAACTGTTCACCAACTGGCTGCGCCAGGCCTACGAACTGGAACTGGGGTGACGACCATGCGGGTCAAGGCCTTCGACCACCTGGTGCTCAACGTCGAAGATGTCGAGCGGGCGCTGGAGTTCTACTGCGGGCCCCTCGGGCTGGAACCGGTACGCGTCGACGAGTGGCGAGCGGGCAAGGTCCCGTTCCCCTCGGTACGGGTCAGCCCGGAGACCATCATCGACCTGTTCAGCCGTCCTCGGGGCGAATCGAACGTCGACCACATCTGCCTGGTCGTCGAACCACTGGACTGGCAGGAGATCATCGATTCGGGCGTCTTCACCGTACTCGAAGGGCCGGTGGGCCGGTTCGGTGCACGCGGCAACGCAACCTCGATCTACGTACGGGATCCGGACGGCAACAGCGTCGAACTGCGCTGGTACCCGCAGGACGCCTGAGGCAGGTGGCGGCGGCGCGCAGACGCGGGCTGGCCGCCACGTACCCTCGCTGGTGTGCCGGGAAGGGCCCCTTCTCATCGCTTCAGGTAATGGACGGGCCCCTTTCCGACGCCGAACCGGAAAGGTGGACCGATGATCATTCCCGCCCGCTTCAACGGGCCGCCCGGCTCGGGTAACGGCGGCTACTCGGCCGGGATCTTCGCCGGCGGCGCCGAGCACACCACCAGCGGCACCGAACGCTCCGCCGGCACCACCTCCGGTGAGGTCACGCTGCGCAAGCCGCCGCCGCTGGACACGCCGCTGTCCGTGGTCGACGACCAGGTCCACGCACCCGACGGCACGGTCGTGGCCACGGTCGCGTCGGCGGCCGACATCGACACCGTCGTTCCACCGATCGGGTACGCCGAGGCGGTCGAGGCCGCCACCGGGTACGCCGGCTTCACCGAGCACCCGTTCCCCACCTGCTACGTCTGCGGGCCGGACCGCACCGACGGGTTACGCATCTTCCCCGGACGCGTCTCGGACGACACCACCGCCGCCCCGTGGACGGTTCCGGCCGACGTGTCACCGGCCGTCGTGTGGGCCGCGCTGGACTGCCCCGGCGGTTGGGCCGTCATCGGCGCGGGTCGGCCGTACGTGCTCGGACGGATCGCCGTACTGGTCGGGCGCATGCCCGTACCCGGTGACCAGTGCGTGGTGCGTGGGGCCCTGACCTCGGTCGACGGCCGCAAGGCCCTCGTGCACACCACGCTGTACGGCCCCGACGGCACCGAACTTGCCCGGGCCCGCGCCACCTGGATCGCGATCAGCGGCTGATTGGCGCCTCTTTGCGGCAGAGGGACAGCACCTTGACGCACACGACATCCGCATACTTCGATACTTCTGGTCGGGACGGACTGCCACCTACAACCTCCCGGCCGGGAGGGATACGAGGTGCGACACGTCAGGAGCCTGGCCGGGCTGACCGGAGTCCTGGTGGTGCTGGGCGCCATCTGGGCAGGACCCGCGGCAGCACGATCGGAAGTGGACGATCCGCCACCCGCCCCCACCGACCTGGTGCTGGTCGGCACCGGCGGCTCTGCGCTGCTGTCGTGGCAGCAGCCGCCGGGTGAGCGGGCCCGCAGCTTCCGGGTGTACGAGGGCACGACGGAGGTGGCCCGCAACACCACCACCTCGGTTGCGCTGACCAACCTGGGGTTCGCCCGCACCCGCACCTACACGGTCACCGCCGTCGACACGGAGGGCCGAGAGTCCGCACCGTCCACCCCGGTCAGCCGCACCCTCGGCATCTCGGGTGCGCCACCGCAGTGCCTACCGGCGGGCCTGGCCACGCTGTCCGCCAGCCAGGTGACCCCGTCGGCCGTGACCCTAAGCTGGGTCAACGTCGGCGACCCGGGCACCGTCACGGTCACCGGCGGCCCCGACGGTCCGGTCTCCACCGGATCGTCCGGGATCCGGATCGGTGGACTGGCCCCGGCCACCACGTACACGTTCTCCGTCGTACGCCGGCCCCACTGCTCGGGTAGCCCGAGCTTTCCGGCAACGACCGTGACCGTCACGACCGCACCGGGCCGGTCGGGCACACCCACGGCTCCCGTGGACGCCACCGTCGCCGGGCGCACCGACCGGACGCTCACCCTGTCCTGGACTCCGCCGGTCGCCGGCACTCCGGCGACCCGCTACGCGATCTACGAGTCCGGCCGTCGGGTGGCCACCACCAGCGGCACCTCGGCGACCCTGCGCGGGCTGTACCACGCTGCCTGGTACACGTACCAGGTCACCGCGTTGGACGCCCGGGGCAACGAGTCCCCCGCCGGCACCGTCGCTGGCTACACCGCCACGTGCCAGGCCCGGCCACCGCGACCGGCCCTGGTCACCGCCGTGGCGCTCTCCGCCTCGTCGGTCCGGCTGGACTGGACGTACGACGCCGCTGCGATGTCGTACACCGTGTACGCCGGTGACGAGGTCGTCGGGACGAGTGTCGGCAGCGGCACCGTCGTCAGCGGTCTCGCCTCCGCCACGTCGTACCGGCTGCGGGTGGCCGCGACCCTGCCCAACGGCTGCGGAGCGAGCCCGACCAGCGCGGCGGCGTGGGTCGACACAGCGGCCGGTCCGGCCAGCCGTCCGGCCCGCCCCACGGATGTCCGCCTGGCCTCGGGCGACCCGTTCACCGGTACTATGACCCTGCACTGGACCCAGCCGGCCGACGGTGACCCGGCCGTCGCCTACCGCGTCTACCGGGGCGCCGACGTCATCGCCACGAACGGAACCAACCAGGTCGCCATCGCGCTGCCCAAGGCGACGACCCAGGTGGTGACCATCGCAGCGGTCAACGCCGCCGGGCTGGAGTCCGCCCAGAGTGCCCCGCTCACCGTGCAGGTGCCGTACCTGCCGCCGCCGTGACGGCTCGCCCCGGCGCTCAGGTTCCCGCGACCGGCGTACCCCCGGAACTGCCCCGGGGTACGCCGGTCGCTTGCTGGTTACCGCCCCTCATCTCGCTCACCAGGTGCCCCGAGTAGCACCCGATCCCCAGCAAACCCGCCTGCCGCCACCCGGAAGGTTTGCAGATACCGCTGAAATACGACACTCGCCAGGCCTTCCTGTCAGAGTGACAATAAGCCTATCCTGCATCCATGCACAACGATGATTGGCTCCCACCCACCGTGCTGCTGGCGGTGGACCTCGTCATCCTCACCCTGCGCGAGTCCCGCCTCCAGGTGCTGCTTGTCGAGCGCGGCATCGAGCCGTACCAGGGCGCGTTGGCACTTCCCGGAGGCTTCCTGAACCACGCCGAGGAGGACCTGCTGACCGCCGCCCACCGGGAGTTGCTGGAGGAGGCGGGCCTGGACGCGGACGACCTGCACCTCGAACACCTCGGGGTGTACGGCACGCCCGGACGCGACCCCAGGGGACGCGTCATCTCCGTGGCCTACCTGGCCATCGCACCCCGGCTACCCGAACCGACCGCTGGCACCGACGCCTCCGACGCGTGCTGGACCCCCACCGACAACGCACTATCGCCAGAGGTTCCGCTGGCCTTCGACCATCGCCAGATCGTCGCCGACGGCGTCGAGCGGGCCCGCTCCAAGTTGGAGCACTCGTCCCTGGCGACCGCCTTCTGCGGCCCGACATTCACCATCTCGGAGCTGCAAGAGGTCTACGAGGCGGTGTGGGGCGTCCCCCTCGACCCCCGGAACTTCTACCGCAAGGTGCAGAGCGTGGACGGCTTCATCGTGCCCGCCGGCCCGACGAGAAGAACGGAGACCGGACGTCCCGCGCGGCTGTTCCGCCCGGGCCCCCGCAGAGCGCTGCACCCCCCGATGACCCGATCGACAGGTCCGACTGACAAGGAGACGGCAGAACCATGAACAGCAGTCCCGTCGTGATTCTCACGGCCCTGAACCTTGAGTACGAGGCGGTTCGGAAACAACTGACTGACCTGCGGATCCACCGCCACGCCAAGGGCACCCGATTCGAAGTCGGCCGACTCGGCAGGAGCGGATGCCGGGTGGCACTGGGTCTGGTGGGTAAGGGCAACCATCCGGCTGCGGTGCTGGCCGAGCGCGCGATGGCCGAATTCTCCCCCGCCGCCGTGCTCTTCGTCGGTGTCGCCGGGGGTCTATGGCCGAGCATCCAACTCGGGGACGTGGTGGTGGCCTCCCAGGTCTACGCCTACCACGGCGGCACGAGCGAGAATAACGGACTCAAGGCCCGGCCAAAGGCATGGGAGATCTCGCACGGCGCCGCGCAGATCGCTCATCACCTCATCCGAAGCGGTGAATGGAAGCACGGACTGCCTCCCGATGCCGCTCCCCGGGTTCACTTCGGACCGATCGCCGCCGGCGAGATCGTGCAGGACTCGGCGATCTCCGAGCAGGCCCGGTGGGTACGGCAGCACTACAACGACGCGCTGGCGATCGAGATGGAGGCGGCCGGTGTGGCGCAGGCTGCCCATCTCAACCAGGCTCTGCCGGTGGTCGTGGTGCGGGGCATCAGCGACCGGGCCGATGGCAGCAAGACCACCACCGATGGAAGGAACTGGCAGCCCCGGGCTGCCGCCCACGCGGCCGCGTTCGCGGCGGCACTGGCACAGGAACTGGCACAGGAACTGGTCGCGGACGGCGCGGTCGATCATCCAGCAACGGCGGACACGAGCGGACGGACGCAGATGGGCGTGACGAACAGCAACTCCGCCAGCGGTAACGCGCGGGTGGGAGTCCAGGCCGGACAGGTCTACGGCAACATCACCGTCGGCGCCGAACCGGAGCGGCCGATCGACCTCGCGGCCGGGATCGCGGACATCCGGAGCCTGCTCAAGCAGGCCCATCGGGACGGCCAGTTGGACGAGGCCACCTATGCGGCGGCCGAGACGGAGCTGGACGTGGCGAGTGAGTGCCTCAGGGAGGACACGACGCAGAGCAGAAACACCCTGGTCGTGACGCTCAAACGACTACGTGGTCTGGTTTTCGACGTTGCGGAGTTGGCCACGCGGCTGGCCGCGATCATCGCCGTGGCCAAGGGGCTGTCATGACAGCCCCGAGCATGTTCAACATGGCGCAGGGTGACGCCCGGGTCGGCGTCCAGGCACAGACGATCCATGGCGACGTCTATCACTACGAGCTGCCACCGGACGCGTCGCCCGAACAGACGTTCCGGATCGGCGTCAACCATCTCGATGCCCGACTGCCGGAACGGGCCCGGGAGCTCATCGAGAACGCGGTGGCGCGGGGGTACGAGACCGACGAGGTGCGCTTCCACCGGCTGCTGGCACTGTTGAGCGGCCGGACCCTGCGACAGCTGAGCAACGAGGACTTCAACCAGCTTTCGTCGATCTGCGGGGGGATCTCCCGGCTGGACGGCAATGGTGAGTGGACGGCTGGCCTGAAAGCCGTACTCCGGCTGCTCAACTCCCTGAAGACCACGGAAACCGACGTACTCCTCAAGGAACTCGACGAACTCAGGCCGCTGCAACGCGGCAAGATCCTCGACCACCTCGGGGTGCTGCTTGAAGGTCCGTTGGAGGACCAACTCTGGCATCGCTCGGTCGAGCGGGCCAGGGCCGGACAGATGGCTGACGACAGAGCCGATCGAATCTGGATGTTCTTCCAGCCCGCCCCGGCACACCCCCGGGTCCGGCCCGTCCAGCCGGCATGGATTCCCGTGGGCGACTGGCTACAGGCGATCATCGGTACTTCGGCCTTCCTGGTTGCCATCGCCAACATCGGGATCGTGTTGCTGCAACGCGGTGCACTGTCCCCAGTGCTGGCCTACCTCGTCGCCGCCGCCGGAACTGCGGCCTTCATGGTCGGTGGGATCGACTGGCACTTCCGGTGGCAGCAACGACGGTCGAAGGATGCGGAGTTCGTCCCACCCCTCCAACGGGCAGACGCACCGGACGGTGGCTTCGCCAACGGGGTGGACCGGCTCTTCGACCGCTACTTCGCGAAGTACGTCCCCCGGGGCACGGACCGTGCCTACTGGCTGACCCAGACCGCGGGTATCCGACGACATCTACGGAATGAAGTTGTCGAGATCTATCGCGAGCAGCGGATCAAGCCCGACGCGATCGCCTGGCTGGTCCGTCATCTGGTGGGCGACGTACGGCAGCGGTGGGAGACGGACACGCTGACGGCGTACCGGGGCCAGTTCCGCACACCGTTGCAGACCATGGCCCTGATGGCAGCCGGGCTAGTCGCGGTCATCCTTGGGGGTCTGTGGGTAGCGGCTGCCGCCATGGCCACCGCTCCCCTGGGCGCTACGGTGGGAGTTCTGGTCGCCATCGGGGCCGCTGTGATCAGCGCGCGGGCCTGGTTCCGGGTCACCACCGAACAGCGGCGTGTGCAGGCCGACAAGGTGGAGCGGGAGCAGCAGTGGGCGGCCCGCTGGGCGGCATTCAACCGCTGGCAGGAGAAGCTGTCCCACAAGCCATCCGACGCGCAGATGGCCTTCTGGCTGGAGTGCGATCGCAGGATCCTGGTCGACGAGGCCATGCGGCAGTACCAGCTCAAGCCCAGTCAGGTGATCGCGCACGCATTCATCGAAGCGCCCGGTAGGGCGTACAAACGGGCTCGGGTTCGTAAGGGGCCATGGCGCTACTCGAGTTACCGACTGCTGCTCTTCCTGCTGACCGACGACGGCGTACGTCAGGTCAACATCGACCTCGACTTCCAGGATTGTTCGTTCCACTTCACCCAACGGCTGAACTACCGCTTCGAGGCGGTCGCCGCCGTACGCATCGACGGGGTGGCCTCCCAGCAGCAGATCTTCGAGCTGACGCTGGTCAACGGTGCGCCAATCAACGTCCGGGTGACCGAATCGGGCACCGAGGAGATCCAGCCGGGCGAGGATCCCTGGTCCCTGTCCCGGGTCGCACTGGATGCCTCCGGCCTCCTCCACACCCTCAATGTCATGGAGGGGATCGCGGCCGAGGGAAAGGAGTGGATCAGGCACCAGCGCCGCCGGGCCGACGAACGGCTCGGAGAATTGACGGCGACTGTGAACGGCCTGATCAACTGACGCCCCGGCGCTCAGGTTCCCGCGAACGGGGTGGTGGGGCGGCGTCCCCCCCCCACCACTGCCGCCGTGACGCCGTGTTCGTGGGATCAGGAGTCGGCTCGCCGGTGCCGTTCGGCACGTTCGCGCATCGGCTGCGGGATGAGTTCGAGCAGTTGGTCCGGACGCAGCGGAAGGTCGAGGAGGCTGAGCTTGACCCTGGCCCGTTGGGCGTGGACGTCCGCGTCCAGCCGGATCAGGGAGACCGCATCGTTGTGCAACCTGATCGACAGCGCCTGCTGCGGATCGAGCCGACCCGCTTGAACACCGTCGACTGACATGAGCAGCGGCTGATCGGGTGCGGGGTTCGCCAGCGAGATCGCGTCGTCACGGCCGAGCACGACCGACCGGCTGATCCCCGACATCGGCGCCACCGGGGTGAGCACCACCGACGGGGAGGATGGCGAGACGACGGGCCCGCCGGCCGCGTAGTTGTAGGCCGTGGACCCGATCGGCGTGCAGCAGACGAGTGCGTCGCCCCGGTAGTAGCCGTGCCGCGCCCCGTTGACCAGCAGGTCGACGGTCATGCCGGCGAGTGGCTCCGGTGCGGTGAGCACCACGTCGTTGAAGGCCATCCACCCGGCCGCGACCCCCTCGACGCCCACGTCGAGGCAGCTGTGCGGCTCCAGCGTGAAGGTGCCGTCGACCACCCGGACCAGGGCGGCCTCCAGTTCCGCTGGAGCGATCTCCACCAGGAATCCGAGCCGGCCGTGGTTGACCCCCAGAACCGGTACGCCCCGGTCCACGACCAGCCGCATCGCGCCGAGCATCGTGCCGTTGCCGCCCAGGCTCACCACGGCGTCGGCCCGGTCGACGAACTCCTCCGCGTCGACCAGGGTGACGTCGCTGCCGACCCGGTCGGCATCCGCCACCCGGGCAATGACGGCAGCGTGGTGGGCCGCCCCGAACGCCGTGATCACCCGGATCGAGTCCAGCACGCTCCTGGTCGGGTGCACCACGAGGCCGATCGTGTACGGACGCTCGCCGGCACCACGCTCCGTCCCCGTCGCCATGACCGCGATTATCGTCCAGTACGCCCGCTTTACCGGGTACTTGCCGTTGCCAGTCAGTCGCAACGGGCAACCGGCAGGCAACAGATGGAGCCGGCATAACCGGGGGGTTGTCGGTGTCTGGGATGAGACAGCCCGAGCAGACCTGGGTGATAGTCCGTGCAACCCAACTATTGCTGAGGATGCATCGGGATGACATTGAGGTACAACCGTCCAGGCCAGGTGTGCGTGGAGCATCGGCTGGACGTTCCACTCGATCATGACGATCCGGACGGACCACGGATCGAACTGTTCGCCCGTGAGGTCGTCGCCCAGCATAACGCCGACGCCACGGACCTGCCGTGGTTGTTGTTCCTACAGGGTGGGCCGGGGAATGCGGCCGACCGGCCGTCGTCGTCGAGCGCGTGGCTGCACCAGGCACTACGCGACTACCGGGTACTGCTGCTCGATCAACGGGGCACCGGCCTCAGCACTCCGCTGACCCGGCAGTCGCTGGCCGGGCTCACGGACTCGGAGGCGGCGGTCTACCTGCGTCACTTCCGGGCGGACGCGATCGTGCGGGACGCGGAACTGGTACGCCGACAGTTGCTCGGCGACCGACCGTGGAGCCTGCTCGGGCAGAGCTATGGCGGCTTCTGTGCGATGACCTACCTCTCGTTGGCCCCAGAGGGCCTGGCCGAGGTGATGATCGCCGGTGGCCTGCCGAGCCTGACCGCCCACCCGGACCAGGTGTACCGGGCCGCGTATCCCCGGGCACTGGCCCACAGCGAACGGTTCTACGCGCGGTACCCGGGTGACCGGAAGGTGGCGCGGCAGGTGGTGGACCATCTCGCCGACAACGACATCCGACTGCCCGGTGGCGAGCGGCTCTCCGCCGAGCGGTTCCAGATGACGGGCATCACGCTCGGCGCGACGGGTGGTCTCGACAACCTCCACCACCTGCTCGAACTGGCCTTCATCGCCACCCCGCACGGGCCGGTCCTCTCCGATACGTTCCTGCGCGGCGTCGACCGGATGGTGTCGATGGCCGACCGGCCGCTGTACGCACTGCTGCACGAGTCGATCTACTGCCAGGGTGCCGCCTCGGCCTGGTCGGCCAGCCGGGTGTCGGCCGAGTTCGACGAGTTCGACCTGTGGCACCGCGCCGAGGTCAACTTCACGGCGGAGATGTTCCATCCATGGCTCTTCGATCAGGATCCGGCGCTCAGGCCACTGCGCGGGTGCGCCGACCTGCTGGCCGCGCACGACAGCTGGCCGCGGCTCTACGACCCGGACCGGTTGGCCGGCAATGCGGTTCCCGTCGCGGCCGCCATCTACTTCGACGACCTCTACGTCGACTTCGAGCACTCGATGGTGACCGCCGGCCAGGTCCGTGGGTTGCGCCCCTGGGTCACCAACGAGCACGGCCATGACGGGCTCGGTGCCCGTCCTGTGGTGTTCGACCGGCTACGCGCGATGGTCCGGGGTGAGGTGTGATGCTACGGAGCACTTTGTTGGCCGCCGCCAGCCGACCCCGGCTGCGGAGATGGCTGGAGGCGGCCCCAGGTGGCCGAGCGGTGGTGGCACGGTTCGTGGCCGGACACGATGCCGCAGCCGTGGTCCGAGTCGCTGAGGAACTGGCCGCCGACCGGTTGCGGGTGACCATCGACCATCTGGGCGAGGACATCACCGACCCGTCCCACGCGGCTCGGACCGTTGAGGAGTACGTCAAGCTCATCGACTCGTTCCGTGAAGCGAGCGTCGCCGGGCGCCCAGATGTGTCGATCAAGCTGTCCGCCCTCGGTCAGGCACTGCCAGCCGACGGCGACGCGGTCGCCTACGGCAACGCGGTGCAGGTGTGCACGGCGGCCGAGCGGGCCGGGGCCACGGTGACCCTCGACATGGAGGACCACACCACCACCGACTCGACCCTGGCCATCCTCGGCAGGCTGCGGGTCGACTTTCCCAGCGTCGGGGTGGCGGTGCAGGCCCGCCTACGTCGTACCGAGGAGGACTGTGTCCGGCTCGCCGAGACCGGGTCCCGGGTCCGGCTCTGCAAGGGTGCGTACGCCGAGCCGCCGGAGGTGGCGTTCCAGCAGCGTACCGAGGTCGACCAGTCCTTCCGCCGGTGCATGGAGATCCTGTTCGGCGGCCCGGGATATCCGATGATCGCCAGCCACGATCCGGCGATGATCGGATATGCGCAGGCACTCGCGGAACGGCACGGCCGCGCCGCGGGTGACCATGAGTTCCAGATGTTGTACGGCGTGCGCCCGGCCGAGCAACGCCGCCTCGCCGCCGGCGGCCACACGGTACGGGTCTATCTGCCGTACGGTGTCGACTCGACGGCGTACTTCCTGCGCCGGCTGGCCGAGCGTCCCGCGAACGTCGTGTTCTTCCTGCGCTCACTCACCGGGCGGCGGTGACGGTCATCGACCGTAAGGGAGAGGGCCTGTTCGGTGGTGGTAGCCACCCGAACAGGCCCTCTCCCCGGTCCTGCACTGCTTGTTCAGGTCGTTGATCCGCCGGCGAGTTCGGGGAAGTGACAGGCCACCAGATGGCCCGAACCGTGCACCTGGACCGGCTCGGGTACCTGCGCCGCGCACAGTTCCTGGGCCTTCCAGCAACGGGTACGGAACCGGCAGCCCGACGGCGGGTCGACCGGGCTGGGCACGTCACCGCCGAGGCGGATGATCTCGCGTCCGGCCGTGCCGTCCGGGTCCGGATCCGGCACCGCGGACAGCAGCGCGTGGGTGTACGGGTGCGCGGGGCGGGTGTAGAGGGTCTGGCGGTCCGCGACCTCGACGATCCCGCCGAGGTACATCACCGCGACCCGGTGGCAGAAGTGGCGGACCACCGCCAGGTCGTGGGCGATGAAGAGGAACGCAATTCCGAGATCGTCCTGGAGCCGGTGCAACAGGTTGATCACCTGGGCCTGGATGGAGACGTCCAGCGCGGAGACGGGCTCGTCGGCGACGATCAGCTTCGGCTCGGTGACCAGGGCCCGGGCGATGCCGATCCGCTGGCGTTGCCCGCCGGAGAACTCGTGCGGGAACCGGTTGTAGTGCTCGGGGTTGAGGCCGACCGTTTCCAGCAGTTCCTGGACTCGACGGCGTCGGCCACCGACGGGTTCGATGCCGTTGACCTCCATCGGTGCGGAGATGATCGCGCCGATCGTCTGACGTGGATTCAGCGAGGAGTACGGATCCTGGAAGATCATTTGAATCTCGGGACGGATCTTCGCCATCGCCCGCCGGGAAATGCTGGTCAGGTCGTGTCCGCCGTATCCGATGTGCCCTGCGGTCGGCTGGATCAGTCGGGCCACCATGCGTCCGGTGGTGGATTTGCCGCACCCGGACTCCCCCACCAGGCCCAGACTCTCGCCTGCGGCGACATCGAAGTCCACGCCGTCGACGGCCCGTAGTACGCCCTGGCGGCGGCCGAGAAGTCCACCGCCACCGACGGGAAAGTGTTTGGTCAGGCCGGTCACCTGCAGTAGGGGGCTCATCAGCGGTCCTTGCGGTCGAGCAGTACGTCCGGTGCGAGATGGCAGGCCACGTCACGCGCCACCGGGCGCTCGGTCCGGCAGCGGTCACCGCCGACCAGCGTGGTGTACGCGCAGCGCGGATGGAACGCGCATCCGGGCGGCGGGTCGATCAGGCTGGGCGGTTGTCCCTCGATGGGTTCCAGTGCCCTGGTCAGATCGCCGTCCAGGCGGGGGGTGGCGGCCAGCAGGCCACGGCTGTAGGGATGTCGGGGCGCCTTCAGCACCTCGCGTACGGTGCCGCGCTCCACGCACCTGCCGGCGTACATCACCAGCACCTCGTCGGCTGCACCGGCTACCAGGCCGAGGTCGTGGGTGACCAGGATGACCGAGGTGCCGTACTCCTGGCGGATCCCGCCGAGCAGGTCGAGGATCTGCGCCTGCACGGTCACGTCGAGCGCGGTGGTGGGTTCGTCGGCGATGAGCAGGTCCGGGTCACAGACCAGGGCTATCGCGATCATCACGCGCTGCCGCATGCCGCCGGAGAACTGGTGCGGATACTCGGTGGCCCGTAACCGGGGATGTGGTATGCCGACCCGGGCGAGCACCTCAATGGCCCGTTCCCTGGCCCTGGCCCGGCTCGCGCCGCAGTGTCGGCGGTAGCTCTCGGCGATCTGCTCACCAACGGTGTGGTACGGCGAGAGTGCGGTCAACGGATCCTGGAAGATCATGGCGATCCGGTCGCCACGGAGTCGGGCCAGTTGCCGCTCGGACGCGGTGAGCAGGTCGGTGCCATCGAAGCGCACCTCGCCGTCGATCTCGGTGCGCCGTCGGTCGTGCAGGCCGAGCACGGCCAGGTTGGCCACGGACTTGCCGGAGCCTGACTCGCCGACGATCGCCAGCATGCGGCCCCGGTCGAGGTCGAAGGAGAGACCGTCGACCGCTTTGACCACGCCGTCGTCCAGCGGGAAACGCACCCGCAGATCGCGTACGGACAGCAGTGGGCTCATCGGGTCCTCACCCTCGGGTCGAGGGCGGCGTAGCAGGCGTCGACGACGATGTTGGCCACCAGCATCGCGGCGGCGGCCACCAACGTGACGCCCATCAGGATGGGCAGGTCGGCGTTGGTCACCGACTTCACCGCCAACTGTCCGATGCCGGGAATGTTGAAGGTGGTCTCGGTGATCACCGCGCCGCCAATGAGCACCGCCAGGTCCAGGCCGAAGATGGTGGCCAGCGGTGCCGCCGTGCCGCGCGCGGCGTACTTGAAGAAGACGGTTCGGCCCGGCAGGCCCTTGGCCCGGGCGGTACGGACGAAGTCCTCGCCGAGTGTCTCGATCATCGTGGAGCGGGTGAACCGCGTGTACGTCGACGTGTAGACGAAGGCCAGGACGATCCAGGGCAGCAACATCCCGGCCAGCCACTGGCCGGGGTCCTCCAGCGGACTGGTGTAGCCGGGCCGGGACAACAGTTGCCACTGGTCCACCAGCACGTACATCGCCACGATGCCGATGAAGTAGATCTGTAGGGAGGAGCCGACGAGGGCGAAGCCCGTGGCGGTCTTGTCCAGCCAGGTGCCACGGAACCGCGCGGCCAGCATGCCGCTGCCCGTTCCGGCGATCAGGAACAGCACGGCCGCCCCGAGCGCGAGGGAGAGGGTGGCCGGGAACCGGTCGACCAGCACGTCCAGGACCAGGCGGTTGTCGGTGAAGGAGTAGCCGAGACAGGGCGCGGCGCAGTGCACTTCACCGATGTCCCGACCGGCCACCAACCCGACCAGGTAGTTCCAGAACTGGGTCGGCAGGGGCTGGTCCAGACCGAGGCTCTGCCGCGCGTGGGCCAGCATCTCCGGCGTGCAGATCTTGCCGCAGAACAGCCGCGCCGGATCTCGCGGTACCGCGTAGAAGAGCATGAACGTGACCGCGATGATCACCAACAGGATGGCGACCGCCCCGACCAGCCGACGGACGAGGAAAGAGAACATGGCAGGACTTTCGGGGGGTAGGCCCCGGGCGGGTGGATGCCCGCCCGGGTGCGGGTTCAGCTCCTGAGGAAGAGGTTCGCCAGCGAAGTCGCGCCATAGATGTCAAGCTCGGCACCGCCCACGTTGGAGCCGTACAGCCGGGTGGTACGTCCGTACACGTACGGCACGACCGGAACCTGCTCCATGATCTTCTTGTCGAGCGCCATCCACTGGGCGTTCTGCTCGGCCACGTCGCCGATCGCGGCGATCCGGTCGATCTCGGCGTTGACGGTGGCGTCGTTGTACCGGGCGTAGTTGTAGGTGCCATCGGCGATGGTCCGGCCGTCGAACAGCGCGGGGATGAAGCCGGACCCGCCCGGCCAGTCCGAGGCCCAACCACCGGAGTACAGGTCGAATCCGTTGTCCTTCTTGTTGGACTCGTCGTACCAGGTCTCGGCGCTGACCGGCTTCTTGACAATCTTGAAGCCGGCCTTCTCCAGGCCCTGCTGGACGGCGACCGCAATGCGTTCGTTGACCTCGGTCTGCTGGTAGGCGTAGACGATGGTCGGGGTGGCACCGGCCAGCAGCTTCTTCGCCGCCTCGGGATCGCCGGTCGGCGGCACGTTGAACAGGTCGTAGTTACTGAAGCCCTGCACGGTCGGGCTGAGGATCGTGGTGGCGAAGTCGCCGTAGGCCGGTCCGCCCTGGATCTGGCGTACCTGCTGCTTCGGGAACGCGGTGAGGATCGCCTTGCGGACGTTGAGGTCGGTCACCCGACTGGTGTTGATCGCGTAGTAGTAGACGTAGGGGTTGATGCCGGAGAGCAGCCGCCCCTTCAGGTCCGCCCGGGTCTGCACCTGCTCGGCGTACTGGCTGTCGACGCCGAAGCTGAGCGAGATGGCGTTCTTGTCCGGGCCGACGTCGGCGATGAACTGCTGGGTGGCCTGCTGGCTCTGTAGGCCGAACTTGACCTCCCACCGGTCCGGGTAGTTGTGCCGGATCGGATCCGTGGCCGGGTCCCAGTGCGGGTTACGCACCAGCGTCAGCTTGGTGTCGTCGTGGGCCTCCACCTTGTACGGACCGGTGGAGACGGGTGCCTTGTCGTACGCCCTGCCGTCCCGGCTCTTCTGCACCGGCGAGGTGTAGGGCATCGCGACCGCGAAGGGGAACTCCGCGTGGACGTCCTTCAGGTGGAAGATGATCGTCTTGTCGTCGGGGGTCTCGACCACGTTGTCCGGCAGCGACCCGCTCTTCGCCGGCCCCTGGTACGCCTTCGTGTAGTCGCTGCCCGACAACCACTGCGGCACGTACTTGGGTCCGAGTACCTTCCCCGGGTCATAGAGGCGCTCGACGCCGTACTTGACGTCCTTGGTGGTGACCGGCGTGCCGTCGTCGAACTTGATGCCGTCCTTGAGGGTGAACTTCCAGGTCCTACCGCCGTCGGTGGTGGTCCCGGTGTCGGTGGCGAGATCGCCCACCAGTACGAACTTCCCGTCCACCTTCTTGTAGGCGGTCAGTTGCCGGGTGAACAGCATCGAGACGGCCTGGGCGTTGTTGGGGTACACCTCGGCCGGGTCGAGGTGGGTGATGTCGGTCTGTTCGTAGACGGTGACCGTGCCACCGGTACGGGCGCCCGGCACCGGGGCGGCGGGACCGGTCGAGGCGGCTACGTCGCCGATCGTCACGGTGGATGTCTCCGCCCTGCCGGGGGTCAGCGGGCTGTCGTCTCCCCCGCCGCCACCGCCGTCCGAGCAGGCCGAACTGGCCAGCACGACCGCGGCCAACAGGCCCGCAGAGGTGGCTCTACCCACGGTTTTTTGCATATCGGAATCCCTTCGGAGGATGGTGATTCAGCGGGATGCCTTGGGGTCCAGGGCATCCCGGACGGAGTCCCCGAGCAGGTTGAAGGCCAGCACAAAGATCAACATCGCCAGACCGGGGATGATCATGTACGTAATGTCGCTGGCATAGACCTGGGCACCCCGGTGGATCATGCGGCCCCAGTCCGGGGTGGGCTCCACGATGCCGACCCCGAGGAAGGACAGTGCCGCCTCCGCCGTGACATAGGCAGGAAGGTCGAGGGTGACCGTGACCAGAATGGGAGTCCACAGATTCGGCAGCAGCTCGCGCCGGATGATCCGCCACGGCCGGGCCCCACTGACCCGCGCCGCCTCGATGAACTCCCGCTCCCGCAGCGACAGCACCTGCCCACGCAGCAGCCGGGCGGTCCGGGTCCAGCCGAAGAAGGACAGCACGATCACCAGGGCCGCGATCCGCAGCGACACCGGGGTCTCCTCGTCCGGTGACACGAACAGCGCGGTCACCACCGGCATGATCGTGATGAAGAACAGCAGACCGGGAAAGGCCAGCAGGACGTCGATGACCCGGCCGATCGCGAAGTCGGTGAACCCGCCGAAGTATCCGGCGGCGATCCCCACGAGCACACCGACGACCGTGACGATGACGACCACCGCCATCGCGATGAGCAGCGAGGTACGGATGCCGTACACCAGTTGGGTAAGGACGTCACGGCCCAGTCCCGGCTCCAGGCCGAACCAGAACTCGCCGTCGATGCCACCGTTGGGCTTGATCGGGTAGCCGTACTCGTTGAGCAGCCCGGGCTGGTTCTGGCCATAGGTTTCGTACGGGTTCTTCCCGTACAACCAGGCGATCAGCGGCGCGCCGAGCCCGACAGTGAAGAACAGCAGGACGACGACGCCAGAGACGACCCCGGTCCGGTCGCGACGGAACCTCATCCAGGCGAGTCGCCAGGGCGAACGCCCCTTGCGCTCTCCGGCGGCTGAAGGTCGGCGTACGAGCATCGGTCGCCTTTCACAGGGGGCTGAAGTGCAGCGATCGTCACACGCGACCCGGCACCCGGATACCTCTCGTCTTGCCATACCAGGCCAGTTATGGTTCCGCCGATCACCCATCCCGGTCCGGGATAACCCGGGCGTTATCCCCTGCCCTGACCTGCGGATCTACCCAACCCGCCGAGCCACTGGCCAACCCGGACCGGGCCGGCGTGACCCGAACGTGACCGCCGGCGGGCAACACTGCGCGCACCTCTCAGAAAGGAGAACCTGTGCGCAGACTTCCTCTGTTCGTCGGCACCCTTCTCGTCACCAGCTGCGCCCTGGCCGTACCCGCCCACGCCCAGGAGCCGAGTGGGCGAAAGGTCGAGGTCTTCAGCGAGCACGGCCCAGCGGGCTACGTCGAGATTCCGGACCGGATCGGTTCCCGTGCTCGAACCCCGGCCACGCCGACCGCCACGGTGACGCCGATCGAAATCAACGGGCCCAGCGACAAACGCATCGACCTGGTCTACCTCGGCGACGGCTACACCGAGGCCGAGCAGGAGCTGTACACCAGCCAGGTGGCCTACAGCTGGAACATCCTGGCCCAGCGCGAACCGTTCCTCAGCTACCGCAAGCTGTTCAACGTCTGGCAGGTCAACGTCGTATCCGACGAGTCCGGGTCCGACAACGACCCGACCGAGGGCGTACTCAAGGACACCGCGCTCAACAGCACGTACTACTGCGACGGCCTGGACCGTCTGATCTGCCTCGACGTCCCCGTCGCCGAGTCCTACGCGGCGCTGGCTCCCGACTTCGACCAGATCGCGGTCGTGATCAACAGCCCCACGTACGGCGGTGCCGGCTACATCGAGGACGACCTGGTCACCTTCTCCGGCGGGCACTCGGCCGGCGCGGAGATCCTGCCGCACGAACTCGGCCACTCCCTCGGCGACCTGGCCGACGAATACCCGTACTGGGCCTACCCGAACGACGGGAGCAAGTACACCGGAGATGAGCCACCGTACGCCAACGTCTCCATCCACAACGCCGAGCACCAGGTCGCCCAGCGGACGAAGTGGTGGTACTGGCTCGGCGAGGAGAGCCCGGATGGTGGCGTGATCGGCACGTTCGAAGGTGCCTATTACCACAACCTCGGCATCTACCGCCCCAGCGACGACTCGCTGATGCGCTCCCTACGCAAGCCGTTCAACCTGGTCGGACGCGAGGAGATGACCCGCAAGTTCTACGAGATGACCGGGCTGGTCGACAGCGCCACTCCGAGTAGCCCGCCGGTCCGGGACCGGGCCACACTGACGGTCGCCCCCGTGCCCATCCCGACCGTGTCCACCCGCTGGTTCATCAACGGCCACGAGATCACCGAGTGGGCCGGTCGGACCTCGGTCGAGGTCGCGACCAAGAAGCCCAAGCCGCACCGGGGGCAGGCGGAGCAGCCATGGTGCGGTCGCCGGGACCTACAGGTCAGGGACTCCTGCACCTACACCGTGCAGGTCTTCGACTCCACCGATTTCGTCCGGAACACCACGTACCAGCAGGACATCCTGACCTCGACGATCACGTGGACGATCCAGAACCGGCACGGTAACGGCCGGGACGGCCTCGCCGGGTAACCAACCCTTCGGCAACGACGGTCGGAGTCGTACACCGCTACGCCGGCCGCCCATCCAGCGGTGGCGCGGCAACCAGGGTCGCCGCGGCACCGGCCGATCACGCTGGGCCGGCCCCTGCCCCCCGGCCCCGGGGTTGGGATCGGGCTACCTCACGCCTGACCGCTCATATGGGGGTAGCGGTAGTCGCGAGGCGGCGCGAAGTTCTGCTTGATGCAGCGCGGGCTGGTCCAGCGCAGGAGATTGTGCGGACTGCCCGCCTTGTCGTTGGTTCCCGAGGCTCGCCCACCACCAAACGGCTGTTGTCCGACCACGGCCCCGGTGGGCTTGTCGTTGACGTAGAGGTTGCCGGCGGCGAACCGGAGCGAGCGGGTCGCGTGGGCGATGACATTCGGGTCCCGCGCCACGATCGAACCGGTCAGGCCGTACCGGGTGGACTGCTCGACGAGCGGGAGCATCTTCGCGTAGTCGGCGTCGTCGTACACGTGAACCGCGAGAAGCGGGCCGAAGTACTCCACCGTGAAGATCTCGTCGAGGGGATCCTCACCGACGAGCAGGGTCGGCTGTACGAACCAGCCCTCGTCGTCCGGGCAGTCGCCGCCGACCGCGACGGTGATGCCGGATTGACCACGCGCCCGCTCGATCGCCTTCGAAATCGTGGCATGCGCCCGCGAGTCGATGACCGCGCCACCAAAGGCGCTGAGGTCGGCACACACGTCACCGTAGGTGATCTCGCTGATGGTGGCGAGGAGCGGATCGCGGACGCGGTTCCAGATCGACCGCGGGATGTACGCGCGGGAGGCGGCTGAGCACTTTTGCCCCTGGTACTCGAACGCGCCGCGCACCAGCAACGCGGGCAGGGTCTCGACGTCCGCGGAGGGATGGACGAGCACGAAGTTCTTCCCCCCGGTCTCACCGACGAGACGTGGGTAGGAGCGGTACGTGGGAAGGTTCTGCCCCACGGCGGACCACAACTGCTGGAACACCGAGGTCGATCCGGTGAAGTGCACCCCAGCCAGGTCGGGGCTGCTCAGCACGACATCCGAGATGGCTGGCCCCGGTCCGGTCACGAGATTGATGACGCCCGGAGGCAGGCCAGCCTCCTCGAGCAGACGCATCGTGTGGTGCGCGGCGAGGAGCTGGGTCGAGGCCGGCTTCCACACGACGGTGTTGCCCATCAGCGCCGGCGCGGTGGGCAGGTTACCCGCGATGGCGGTGAAGTTGAAGGGCGTGACCGCATAGACGAAACCCTCGAGTGGCCGGTAGTCCACGCGGTTCCATTCGCCGGGTGCGGACTCTGGCTGCTCCTGCTGGATCTGACGCGCGTAGGCGACGTTGAACCGCCAGAAGTCGACCAGCTCGCAGATGTCGATTTCGGCCTGGTGTACCGACTTGGACTGGCCGAGCATGGTGGCGGCCAGCAGGGTGGCTCGCCACGGGCCGGCCAGCAGCTGCGCGGCTCGCAGGAACACTGCGGCACGATCCTCGAAGGAGAGTGCCTGCCAGTCGTGTGCCGAGGTTCGCGCGGCAAGGATCGCAGCGGATACGTCAGCGGCGGTGGCGCTACGCGCGTGCCCCAGCACATGCTGGTGGCGATGCGGCTGAACCACGTCGATGCGCTCGCCCTGGCCGATGTGCGCCCCGCCGCCGATGCTCATCGGTAGCTCGATCGACGTGGCGGCGAGCTCCTTGATCCGCGCCGCGAGGTCGGAGCGTTCCTGGCTCCCCGGCACGAAGGTGAGCACCCTCTCGTTGACAGGTGCGGGGATTGTGGCGACGGCGTCCATGTCATTCCTTTGAGAAAGCCCGAGTCACGGGCGGTCGCTTGGACAGGCGAGACCGGGATGCCCGGAGGTGCCCGCCCCATTCTGCGGTCACCCGATGCTCGGCAGGCCATCACAAAGAGGCATATCTCCGGTATGAGGCCCGCCCGGACGGCATCCCCGGCCTGGACACCCTCTGGTGCTGCGGTCAGTGGCGGCAGGCCCGTGGATCGCCGTCCGCCACGCATCGTTCGTCCAGCTCGGTCCGGAAGCCCCGAACCGGCAGGCGCCTCACGCCCCTACTGTTCTGGCCCTGAGCCGACTCGGCCGTCGAGTCCGGCTCGGCCCAGCGCAGCAATGCGGCGGTGGCGACGGCCGAGTCAGCCACGGTCAGCCCGGCGATATTGGCACCATGGTTGGCACCCGGTGCCTCGAAGACGAACGAGTCACGCGTGCCCGGGCCGAGCCGAAACCGCTCGGAGCCCCACGGGTCACGCTCACCGTAGACAAACATCAACGTCGAGCCGTCGTGTCGCACCCAGTTGTCGACGTGGCGCATCGCCTGCGGTTCGAACCGGGCGATCGGAATGTCGCGTGGCACCCAGTTCTCCGCGTCGTAGGCACCGGGGTAGCGCAGCAGGCCCCTGAGGTGCTTGAACTTGAGACTGGGCGAGCCGAGCTGGGTGGCTGCCTGGTAGTAGTACGGCGCGTACGGCGTCAGGCCCTGGTCGGTGTAGAAGTTGAAGCCCGCGACATCGTCGAGGAAGGTCCAGATGGCGTCCGTCGTCGCCCCCGTCTTCGGCACGCTCGCACACGAGCCCTGGCCCAGGTACTGCCAGTACGCCCAGACGGTATCCATGACCAGCATCTCGAACGCCACGTCGGCGGTGCCGAAAAGGCTGGTGAACGTGAGGCCGTTGGTCGTGGCGTACGCCTCGAATCGCGGCACGAGTTCGCCCCGCCGCCGCAGCGCCTCGGCCTGGAGGTTGTTCAGGTCGGCCCGGCAGACCGGGTCGGTACCCACCCTGGCGAAGAAGTCGTCGTAGGCGGAGTCCTCCCGGTTCACCACGTCGTTGGGGGCCACGTAGGCGACCGTGCCGTCGACGTCGCGGGGATAGAAACTACGGTGGTAGACGGCGGTCATACCCCCCTTACTGGCCCCCGTCGAGATCCACTTGCCGGCGTAGATGGACTTGAACGCCTCGACGACGCGGTGCTGGTCGGTTGCGGCCTGCCAGATGTTCAGATCCCGCCAGTCCGCCGGGGTCGGCCGGGACGGCACGAAGAAGCGGTGCTCCAACGAAATCTGGTTCCCGCCGAGCAGCCGCGTGGGCTCCGCACGGGAGGTACCGGTGGAGACGCCGTAGCCGGACGTGTACAAAACGGTCGGGAGGTCGACGTCGAGGTGCATCAGGTTGATGCGCTGGGCAAAGGTGCCCTTGCTGGGGTCACGATGGTCGTTGGGCTGGCGAAGGGTCAGGATGAACTGCCGGTATCCCAGCGCCACCGTCCGGTCGGAAAGCACCGTCACGCCGGGAATCGCCTCGATCCGGGTACGGATGTCCGCCGCAGCGGTGCCGGTTGCTTCAGCCGTGCCGGTTGCCGCAGCGGTGCCGGTTGCCTCGGCGACGGCCGGCGGGGAGCCGACCGCGATGCCCACACTGCCGGCAAGCGCCAGTACGAGAGCGAAGTTCGATATTCGTCGCCAATGTGTCACGGACTCTCCTCGGCTCGGAGTGGGCAGCCAGGTCGATCACCCACGGCGTGGCTTGACCGACCCGTACCGTCGCGTTCCTGCTGTCCTGCGAACGCGGCAACATCGACTGTGGCCCATCCGAGCCGATTGGGGAAGATGGATGCCCCGCCATGATTGGTGCGCTACCGTCGCGCCGCCGGGGACCGACCGCTGCTACTCACTGCCGTACGGCGGGCTGACCTGCAAGAACCCCAGGTCAGACACCATCCATAACACTGGAATTATGGCCGGATGGGATGGCCGGGTACACCTCGTGCCCGTGCCGGCGCAGCCACCCGAGGTACTCGGGTCGCCGCGCGGCATACGCCTGGTACGCCTCACGGGCGAGGCGGACAAGGTCGTCGAAATGCTCGGCCAGCGGGCCGTCCCGGCGGCACACCAGGAGGTGGCGCAGGGTGATCGGACTGCCTGCGAGGGGTTTCACCACGACGCCGTCGCTGGCCGGGAAGACAGCCTGACAGGGGCTGATGGCCCGGCGGGTGGCGACCATCTCCCGAATCGGGACGGCATCGGAAATGCTGTACAGCACGCGTGGAGTGAAGCCCGCCTGCTGACACGCCAGATGCCAACAGTCTGGCCAGCCAGCCCCGTCCGACGGGGTCAGCGCCATCGGTTCGTCGGCGAGATCCGCCAGATCGACCTCGTCGCGCCCGGCCAGCCGATGCCCCTCCCAGAGGGCCACGAATACCGGCTCAAGCACGATCACCTCCCACAACACGGTGGGCGGTGGCCGCAGTTCGAAGCCCGGATAGTCGAGCATGGCGGCGGCGTCCAGCCGACCGGACTGCAGCAGTTCCCACAGCAGCCGTGGTGAATACTCGGCGTGCAGCCGAACCTCGACGTCGGGAAGGTGGTCGCCGAGCCGATCGGCGAGCCCGACCGAGACCGGGCCGGCGATCCCACCGAGGCGAACCGTGTCGATCACCGGCCGGATCTGGCGGGCGGCGGTACGGTGCAGGTCATCCATGGCCATCAGCACCGTACGGGCGCGGACGAGGACGAACTGCCCCAGGGGCGTCGGCCGTACGCCGTGCCGCCCCCGGGCGAAGACCTGGCCGCCGATCTCCCGCTCCACCCGCTGCAGTAGCGCCGTGAGGGCCGGCTGGGAAACGCCCAGCGTGGCTGCGGCCTTCGTGATGCTGCCGGTGTCGGCGATCACGCACAGGGCGCGCAGGTGACGCAGCTCCAGGTTCATAAGGCGGATGTTATGGCACGTCGCGATTGCCGAACACCTCGGCTACATGCCGATATTTAAATTCAGGTTGCGCAGCCTTCTATTCGCAAACGGCTCAAGGAGGCTCCAGTTGCGTTCAATCACCCGAATAGCCGCCGTGGCGGCGCTCGTCGTGGCGGCAACAGCCGTCGTACCATCGGCTCCGACAATCGCGGCCCCGACCGGAACACGATGGCTGGAAGCGTTCTCGCCCGACGGGACGATAACCCAGGTCGCCGCCCCGACCCAAGCCGCCCCGGCACCGGCCGCCACCATCACCGCCGCCCCGCCGCCCGCCACGGTCACCGCTCTCCAACAGACCGGGAGCACGGCCGACCGCTTCGACCTCGTCTTCGTCGGCGACGGCTACACGTCGTCCGAACTCGCCCTCTACCACCAGCACGTCGCCGAGAAGTGGGCCACCCTCACCACGATCGCCCCGTACAGCACCTACAAGAACTACTTCAACGTCTGGATGGTGGACGTCGTCTCCGCCCAATCCGGCGTGGACAACGACCCCACCCAGGGAATCAGCAAGAACACGGCACTGGGCATGTACTTCTGGTGCTCAGGAACCGAGCGCCTGCTGTGCCTCAACGAGTCGTCGGCCCAGTCGTACGCGGCGAACGCCCCGGCCGTCGACATGATCGTCGCCATCGGCAACAGCACCAAATACGGCGGCGCCGGCTACAACAGCCTCTCGACCGCATCCGGTGGCAACGCCCAGTCCGGCCAGATCGTCCAGCACGAACTGGGCCACTCCATCGGGGGTCTGGCCGACGAGTACGACACCCCGTACAACCGCTACTCCGGGGCGGAACCCAGCGCGCCCAACGTGACGCGGTACACCGCCAGCCAACTCACCTCCCGCAAGGCCAAGTGGTACGGGCTGCTGGGACAGAGCACCCCCGACGGTGGCGTCATCGGTGCGTACGAAGGGGCGGCGTACTACAGGTACGGCCTCTACCGGCCCTCACAGAACTCGCTCATGCGCTCGCTCGGCCAGCCGTTCAACACGATCGGGTTGACCGTCATGACGCAGAAGCTCCTCGCGAAGATCAACCTCAACGCCCCGCCCACGTTCGTCGCCGATCTGGAAACAGGCGGGTAGGCACTGCGTAATTACTCGATCCGGTCCGCGCTGGGGAGGGTCTTCTGGACGATCCGCCCGCCCTCCCCGGCGACGGCCATCCAGCGCTGACGTCAGTTCGTCTGCCCGGTCGGCAGGTGCTTGCCGATGTAGCCGACGTAGATCCGGCCGCTCTGCGCCGTGTCGTCGTAGTAGTGCATCCTCGGGCTGATCATCGCGAACTGGGCGATCTTGAAGTGTGCTCCCATGAAAGTCTTCCCGTTCCGGTGGACCGATGTGGGGACGGGGAGCTCACGCACCCTCTTATATGTCCGGTTATTTCGTACCTCCTCGCTTTCGTCACGGGCATGCCGTCTCGTCGGCCACTCGTGGCAGCCGTCCGGGGTGTTTTCAAGGAAGCCGTGCACGTCCCGGTCCCAGCGTCCGTCAGCCTTCGCGGTCGCGTAGTCCTCCAGCACCAACAACGCGTCCCAGGTCTTCGAGGCCCAGGCACCCAGGATGTCGTTGTTGTCGAGATCTGCTGCAGGATCCGGATCGCCGGTGAACTCGACGTGCTTGAGCTTCGGCAGCCAACGGAGCAACTCGCCGAAGCTGTCCGGCCGCAGTACATCCTCCTCGGCTGGCTGCGCTGTCCAGGCCACATCCGCCTGACCGCTCGATGCCAACTGCTGGCGTAGCACCCGCACGGTCTCCTCGGACCGGGTCAGACGCTTAACCGCCTCACGGTTTTCGAGCTGCTCGTCCTCCAACTGCCGGATGACTTCTCGGTGGGTTGTCTGTGTCTCGTCAAGCTCGGTCTGCAGTTGCTCCAGTCGGGCAGCGATGTCTTTCTGTGCTTCCTGGGACGACCCGCCGATCTCGACCCACTCGGCGATCTCGTCGATCCGGTCAACGGTCAGGATTTCCAGGCCAAGCCTTATCTTCAGGTAGTCGAGCAGCATGCTCTGCTGCTCGGTGACCTCGTCCGGATGACGATCGCTTTTCTGCGCCTCGGCAGCCGTTGCCGGAGGTGCCAAGGACACCGGCGGTGCCGGTTTAGCGCCGGCGTCGCCGAGGCGATTCACCAGAATCTCGTCAGCGATACGTTCCAGCATCCGGTGCACCCGGGTCACCGCAGTCGGCAGCGGCTGCTCAAGCGCCTGAAGTTGGGCGTGCGCGGCGAGCATCCGCGCCAACCGAAGATGTTCGCTGTAGTCGTTGATCCGTTCGGTGCTCAACACCCGGTGACGCAGTCCGTCGACGTCCGAGTCCGGCTGGACCTGGGATCGATAGGTGCGCAACCGACCGGGTAGAACGGCGTGAGCCTGGCCTACCCGGTCGTTAAGCAACCGGGTCGCCTCACCGTCGAGCACATAACACGAGGCCACGCCTTTAGTGAACTGAGTCAGCTTCGCAATCAAATCCACCCACGGGCCGAACGGCAATGTGTCGTCGTTCCCAGCAACGAAGGCGACCCCCCGCCGATCCGGATCGACCAGAGCACGGTAAAGCTCGTCGACTTCATCGCCACGGATGACTACTGGACGGGTCGTCAGCCGAGCAGCACCGTCCCACGCATCGATGACATCAAGAATCGGTGCGACAAACCGGGGGGTGCCGGCGCGGCGGGCTCGACTGCGTGGGTTATCACCGTCGGGGTCCGGAGATTCGATGTCGATCCAGGCCCACGCCGCACGACCCCTGGCATTGGGCACATGTGTGGTCAACTGCGTGACCCACTGGCCGTCCGACTTCTTCTCGACAATCCGTACCCGAACCGACGCCGAGCCGTCCTGGCCCTCGTGTTCGAGAACCAGCGCCCGCACGTTATCGCCGATCGTCGCCCACCGGTTCAGGCGTAGCGCACCTGGATCCCAGCCCTTGGGGCCCGCAATCCACCGGTCGAGTTCTTTCCGTACCAGTGGTAGTAGGTAGTTCCGTTCATGGTGGGTCGTGAACACCGACCTGAATCCGAGCATGATGCCGTCCTGAGGGGTTGTCCGCGAACGGGCTAGGCCAGCTGCCTAGCCCGACTCGCTCGTGACTGCGGCTGGATTAGAGGGCAGACTCCAAGTCGTTGAGGAAAGCGTGTACGGGTGCCCAACACATCCGCACGGTGTCCAGGTCGGGTATGAGCCCGTATTCGATCTGCTGCCGGGGATGGACGAAGTTCCGGTAATCCCGGACTTTTTCCATGAAGTCCTTGGCATCGGTCTGCACCCACTTCTGTCGGTGCGCGTACTCAAGCAGGAGTTGTAGGCCGGCACGTTCAGCCGAAAACCTACGGCCGTTACGACCGACCAGCCCATTCCTCCGGACGTTTTCATCACGCTCAGTGACGAAGATGTGCAGGAGTCCTTCCACGAAACTGCCGATACCGATGATCGCCAACGCGTAGGCACCGTGGTTCTGACAGATCGATGCCTCATCGGCGCGCGCCAAAAGGATGTCGGCTACCTTGCTGTCCGCGACGAGTCGCCGCACCCGCGCGTGGAGGTCGGGCGGTGGTCCGTACAGGGGCATGTCGCTGGTCTGACTGAGCTGGCCAAGCACCGGGCGCCCGCTGACATACGTGACGGTGAGCTGTTCGGGAGCCAGGATGCGATTCAGCTCCTGCGCGATGGGCTCCGCAACCTCGATGCCGCCGTCGTACTCAAGCGGATCGCCGATGCGGCAAAGCAGTCTGTCGAGCGCTGCCGCATCATCCGCATGCTTGATCAGCAGTTCGGCAAGCCACGGCACCCTCGGCGAGCCGTCGTACTGCGGATCGCCAGGCCACCGGACCCGGGTCAGGAATCGCTCGATCTGCCATCCGGTCCGCTCGTACGGACCATCGACGTCACAGATTAGGCGAGCCACCCGTTCCAGGGTGAGCGGGTCGAGGGAAACCATCAGGACACCTCCAGGTCGACGCGCTGCTGCGCGATGTCGAGTGCTTCGGTCAGACGCCGGAAGATCACGGACCCCCGTTTACGGAACCCGAGCTCGGTCATGGCCTCCTGTACGCGTTCATCCCGATCACGCTGGAGCTGGTCGCTCAGCAGCCAGGTACAGACCCGCACCAGTTGTTCTCGGGTGTATTCGGTGATCCTCAGACCAGCCGGAACGTTGGGACGCGGGCCACGACGGGACGACGGGGTCGACGGCGGTTGAGTTGCCGGGCTCGGGGCCGTTGCCGGCTTGGTCTCTGCCACCCGATCAGCCCGGTCAGCCTGGTCGGCACGGTCTACCGCCTGCCGCCAACGGGCGACGAGCCGTGCGGTCTCGCCTGCCGGGTCCCGGTACCAGTCGGTCGACCAGATCCGGTGGAACTCCCAGCCGAGCCGCTCCAGATGCTGCTGGCGCAGCCGGTCCCGGTCCCGGGCGCTGTGCGCCTCGTGGTACGCATGCCCGTCGGTCTCCACGGCAAGCACCATCCGGCCGGGCTGCTCCGGGTGGGCGAGCGCCAGGTCGATCCGGTAGCCGGACACCCCCCACTGCGGCGCGGCAACGATGCCCTGCTGCCTCACCGCGGCCAGAACACTTTGCTCGAGGCCATTCGACTTGATTTCAGTATGCTGCCGCGCGCCGAGGTCGCCACCGAGGGCAACGAACTCAAGGTAGCGACGCAGCAACTCGGGGCCACGGTTCTTTGTCGCCACGGTCTGGGTCGGATCCATGTCGTGGTGTGAGAAGGCACTGAGCACCGTCATCCGGCTCCGCGCTCGGGTGACCGCGACGTTCAGCCGCCGTTCCCCGCCTTCCTGGTTGAGCGGTCCGAACTTCAGTGGCAGTCGCCCATCCCGGGTCTTGGCATAGCCGATGCTCAGGATGATCGTGTCTCGCTCGTCGCCCTGGACGTTTTCCAGGCTCTTAACGAAGAAGCGCTGACTCGCGGCCCGGTCCTGGGAGAAGAAGTCGTTGAGGTCCTCGCGGTCACGACGCCGGCTACGCAGTGCCATCTCGATCCGTTGGGCGTGCTTCTGCCCCATGGTGATTACACCCAGGCTTTCGTTCGGGCGCTGCTCAGCATGCTCCAGAATGAGCTCGACCGCCCGATTGACCTCCTCAGGCGACGATCCCTGCCCCGGGACGACGCGGCCATCCACCGTCTCCAAGCGCAGCGGACTGTCGACCTGCACACCAGGGAAGGTCACCAGCGTCCGGTCGTAGATCTCGACGTTGGAGAACGCGATCAATCGTTCGTCCCGGCTGCGGTAGTGCCAGGTCAGGCGGTACCGATCCGAAACCATGCCGCTGAGGACGTCGAGAATGGACTCGTAGTCAGCGAGGCTTTCTTCGATGTCGTCATCGTCATCGCCAGAGTCGGTCTGTTGGGCGAGCCGCCGGAAGAACGACGTGGGTGGGAGCTGTTTCGGGTCGCCGGCAACGACGAGTTGACTACCGCGCATGATCGACGCGACCGCGTCGTGTGGCTCGACCTGGCTCGCCTCGTCGAAGATCACCACGTCGAAGACTCGCTCGCTGGGAAGGATGCGACTGACCACGAGGGGCGACATGGCCCAGCACGGAAACGCGGCGAGGAGCACCTCCGGTGCACTGCTGAGCAGCTTCCGCAACGGCAGGTGCCGGGTCTTCTTAGCCGCCTGTCCGCGTACGAGCTGGTTCTGGTCCGGGTTGGCATCCCGAACCTTGCGCAGGTTCACCGCTACGTTGCGGCGCACCCGCTGGGCGGCCACGGCGATGTGCGCGTTGTCCGCTGCACGGAAGTCCTCGACCACCGCGGCGTGCTGTTGCCCCACGAACTGGCCGAGGTACGGCACCCGCATGCGCATCTCGTCGAAAACCACCTGAAGCCAGGCCCGCAGCAGGGTGTCGGCTGCCTCGTCACTCGAGACATGCCGCGCGGCGAGATCGTCAAGCAGGTAGCTCAGTCCCAGAGAGCGGAAGCGCTCCTGCTGCTTGTTTAGGTCGGGCATCCGGAACAGGGTGTCGCGGTCGGCGTCCAGCTCCGCTAGGGCATTGGCGGCGCTGGCGGCTGATCCCCGGTCCAGGCCGTCAATGCGGGCACAGGCCGCCACCGCAGCGAGATGGTTGCGCACCTGCACGAAGGAGGACACACAAAGATCCGTGCCGGCCAGCGCCGTGGGTGCGATGTCCTGGCGGCTGAGCTTCTGCCAACGCTCACGTTGATCCGCTGCGGCTACCAGGCCCTGGTACATCTCGGGTCGCTTCCGAGGCGCGGCTGGGCAACGCCGCCGCAGCTCTCGGCGTAGCTGGAACCGTCGGAGCAGCCCGAGTGGTTCCAGCCGGTGTGGCCTGAGGCGTCTCGGTGCCGTCGCGTAGACCAAGTCGGCCAACTCCGGGCCGAAGACCTGCTCGCCATAGCTGGCGATGCTGCGCTCCACCTCGCTGAGCAGCTCGAACAGCTCCGCCCAGGCGGCGAAGTCATCGGGTACGTCCAACCCGGCCCGGTCAACGAGCTCTCGGATCTGCTGCTGTGCGCCTTGCAGTACACCGGCAGCGAGTCTGTCAAGGTGGACCAGCACATCGGCCACGTCGTCCGATGTGTGGATGGCAGCCTTTGCCCATGGCGACTCCCCGCGCCAGATCCGCAGGCCGCCCCGGTCCACGAAGGTCCGGAGATCCTCCCGCGCAGCCTCCACGGCCGACCGGTCCAGGTGTCTGAGGCTTGATGCCCGCAGGTTGTACCTACTGACGTCGTACGCCGGTAGGGCGAGTAGCTGCTCGATCACCCAAAAGGCTTTGACGCCCCAGGGTTGCCGGATTTCGTGCAGCTCGGCCGGGTGCCGTTGTGCTGCGGTGCGTCGGCCGCGCAGGCGTCGGTGAAGGTCACCAACGTCGACTGGCGGCTCTGTGCCGGCCTGAGCGAGGACCTCGGCGATACGTTGAGCAACCTGCCGCTTGCTGATCTTGCGATCGTGCAGGTCGAGCACAAGGTTGTCGAGTCCCACGTCGCCAAGACGGTTTGTCACCGCTTCGATGGCGGCCCGTTTCTCGGAGACGAACAGGACGCTGCGTCCCATGGCGCCCATGAACGCGATGATGTTCGCGATCGTCTGGCTCTTGCCGGTGCCGGGCGGCCCCTCGATCACCACATGCCGTCCCGACAGCACCGCGTCAATCACGCACTGCTGAGACGAGTCCGCGTCGTGAACCAGAAACTCCTTGGCCGGGTCGATTCGATCAGCGCTGGAGTTGGGCTCCTGAGCCGGCTCAGTGCGCAACTGTTGCCTGGCGTCTTGTCCGCCGGCCATCGCCGCGATCACCGGGTGCGAGGCCAGCAGTTCGGCCGAATTGCGTAGGTCTTGGACCATGGGCAACTTGTCGAAGCTAAAGACGCCAGCGATCACAGTTGGCTCAAGCCGGAGAGACAGGCCGCTGGGCGCGACAGCCTTGGCGATCATCTCGTACGCGGCATTCAACTGCTGTTCCGGATCGGTGGTGTCGCCCAACATGTTTGTCAGGCTCTCGTGTAGGGCGTTGATGTCCGCCTCCACGCCGTACTGCCGCTCAAGCGCGTACAGCAGCACGGGGTTGATCTCGGGCGACTCGGAGAGCTCCAGTGTGAATTCGTTCTCGGTCGCGGTCCGACTGTCCAGCGTCATTTGATGCAGGATCAGAGGTGCCCGCAGCAGTTGTATCGGTACGGATCCACGGGTGTACGAGTCGACCATGCACAGCAGGCCGCGAGCTACCCAACCGGCTTGAATGCCCTGCTCCTCCTCCAACTCCACCAGCTTGCGACGCAGACTGCGGGCAGTGGTGCAGGCGCTGCTGTGGCGCGACTGGTCTGGAAAGAGCGTCCTCAGGCGGACCTTCTGCCCGCGCAGCAGATCGGCGACCGCTTCGGTGGCGGCCCCGGCAAGATCAAGCGTGGCGGCCTGTCGCTCCTTGAAGTAGAGCAACGTGTTGCGCGGACCGAAGTCGATTAGCTGGTCTGCCCATCGGCCGGCAGCCTGTTGGACGAGGTTGAGCACATCCGGTTGGGTCGACACCATCTCGTCTCCCATGTCAGTTGGCATAGGCCAATGCCGATTCGCCGGGCCACCGGCCCGAGGCAAAGCCCTCCAGGATAGGACTCAGGGCACTTCTGCGTATGTGTCGGATTTCCGACAGTGACGATCGGATGGCCGGTTAACCAGCCGGCCATCCGATCGTTGGCTCTGTGGCCGGTGACAGCGCAGAGCCGGACGGGCTACCGACCGCGGATCTTGCGACCGCTTTCGGTGTCGGGGTAGAGGATGGCGTCGGCGACCCGACCACCGGAGTCCTTCGCTCCACCGCCGAAGTTGAGCACGCCGGCGGCGTTGGCGCTGGCGGCAACGCCGTCCCAGTAGCGGGCCTCGCGCTCCCAGCGGATGCTCTGCAACAGGTCCAGCAGGTCGCCCTCGGTGAGAGGGATGCCGCCCGTAGCCCAGCCGGTGGCCTGGTGCGTGGCGATGCCGAGGCCGGCCAGGACCGCCGGGGCGGAGGCTGCGGACCGGGCGGCGAGCTGCGGATAGAGCTGCGCGAGCAGGGTGGACAGCAGCGGTACGACGCGACGTTCGATCCGTTCGGCGGTCACCGACTCGGGCAGGTCGTTAACGCGGACGGTTGCCGAGGAGAGGCCGAGCCCCGGCCGACCGAAGATGGTGGTGATGACAAGGACCCGCAGCGCGGAGAGGGTGATCAGTTCCGGGTCGGTCTTGGTGAGCTGACGCTTGCGAGCCTGGACGAAGGTGCTAAAGGAGACCAGCTTGCCGCCGTGTTCGACCTTGACAGCCTCCGCGATACGGTGCGCGAGCTGGGTGCCGAAGTCCCGCTGGTCCATGGACATCGCGAGATTCTTGTCGACGGAAACGCCTTCGACGTTGCGGTCGTAGAAGATCTGCCGGGCATCCTCGACGGTGAGTCCCCAGTAGAGCTCGAAGGGCAGCCGGACCGTGTTCAGGGCGGCGTAGGTGAGACCGTACTGCTCCGGGTCGTCGTAGAGCTCGTGCAGTGCCGTCACCTGGGTCTCGCCGTCGATCGCGACGACCGAGGAACCGGCCAACAGGGTGATCCTCCGGATGCCGGTTCCGGGGACGAGTTCGTCACTGACAGCACCGGGCTCGTCGGCCAGCCAGAGGGTAATCGGCGGGGTGGACCAGCCGGAGCCGAAGTCACCGTTGATGCCGGCGGCGATGTAGCGGGCGTAGCCAGCGACGTTGCGGCCCTTCTGCGTTGCCTTGAGGGTGCGCTGGACCAGCGAACGGATCTCGGCGTGCCGACGCATCGCCCCGGACGAGAACTTCAACGCCCGCTTGTCCTCCTCCACCTTGGGCGAGGGGACGAGTTGCAACAGTGCCGGCAGCCCGATCGTGCCGATCACCGCATCGGCGCGGAATGGGGTGACGGTCAGCTGGATGCCTTCGACAGCAGCAGTGGGGAGGGTGATGGACACGGAGGGTCCTCCTGAGCAGGGGTTTTAGCCCGCCTGGTCGTACGCGGGCAGGGGGAACCGGGGCGTCAGCGGCGGATCAGGAAGCGAGCCACCTCAACTGAAACCAGACCTTAGCACAGCCATAAGCGAAAGCAGTGTCAAACGACATCTACGCCTTCGACTCCTGTAAGGTGTGCGAGAACAGGCCAGCAACCGACAGGACTCCCATGCCGCAGCCCACCCAGGTCACCGCCGCCGAAATCTCCCGGCTGGCCGGGGTCACGCGCGCCACCGTGAGCAACTGGCGTCGGCGGCACCCCGACTTCCCCGCCCCAACTGGCGGGACAGAGGCGAGCCCGACGTACGACTTGGACGCTGTTCGAGCCTGGCTTGCCGCACGCGGACAGTTACCTGCCAGCACCCCCACCGACGGTCTGCGCATTGCCCTGCGCGCCACCGCAGCCGACCCCGCACACAGAAGCAGATTGCTCTCACTCGCTGTGACCGCGAGTCGGCAATCCGACACAGAACTGAAAAAGGTCGCTGAACTTTCTGATGAACAACTGTCCACATGGGTGCAGCAGGCAACCCGGTCAGCCTCCGCCAACTCCCCCGAAACCGGCGATCTGAACCTTCCGCCCACATCGGCCCAACTGCTTCGCGCACTGCTGCGCTGCGTCGCCGAGGTAGGTGCGGTGCAGACCATGGACGTGCTCGCCGAAGGCGACGCCAACGAGACCAAGGCGACCAGCGTCTATCACACGCCGACACCGCTGGCCGACCTGATGGCGGCGCTGCTCGCCCGCCCCGACAAGGCGTACCCGAACCGGGTCTTCGATCCGGCGTGCGGCACCGGCGCGCTACTCCTGGCCGCCGCCGAGCACGGAGCTGATGAGCTGTACGGCCAGGACGTCCTACCGCTGGCCGCCGCACAGGCCGCCGCCCGCCTTGCCGTACAGGTCGAGGTCAGCGAGGCGCAGATCCGGGTGGGCGACAGTCTGCGTGCCGACGCGTTCCCGACGCTGACAGCCGATGCCGTGCTCTGTGCACCGCCGTACGGTCAGCGCGGTTGGGGTCACGAAGACCTGGCGTACGACCCTCGGTGGATCTTCGGGTTGCCGGCCAGGGGCGAGCCCGAACTCGCCTGGCTGCAGCACTGCCTTGCCCACCTGCCCCCGGGCGGCCGGGCCGTGCTGCTCATGCCCCCGGCCAGCGCAGAGCGCCCAGCGGGTCGGCGGATCCGGGCCGAGATGCTCCGCAGTGGGGCACTACGAGCCGTCGTCGCCCTGCCGGCCGGAATCGCACCGCCGCTGCATATCGGTCTGCATCTGTGGCTACTGGAACGGCCCCGGTCCGAGGCGCCCCTGCCGTCGAGTGTCCTTCTGGTGGACACCGCCGCCCCGGACGCCGTCGGAGCGGCGGGCGAGCCGACAAACCAGCGAAACATCCCGGCCTGGTCCACGATCTCCCGCAGGGTGCTCGACACCTGGCACGACTTCACCCAGCAGCCCGACAACTTCCCACCAATCAGCGGTACGGCCCGCGCCGTATCCGTGATCGATCTGCTCGACGAGGCGGTCGACCTCACTCCCGCCCGCCACGTCCGGGCCGCCCCGGCACCTGTCGAGCCCAACGAACTCGCCGAAATGGCACACGAGTTGCGCAGCCAACTACGCCGGGCGGTGACCGGGCTGCTCAACCTCAGCAGCGAAGCGAGTTGGCAGCCGGCCGGTGCCGCGCCGCTCTCCTGGCGTACGGCAAGTGTCGCGGACCTGGTGCGGGGTGAGGCCCTGACCCTGCTCCGCGCGTCGGTGGCGATCCGCAGCGTCTCCCCCAGCGGACCGGGCTCGACCACACTTCGCACGCTCACCGCCCGGGACGTAATGTCTCGTCGGCCGGCTTCGGGCGACGCGGATGAGCAGCCCATGGACGAGAGGATCCTCCTCCAGGAGGGGGACATCATCCTTCCCGAAATGCTGCCCGAGCGGGCCGGCACAGCGCGGGTCGCCGACGCGGCCGACGCCGGTCACCTCCTCGGCCGGCACCTGCATCTGTTGCGTCCCGACCCGAGCCGTCTCGATTCGTGGTTCCTCGCCGGGTTCCTGTCCGCCGAGAGCAACCTCAACGCCGCGTCGTCCGGCTCCACGGTGGTACGTGTCGACCCGCGCCGGCTGCGGATCCCGCTGCTTCCGCTCGCCACCCAGCGGCAGTATGGCGAAGCGTTTCGCCAGCTCAACACGCTCCGCGCGACGGCGGACCTGACCAACCTGCTGGCGGACGAGACAACGCGTACGCTCACTGCCGGGCTCACCGGCGGCGCGTTGCTCCCACCGGAGACTGCCCCACCTGCCCCATCCTCGACATCCTGACATCCTCGTTCTGACGTCGGTCTGAAGCGGAAGGAATCCGTTGAGCACCAGCAAGCACACGGAACTGGCAAACCACGCCTGGTCGGTCGCCGATCTGCTGCGCGGCGACTACAAGCAGTCCGACTACGGCAAGGTGATCCTGCCGTTCACAGTGCTCCGCCGCCTGGAGTGTGTCCTGGCACCGACCCGGGACAAGGTCTTGGAGACGTACGAGAAGTACAAGGGTGAGGATGTCGACGTGGCGCGGTTCCTGCGTCGCGCCGCCGGGCACGGCTTCTACAACATCAGCGGCTACACCCTGAAGTCGATCACGAACGACTCCAGCCAGACGGCGAAGCATCTGCTCGCCTACATCGGGGCGTTCTCTGAGAACGCGCAGGAGGTGCTGCACCGCTACGAGTTTCCGCAGCAGATCCGCCGGCTCGACGGCGCGAACCTGATCTACCAGGTGGTCGGCCGCTTCGCCGACCTCGACCTGCGGCCCGAGGTGGTCTCCAACCACCAGATGGGGTACGTCTTCGAGGAGCTGATCCGGCGCTTCGCGGAACAGTCCAACGAGACCGCCGGTGAGCACTTCACCCCGCGTGAGGTGATCGAGCTGATGGTGAATCTGCTGGTCGCCCCGGACGAGGACGCGTTGAGCGTGCCCGGCGTGGTGCGTACGGTGATGGACCCGGCGTGCGGCACCGGCGGCATGCTGTCCGCAGCCGAGGAGCACATCACCAAGCACAACTCGTCGGCGACGGTGGAGGTCTTCGGACAGGAGCTGAACCCGGAGTCCTGGGCGATCTGCCGGTCCGACATGATGATCAAGGGCCAGGATCCGGAGAACATCAAGTTCGGCAACTCGTTCAGCGACGACGGCCACCGGACCGCCAAGTTCGACTACCTGTTGGCCAACCCACCGTTCGGGGTGGAGTGGAAGAAGGTCAAGGACGAGGTCGAGCGGGAGTACGAGCAGCAGGGTGAGAGCGGCCGGTTCGGTGCCGGCCTGCCCCGGATCAACGACGGCTCGCTGCTCTTCCTCCAGCACATGATCTCGAAGATGAAGCTGGTGACCCCCGAGGGCAAGGGCGGCAGCCGGATCGCGATCGTCTTCAACGGCTCGCCGCTGTTCACCGGGGCGGCCGAGTCCGGCGAGTCCCGCATCCGCCAGTGGATCCTGGAGAACGACCTGCTGGAGGGCATCGTCGCCCTGCCCGACCAGCTCTTCTACAACACCGGGATCTCGACGTACTTCTGGATCCTGACCAACCGCAAGCTGCCCGACCACGAGGGCAAGGTCATCCTGCTGGACGCCCGAGAGTACTTCGCCAAAATGCGCAAGTCGCTCGGCGACAAGCGCAAATATCTGACCTCCGAGCAGATCACCGAGATCACCAACCTCTACGCCGAGGCGCTGCACGTCGCCAAAGATCCCGAGCACAGGCTGCACCAGAAGGTGAAGGTCTTCGCCAACGAGGACTTCGGCTACCGGCGGATCACTGTGGAGCGTCCGCTCAAGCTCCGCTTCGAGGTCACCGAGGAAACCCTGACCCAGGTACGCGACTCGAAGGCGATCGGCAAGGCGCTGGATGTCGACGCGTTCGAGGTCGCGCTGAAGCCGCTGGTCGGCCGATCGTGGAAGACGAAGCGGGCAGCCTGGGACTCGGTCCGCTCGGCGATGGCCGAGGGCGGCGTGCTCTGGCCCAGCGGTGCCCCGTTCCAGAAGGCGCTGCGCGAAGTCCTCGGCGTACGCGACCCAGAGGGCGAGGTGCAGCTCGTCAAGGGCGAGCCTGAGCCCGACCCGGAGCTGCGCGACTACGAAAACGTGCCGCTGCACGAGGACGTGGACGAATACCTGCGCCGCGAGGTGCTCCCGCACGTCCCGGACGCTTGGATCGACCACACCAAAACCAAGATCGGGTACGAAATCCCGTTCACCCGTCACTTCTACGTCTACAAGCCCCCAAGGCCCCTCGCCGAAATCGACGCCGAACTGAAGGCCCTCGAAGCCGAAATCCAAACCCTCCTCAGCGAGGTAACGAAGTGACCTGGGCTCAAAACGTTGCCTTACGGGCCGTTGCAGATGTTTCTCTCGGGCGGCAGCGCTCACCGCAGCACGCCGAAGGCCCGTTCATGGTGCAGTATCTCCGGGCGGCTAACGTCAAGGACGGAGTACTCGACCTTAGCGATATGAAGTCTATGAACTTCACCCCAGGCGAGCAGCGGATCTTCGCCTTACATCCGGGAGATGTTCTCGTTACTGAAGGCAGCGGAAGCTTGTCTTCCGTCGGGGCCTCCGCAGTGTGGCAGGGCGAGATAAAAGGGCCGATCTGCTTCCAAAACACTTTGTTACGCCTGCGGCCGCGCAGCTACGTCATGGATGGAAGGTTTCTAGGCTGGTGGGCCCAGTCAGCGTTCGGCTCAGGCGTCTTTGCCTCGCTTGCCGGCGGCGCAAACATCTATCACTTGAGCGCCGAGCGCGTACGAGCACTTCGGATAAAAGTTCCACCCCCTGACGAGCAGCGACGCATCGCCGACTTCCTCGACGTCGAAACCGCCCGCATTGATTACCTCGTTGGCGCTCGCATCCGACAACGCGCAATGTTGGATGAGCGTTGGTACGCCGGTGTCTCCGAGACCCTCATTCCTGGATCAACGCAGGCGGCTCGCGGAGCCGGGCCATGGCCGTGGCTACCGCCGATGCAGAAGGAGCGACCTCTGGTGCGACTCGGCTACGTATGCCGTCTACAAGGCGGTATTACCGTGGACGGCAATCGCGAGGTCGATAGGGATGCTGTTACCCGCCCATACCTTCGTGTAGCCAATGTTCAATCCAGCCACATAGACCTGACGTCTGTAACGGAAGTTACCGTCCCTAGAACGATGGCGGAACGCAGCACACTGCGCCCGGGAGATGTCCTCATGACCGAAGGCGGGGACATCGATAAGCTAGGCCGAGGGACCGTCTGGGATGGCCAACTTGAAGGGTGCCTACACCAAAATCACGTCTTTGCACTGCGCCCCGAGCCCGATCGGCTTGATGCTCACTACTTAGCCCTCATGACACAGACCTTGCATGGTCGAGCCTATTTCGAAAGTACTGGATCGCGGACAACTAACCTCGCCTCAACCAGCAGCAGCAAAATCATGAGTTTCCCTATCCCACTACCACCCGTCACTCTTCAGCGCGAACTTGTTTGCGACCTTATGCGGCGACAGGAAGTCCTCAACCGAACAAAGAAGGAACTCGACCGCCAGCTAGCGCTACTTACCGAGCGACGACAGACGTTGATTACGGCAGCAGTGACAGGGCAAGTCGATATACCAACGACTGGCGGTCAGGATTTTAGCACAGTCAACGCCTGAGCATCCATCGAAGCAGCGTTGAGAGCCACAAACAAGAACTCCCGGGCAATAGGACACCCGGGAGTTCACCTTATTCAACCACCTTGGTAGGCATTCTCCAGGAACGCTTCTACCCGGTCCAGGTAGTCCCACCAGTCCTCGTCGTCACGCCGACAGGACGACAACAGGTGAGCCGCAACAACGAACGTCAGAATAATAATGCTCTCGATCGGGAGCACGCCGACGAACGGCTCACCATTCATTAGCCGAAGGAGGAAGGCGCTCACCTCCTCATCTGTCGGTCTAGCCCAGGCTTCGGCCCTTACGATCTCGGCAGCTACTCCCCGAATCTCGCCCTCACTTGGCTTGCCCTCATAAATGTCAAACATCAGGGTATAGACGATCGAGAGACCTAGCTCTATAGCTTTCCGAGTGGTTTCGTCATCCGGGAAAGCCTGTAGGGCCTTATCCAGCCTGGCAAAGTCGCTTATGACAGCCGGATAGATGGTATTCCGCACGATCGACTCGACCCTGCTATCGATCTTCATGCCGTTCCTATGCGTTGAGGGTATGGCCTCCCCACCGCTTGACCTAGCAAACCCGGGGACAAGGTTGGGGATGGCCCGGTACAACACCTTCAACGCAGCTTGCTCCATGGAGAAACGCCCCCGACGTTGGGCTTACAGCAGGGTGTCCGAAGTCGGACTTTCCTCCAGGCGAGGAGTCGATAGTCGACAGTGGACAGTTGGTTCTTTGCCCAGGCGGAGATACGAGGTGTTGGCGGACTAGCCGCGGTTGGCCGCCGCTTAGACCGAGGTCCTACACACACACAAAGCATCGGTGGTCAGGCCACCACGATAGAAGCGCCTAGTCCCAAGGATCACTGGCCAGCAGCCGGTCATGACCCACTGGATCGTCATCTGCCTCGATCTGGTCGCCCCAATCGACGAAAGTAGGTCGCTCGTCTGTCGCGACGAGTTGCCGTACGACCTCGAAAGCCAACTCGGGGGTGATGCGGGTTTCGGCAGGGTGATAGTCGGTGGCCTGGCCGCCATAGCTGAACTCGATGTCGCTCTTCCACAAGCTGACATCGGGCACGACGGCGTAGCCACCTTCAGGATGGCCGAAGTAGAGCACAAACGACCGATCCGGGTGACCAACACCGACCTGGACGCCGCCGTCGGGTCGCCCGTCGCGATAGCGAAACACATCGACCACGATCGGCTGCCCCATCTCGTGCAGCGGAACAAGGACCTGATCGACCTGCTCCGGCCTGTTCAGTGTGGCGTGACCAGTACCGAGCCAGGTCGCTTCATAGGTGGTCATCCCGTGGTTCCTTCTCCCGTACCGACGTATGTTCTCCAGAACCTCGCCCGGCCATCCGCCCCCATAACGTAGACCGACAAACGTGAGTTCGCTGGTAGCAGCGCGGACAAGATCGTGCTACAGCCGTACGGACCGGGGCAGGGCGGCGCAGAAACCACCAAGACAGCATCCTTCGGGCCATTCGGCCGGCGGATAATCGCGGCGGCATGCCCCTCTACGTGCTCGACTGCCGACTTAAGTCGATGCCATTGGTTGCTCTTGTCGTCACGGCGTAATCCCAGGGCCCCGGCTGCTGGCCCGTGTGCCCCACTCCAAATCGGCTTGCTCCGGGTAAGTCCGTCGGCGGTCGCAAGCACCCCGACGGTCTTGTTGTTCCGAGGAAGCAGTCGACGGATATCATCCCCAACGCGGTGCACCCAATCAGGAACAGCGGATGCGGCTGGCAAGTCTACTTGTCCCGCAGCTGTGCTGCCTGCGGCGGACAGCGGGAATCCCATGGCGTCGGTCGAGTAGTAGGCGAGCGCTTCAGCAGCCCGCACGGTAAGCGCGGCGGCCTCGTCGGCTCGCCCGGCTGCCCCGGATAGCGTGGTCGCGGCGTCGGCAAGTTCCTGCCGTTCCGCTCCTTGCGTAGCGAAAGCGAGCCGCCAATACGCCTGGTCAAGCTTAGTACGGGCTGTGTACAGGGCAGCGACTGCGGCATTCAGGTCAGCGATCTTGGCACGTACGATCGCAGCGACCTCGGCGAGTGCACCCATGTCCCTCCATCAGTTCATCGATCTGACGGAACAGGTCTCGCGCAGCGGTGCATCTCACCCTCACGTCCGTCGGCGGCATCGAGATTCCGTACGAGCGAAACGGGGCACTCCCGAGAGTGGAGATCGACCACCGCGATAATGAGTTATGGGCGAATGCCGCTGGCCTTGAGGCTTCCGGTGAAGGCGGCCCATGCGGCGCGGTCGAAGCTCAGCATCCCGGCGGTGGGGGCCTTGGAGTCGCGTAGGTCGACCTGAGTGCCCCGATCGCGCACCTCGACGCACTGGCCCCCGTTGCTGCCCGATCGGCTTGACTTACGCCAGACGTTACGCATCGTGCTTGCTCAACTCCTCGATTCACTCGGCCCACCGATCAAGGACGTAGCCTCTTCACGTGGCAATCAGGTCTTTGGCGTCCTGACAGAATCGGCTGACGGCGGGGGTACGGCGGTACGGGGCCAGAGCGCCGACGAGGTTGCGGACGTGCTTGATACACCGCGCGGAGGTGACCTGGCCGGTAAGGGTCTCGACGGCTTGGTCGCCGAGGGCTAGCGCTTTGTCCAGGTCGGGATGTCCCTGCCGGACGTACGTAGCGGCAAGCAGGGCGTTACGCAGCGCACCTTCGCGGCTGTATTCGTTGCCCTGCAGACGAAGTGCTGCTCGTAGGTGCTCTCGGGCACGTGGCCAATCTTCGAGCTTGACGTAGCAGTAGCCTGCCTGTGCGTGGGCTTGCGCCTCGTTGATCCAATAGGCCCAGCCAGGATCACCATGCTCAGGCCGGTTTTCGGCGAGCCGGTCGAAGGCGCTGTCTAGCGCACGGCGGGTATCAGCCACCGACTGATTGTTGGCGTACGCCTCGGCAGCCCGTAGGTCGAGGATTGCCGCCACCCTCGGGCTCGTGGCTGGGTAACTCGCCCGCGCGGTTTCCGCGAGGGTCACGGCTTGCCGGAGTTGGCCGAGGTCCTTGGCCTGGCAGGACATGAATCCGAGAATGTTTGCCCCGAGACCCCGGTCACCAGCAGTGTGTGCCTGGTAGAGACCGGCGATCCAGAAGCGCTGAGCCTGACTGTGGTAACCGTTGTCGAATGAGAGCCAACCGGCAAGTCGCAGCAGCTCACCGGCGGTGGCGTGCAGGCGATGGCCTACGTTGTCGGTGTAGCGGCGGTTGCGCAGCACTCCGACCACCGTGTTCAGGTGTTGCCGGACCATCCCGAGGGTTTGACCGCTGCCAAGATGGTCATCCATGCGTCGCAAGCTGGCCGTCACGGCGTCCAGGTGGTCGACAACCTCACCGGAAAGCGGACGACCGGTATTCGACGCAACATCAACCGGCGGCTGCGCGACCAACCACTCGTGCGCTGGTGACGTCAGTGCAGAACCGAGCAGAGTGAGAAACATCCGTCGGTACATCATTCCTTCAGGTTCGTTCACAACCTCGGCCGCTTGCAAGGCCCCGGCTGGTGACCAGGACAGCTCCAAACCAGCAGAGGCGGGTACCGCCTCGAACCCGTCGTCAGGCCAACCCAGCTCATCGAGGGTGACCGCTCGCCGTAACTGCTCGGACAACAACGCGATGGTCAACGATGGCCACGGACTGCGGGGAACGTCGCCCTTCTTCCACTTGTACGGCGTCTTGAGATGTAGCCGCTCTGTCCGGCCATGCCGATCAGCACACTCGTTGAGACGCCGGGCGAGCTGTTCGGGCTGCCAGCCCACCTCGGCCAGCAACCGGGTGATCGCCTCGCCGCTGGATGCCACCTTCCTTGCCCCCCATGCGTAGCGGTAGGTCACACGCAGAGTATCGAACCCATCGTGATCAGGAAGCCCTCGGCACTGATCCGCACCGATAGGCACCGCGCGCACCGAACCGCACCACCGCCTCGATGAGGTCAACTCGACGCACCCGAACGGACGGTGACCCGATTCGAGTCCGGTGGAACGGCCGGGGTTGCGGGCGCGGCAACGCCCCTGCCCCCGGCCACGCCAGAAGGTGAGAGTGCTCGTGATTGACGAAGACCTGTCGATTCTGTACGGCCCTTTGCTACCGAAGTCCCTACTCAGAGCTATAGAACCGGAGACACCGCGGTGAGCCGGCGGCGGGATTACCACGGTCGGCATCGGCTGGAGGACCGGCGACCCGCTACCCCTACCCGGCCGGCGTGGGACGCGCCGACCGCCCTGATCGGGCCGGTCCTCACCCACGCCCAGCAGCGCATCCTCCCAGGGTGGGGAGGCAGCCGATGACCGCACCGGACCTGCCCGACATCCCACCCGGCAGCCTGCTTCTGCTCGACAGCGAAGACTGGTACCACCCCGACGAAGCCACCTTTGAGATCGACCGCGACGTTGCCCTCATCGTCGCCAAGGTCCACACCGACAGCTCATCCGCCACCAGCTTCTCCGTCTGGGTCACCGGTCACGCCCCCGAATGCACCTGGCCCAGCAGCGAATACCACCCACCCTGCATCCAGCTACGCGTACGCTGCGAAGCCCTGCGCCGGATCGTCGGTGGTCAGCGGTGACCGGGCGGAGGTGCCAGCTCTCGTGATCGAGGAGATCCTGTCGATCCTGTTCGGCGGCCTACTGCCGGGGTTCGTACTCGGACTCCTTGCCTTCAAGGTCAAGTCGCGGTGGTGCCCACGCTGCGGCGAATCCACCGAGGCCATGCACCGCACGGACCACCGATGACCGGGCCAGGCCGGCAGCGCAACAGCGAGATGCCGCCGATCGGGCGACGAATGGCGCAGCTACGAGCCCGACGCGGAATGACCCAGCAGGTCTTCGCCAACCGGATCGGTAGGTCGAAGAGCTGGGTTGACAAGGTCGAACGCGGCGAACGACACCTCGACCGACTCTCGGTCATCGAGACGGTCGCCGAGGTGCTCGGCGTCAGCCCGGAAATCCTGCTCACCCGCCAGGTACGACAGCCCAAACCCACCGACGACGTCACCGGAGCAGTGGAGCAGGTGCGGGCCGCCCTGGCCTGCTACGACTCCCCCGCCCCCGGCGTCGACGAACACCAGCCGCCGTCGCCAGTCGCGGCCCAACTGAAGTACGCCTGGACCGCGTACCAGCACGCTCACCACCCACAGGTGCTGCGGATGCTGCCCGGCCTGCTCGGCGACGCCCGCGCCCTTGCCGCCACGACCCGCCCGGAACACACCCTCGATCCACTGGTGCAGGTATACCGGCTCACTGCCCAGGTGCTGGTCAAACTCGGCGAAGCGAACCTGGCCTGGCTGGCCGCCGACCGGGCAATGGCCACCGCCACCGGCAATCCACGACACACCGCCGTCGCCGCCATCCCACTCGCCCAGGCGCTCCGCGCACTCGACCGGGGCCGGCTGGCGACGGCCGCCACCCTCACCGCCGTACGCCAGCTCACCCCGCCGCCATCCCACGATGCCGCGCCCGACGACCTCGCCCTGACCGGAACCCTGCTGGTCGAAGCCGCCCTCTCCGCCGCCACCTGCGGTGACGCGACCGCCGCACATCACCTGGCCGACCACGCGGCCCGCCTCGCCGAACTCCACGACACCCACCCCGACCGCGACAGCGGCGACCTCGGATTCGGGTCCACTGTGGTCGATCTCGCCCGTGCCCTAATCGCCGCCGACCTCGGCGACAACTACCAAGCCATCACCACCCACCAGTACGCCACCAGCGGCGACGCCTGGCGACGGCTGCCCGCCGAACACCGGGCCGCCCACCTCATCGACATCACCCGCGCCCACCTCGACCTCGGCGACTACCCGGCCGCTGGCCGGGCACTGGTCACCGCCGACCGGATCGCCCCCGCCGAAACCCGCATCCGCCCCGCCGCCCGCGCAGTGCTGACCAGCGTGCTCCGCGCTGGCACCACCTCGGCCGACGTGACCCGCCTCGCCGCCACCATCGGCCTGACCCGCCACCAAACATGATCGCGCTCAGCAACCTGATCCGAGCCCTGGCCAGAGCCGACTGGGACGCCGCCGATGCCCTCGTGATTAAGATCGACCGCGACGGTTGGGCCGGCGGCCTGCAAGTCATCGGAGCCGCGTTCGCGCTCGCGGTCAACGAACACTTCGGAGCCAATGCCACCCCGACCGACGTGGCCGCCTTCGTGTCGATGATCCGGGCGGCATACCAGAAACTCGACTGCCTGCCAGCTCTCGAAATGGAGCACCTGATCCAGGCCGCCCTCGGCGAGCCGGAACTCGCCGACCCCATTGCTGCCGTAGACATGCTCGGGATCGAGATCTTCGTCCTCGGTCACCTACTTCCCCTGGCGCACCTGACCCCAGCAGAGCTCGATGAGTTCGTGGCCGAGGCTGAGCAACTCGCCGCCGAGTACATGTAGAAAAGGTGCTCAATCGCGCAGATCGTGCGGCGGGACTGAGAAGAGGTTGCGGAGATGGCTGTGGAGTTCCGACTGACGTTGGCCGGTGACATCCCGCTGGAGGACGTGGCCGAACTTGCTGCCGTCAACATCACCGAGAAGCCGGCACCGACTGCTAATCCCCGACTGCTCACCGCCCGACTCTACGACCAGCGCGGGTATGCCCTCAGTGTCTACTCCGGTGACCACGGTTACTTCGACGCCGAGGACGACGACGGATCACGCTGGGAGTGGGAGCCGGAGACCTATGTCGACGTCGACTTCTCTATGGGCGCGGACGACCTGGTGGACAAGGGGATCCCTAACGTGGTCGCCGCTGTGGCCCGGATCCTGGCAGGTCGCAGCGAGGACGCGGCCCTGGTGCAAAACGGCGACTACCTGCTACTGACGCGCATCGACGGCGAACTGCGCAAGCACAGGACGACGTGGTGGAGCCACTACGGGGTCGAGGACTCCTCGCTCGATGATCGGCAGCACCGGCCCCTAGCTAGGTCATGGCCGCCCTCGGCAGCACTGCCACCATCTGCCTGACTCACCAGTAGCTTCAGCCCTTCGGGCAATCGGTCTTGTTCTCTCGGTTGGCGCGTTGCCCGAATTTTGGGACCCAGATCAGTCCACGTATTGAGTAAGGTGGACCTCAGCTGGGCCGTACTTCAGGAGGGTGGGAGGCAGTGGCATACCCCGAGGCGTTGACCGCAGCGCTTGGCGGTGTGACCGTCCATCAGCTCCGCCGATGGCGGTCTGGATCATCGCCGCTCCTGGTTCCCGAGACAAGTTCGACCAGGCCGATTCAATACAGCTTCAGAGACCTCATAGCGATCCGTACGGTTGCCAACCTCCGTACCGACTTCTCGCTGCAAAAGATCCGCAAGGCGTTAGCCAACCTACAAGACCTCACTGACGTCGAACACCTTGCCAACTATCGCCTACTCGGCGACGGTCGTACCATAGTCTGGGCCACCGAGGGCGAACAGGTGGACATTCTTAAGCAGCCGGGGCAGAGACTGCTGATTACTATGAAGGACGTGCTCGGGGAGTTCGAAGGATGGACGGGCGCGACCATCGTTCCACTACGCAGACCCAAGGCCGGTGTTGAAATCGATCCCGACGTTCTGCAGGGTTTCCCGGTCATTGAGAGCACCCGCATCCCCTACAGCACAGTGTCGGGTCTGGTGACCGATGGCCTGGACCTAGCAGGCATCCGGTACTTCTATCCGTCCGTGGATGAGACAGGGGTGACCGGAGCGGTGGAGTTCGACCGCTACGTCCGGACATACAACAGACGGGACGCCAACAAGCGGACGGCATAAAAATTGAAAATTCTCCTCGATGAGCAGGTACCACAGCCCGTAATCGGCCCGCTGAGTCAAATGTTTCACCCTCGCCATACTGTTGATCATGTCCAAACCATCGGCTGGAAGCGCAAGAAGGATATTCAGCTCCTGCCCGATCTGGCTGCCCGGGGATACGAGATTCTGGTTACCGCGGACCTGAACCAGCTCTACCGGGAAGAGGAATGCAAGCTCATTCGTAAGTACGGTTTTCATCACGTACGGTTCCAACAGGTCGGGACGGGGATCACCGCGATGGCGAGCGTGATAGCCACCATCGTCGCGGGTCTGCCGGCCGTTCTGCCCGAGCTTGAGCAGGCGGACGGTCAACGACTGGTGCTACTCAAGCCCGTACGCAGTGATAGGAAACAGTACGAGATCGTAGATCCTCGACTTAATCCTCCTACCTACTGGCCGGGCAGGGGTCGAGCTGGTAACAACTCAGGCAGGAAGCCCCCACAGCAGCGAAGAAACAGCACTACCAGCAAGCAGCGCGACTCTTAGCCCTTCCCGCGTGACGCGCTCGCAGGCTTGCGCGCCCGCGCACTGCATGCGCATTTCGGACATCGTGTAGCGCGCTAGGTTGGCTGTGGTCCCGAGAGCCTTCGTCGCCCCTGGTCGATTGGGGGGATCTTGATGACGCGCGGATTCGCGGACTGGACTACTTCACCCTCACCCGTCCGGCATTCGTGGAATGTACCCCCAGCCTGCATGACACACGTCTTATCGCCATATCGGTCGATGACTGGATACTGCCGAAGGCCGGCGCGGTAGTGGTCTGGAAGTGCACATCGGCGGCCGAAGATCACTCGCCTAGATCCGCTTCGATCAGTAGGCTCAGCGGTGGTCCGGCTGCGGCGCACGGACCGGTACGGAAGGCGGCGAGGCGGCATGGCGGTGCATCACGAGTCAGTTTTCGGGGAAGCGATCGTCGCGGCGATGCTCGCCAATGGCTGGTCGGAGGGGAACCCGGCCGACTACCGGCCCGAGCTTGGGCTCGACACCCGCCAGCTCTTCACCTTCATCGGGGCGACCCAGGCCGCCGAGTGGGATGACCTGGTCACCTACTATGGTGGCGACCCCAACGAGGCGCAGCGCGGGTTCGTCAAGCGGCTCGACCAGGCGATCGCCGACGGGGGGCTGCTCGACGTACTCCGGAAGGGCGTCAAGGACCACGGGGTACGCATTCGCCTCGCGTACTTCAAGCCGTCCTTCGTGGAGTCGGACGCGATCCTGGCCGACTACCGCGAGAACCGGCTCACCGTGGTCCGCGAGTTGCCCTACGCCACCAAGCAGGCCGATCGGGGCAACCGACTCGATCTGACGCTCTTTCTCAACGGTATCCCCGTCGCCACCGCCGAGCTGAAGAACCCGCTCACCGGTTCCGGGGTCGAGCACGCCAAGGAGCAGTACCGGGCCGAGCGTGACCCGACCGAGCTGATCTTCTCGCGTCGGGTCGTCGCGAACTTCGCCGTGGACCCGGACCTGGTCTTCGTCACCACCCAACTGCGGGGCGCGAAGACCTGGTTCCTGCCGTTCAACACCGGCAGCGCCGGGCCGGGCCGACCGGGCGGCAAGGGCAACCCGCCGGCCACCACCTACGGCAAGTACGCCACCTCCTACCTGTGGGAAGAGATCTGGCAGCCGGACAACTGGCTCGACCTGCTGGAACGCTTCGTCCACCTGCACCAGGAAAAGGGCGCGGGCGGGCGTACCCGAAAGGTCTTGATCTTCCCCCGTTACCACCAGTGGGACGCGGTGAGGAAGCTGACCGCGCACGCCGAGCGGCACGGGGCCGGGCACAACTACCTGGTGATGGCCTCGGCCGGCTCCGGCAAGTCGAACACCATCGCCTGGCTCGCCCACCGGCTGTCGTCACTGCACACCCCGAACGACCCGGCTGCGCTCGACCCGGATGCGCTCGCCGCCGGGGTCAAGCTGGGCAGCCCGGTCTTCGACAAGGTCGTCATCATCACCGACCGGCGGAACCTTGACACCCAACTCCGGGACACTGTCGGCAGCTTCGAGCAGACCGCCGGGCTCGTCGTGAAAATCGACGAGAACCACGGCGCGAAGTCGGAGCAGTTGGCCAAGGCGCTCTCCCAGGAGACCGGCAAGATCGTCACGGTTACCCTGCACACCTTCCCGGCCCTGGTCGACTACCTCAAGCACAACCCGACCGAGATTCGGGGCAGCCGGTTCGCCATCATCGTGGACGAGGCGCACTCGTCGCAGGCGGGCGAGGCGGCCACCGACGTCCGGCGGGTGCTGCGCGACCTCGGCCTCGACGCTGACTCCGACGACGCGGGCGCGACCAGTGCAGACGCGAGCGCGACCAGCACCGACGGACCACAGACCGCCGACGAGAAACTCGCGGTAAGCGCCCGTAAGCGGCAGCGCAGCGCCAACCTCTCCTACTTCGCCTTCACCGCCACCCCGAAGCACAAGACCCTCGAACTCTTCGGCCGCCTCGGCGAGGACGGCAAGTACCACCCGTTCCACACGTACTCGATGCGGCAGGCGATCGAGGAAGGCTTCATCCTCGATCCGCTACGGAACTACGTCACCTACGGGACGTACTGGAAGCTCGTCAACGAGAATCCGGACGAGCGCGAGGTCGACTCCACCAAGGCCAACAAGGAGCTCGCCCGCTACGCGCTCACCCACGACTCCACCGTGGCCCAGCACGCGCAGATCGTCGTCGAACACTTCCGGGCGCACACCGCCGGTCGGCTCGGCGGCCGAGCCAAGGCGATGGTGGTCACCGCCTCCCGGCAGAGCGCGGTGCAGATGTCCCGGACGATCAAGCGCTACCTCGGCGACCGCGGCTACCCGGACCCGGGCGTACTGGTGGCGTTCTCCGGCACCCTCAGCTACGACGGCGAGGAGGTCACCGAGTCGAAGGAGAACGGCGGTCTGGCGGAGTCCGCCCTACCGAAGGCGTTCGCCTACACCCGGGCCGACGACAGGAGCGCCCGCGCCGGCACGGCCGCCGGGCAGCGTGAATACCGGATCCTGGTGGTCGCCGAGAAGTATCAGACCGGCTTCGACCAGCCGCTGCTCACCACCATGTACGTCAACAAGAAGCTCACCGGTGTCTCGGCCGTGCAGACCCTGTCCCGGCTCAACCGGACCGCCCAACGCAAAAGCCAGAGCGACCTGGCGGTGCTGGACTTCGTAAACGACGCCGAGGAGATCAAGGACGCGTTCCGGCCGTACTTCGAGGAGGCCGAAACCCTGCCCTCGGACCCGAACCTGCTCTACACCGCGCAGAGCCGGGTGATGTCCCGGTCGTTGCTGGTCGACGCGGAGATGCAGGCGTTCGTCGAAGCGTATCTGGCAGCCGAGGAGCAGGCCGCCGGCAACACGGCGAAGAGGGAGAAGCTACACGCCGAGCTGTACCGGCACCTCGCGCCGGCCGTCGTGCGCTTCGCCGCACTGTTGCACAGCGAGGACGAGGAGGATCGGGAGGCTGCCGAGGGGTTCCGGGCGGACCTGACCGACTACGTCCGCAAGTACGGCTTCCTCGCCCAGATCGTCCCCTACGCCGATGCGGAACTCGAACGGCTCTACCTCTACGGCCGGCACCTGCTCAACAAGCTGCCCCGGCGCAGCGACGGTGGCGTCGACATCGGCGAGGTCGACCTCAGCCACCTGCGGGTGGAAAAGACCGGTGAGCACGACGTCAGCCTCGACCCCGAAGGCCCAGCCGAGATGACAGGCTTCGGCAACGGCACCGGCGGGGCGAAGGATCCGGAAAAGTCCCTGCTCTCCGAGCTAATCGCTCGGTTCAACGAACGGTTCGGCACCAGCTTCACCGACGAGGACGTGGTCAAGCCGTTCGAGGAGGCGGTCGCCGACCCGAAGGTACGGCTCGCCGCGGTCGCCAACGACGACGAGGAGAACTTCGGTCACGTCTTCGAGCCGGTGTTCGAGGAGAAGATGATGGACCACTTCGACACCGTCGCCGACCTCGGCCGTAAGTACTTCGGACCCGATCGGGACTTCCGCAGCTCGCTCAACCGTAGTGCCCGCAGCGCGGCCTGGCGGATGATCCGCCAGCAGGAAGGCGTCATCGACGACGTGGCCTGACAGTGTGATCGATACGTTAGGGGGTGGCAGTGCGGCCCGAGCCGATCGCTGGCCGGTACGAGCTGGTGGAGCAGTTGGGCTCCGGCGGGATGGGGCAGGTGTGGCGGGGCTACGACGCAGTGCTCGACCGCGAAGTCGCCGTCAAACTGATCCGCACCGACGTCATCTCCTCCGCCGAGGAGGCTGAGGAATTCGCCAAACGCTTCCGCCGGGAAGCGCGGATCACCGCCCGCATCCAGCACCATGGCGTGCCGCAGGTGTACGACGCGGTGCTCGACCAGACGTACGACCGGGTCTATCTGGTCATGGAGTACGTACCCGGCACGTCCCTGCGGGCGTACCTCCGGCCGGGCCAGCCGCTGCCCGTCTCGTGGGCTGCCGCAGTCGCCGCCCAGATCTGCACGGTGCTCTCCCACGCGCACGCGATCCCCGTGGTGCACCGGGACCTCAAGCCCGACAACGTGCTGGTCACCGAGGCGGGTGCGGTGAAGGTGCTCGACTTCGGTGTCGCCGCCCTGCTGCGTACCGACGCCACCCGGCTGACTGTCACCGGGCAGATGCTCGGCACGCACCGATACATGTCACCCGAGCAGATCCGCGGTGCCAAGATCACCCCGCAGAGCGACCTGTACGCCCTCGGCTGCCTGCTGCACGAACTCCTCGTCGGCAAGCCGCTGTTCGACGGCCCCGGCGAGTTCGAGCTGATGCGGCAGCACGTCAACGATTCACCCGTGCCGCTGCGGAAGCTGCGCGCCGACGTCCCCGAAGCCCTCGAAGATCTGGTACTCCAGCTCACCGCCAAGATTCCCGAGCACCGGCCCGAGGACGCGTACGACGTCCACGAGCGACTGTTGCCGTACCTCCCGATGCCGGGCGCTACGGTCCCGGCAGCGTCGCCCTCTGGAGTCGTACCCGATCCGACCCTGCTCTACCGCCGCCCCAACGCGCCCAGGCAGCGCCCGGAGCCCGCACCCGAGCTGGGCAACCGCCCGTTCCCTACCCTGCCGCCCTCGTCAGACGGAGTGCCGACCACGGATCTCCGGGGAGCGATCAGCAACGCGTTGTCGCACTCCAACGACCTGCTGGCCGAGGAACGCTACGCCCAGGCGGCGGAGGCACTACAACAGGTCATCACCCCCGCCAGCGCCGCGCTTGGCGTCGAGAACCCCCGAGTACTTACCCTTCGTAAGCGCCGAGCGGCCATCCTCGTCGTCGGTGGCGACTTCCGCCAGGCTCTGCCCGAATTCGACGCCTTGTATTCGGCCTTCGCCCGTACCAGCGGGCCAACCGGTGTCGATGCGCTGTCCTGCCTCCGGCAGGCGGCCCACTGCCGGGCGGAGCTGGGCCAGGCCACCGTTGCCCTGCGCCAGTTCCGGCAGGTCCTCGACCATGTCCGTGCCGCCGAGAGTGACGTATCCACCGAGGCCCTGGAACTGCGCCGCGACATCGGCATACTCCTACTCGCCGAAGGCGATCTCGATCAGGCAGCGGCCGAGCTGGTACCACTGCATGAGGACCTATGCCTGGTCTACGGGCCGGATCACGAGGAGACCCAGGAGGTCGCCGACGTACTCCTCCGCCTCCGGCGAGCTGGCGGTGGATAAGCAGCCTCGAGTTGCCGTGTGTGACCGGCGCGGATCGCCACGGTCTGTTGCCGAGCGGGTGCCGGAATCCGACAAGAAAGGGCACGACCCCCTACGTGGCTGTGACCTCACCGGAAACAAGCCGCGGGATCAGCGCGCCTCCGAGTTCGCGGGTGGCGTGGATGATCTGCTCGTGGGCCTCGATCTTGTCGTGAATGGCTTGAGCTACCTCGACCACTCGCCGTTGGATCTCCAGCGGTGGTAAGGCGAGGGGTAGTCCACCGACGATTGTGCTGGTGAAGCTGGGTACGAGCCCCTGCTTGATCTGACGGGTCAGGAACTCGTGGACCGATGGGTGTCTCAGGTAGCAGCTGAGGTAGCGCGGTAGGAGTTCCGAGCCGGCGGCCTCGGTGACGCGGACCCTGATGGTGGAGCCGCCCATCAGCCACCCTGACTCTACCGAGGTAATGAGCGCATGGCTGGTGGTGGCGCGGAGCCTGGCGAGCAGGATGTCGTCCTCGGCAAGTCGATACCGATCGAGGCGTCGTGCCTTCTCCTCACCAACCATGAAGGGCGGTGCCGCAGTGATCCGACCATCGCCGATGTCGACCGTCTTGATGACCGGTATGCCGAAGGCAACTCGGTCGGTGGCCTTCAGAATCGACCCGCCTGGTCCGGACTGTACGGTGCAGAGCTCGTCGAGTCGCCGATGCTGCCAGTTGTCGGGGGTGGGACTGATCAAAGGTTCCACGGCTGCAACCGATCAAGACGAAGATTCAGGATGCGGTCGGCCTCGGCGGCCGCGAAGTCGAGCATGCGGAGATTGTCACGTAGGTCGGCGATGGTCGTTGCTCCTGGTGGTAGCACGGTGTCCGGTTGACAGGGGCGGAGGTAGGCCGCCGCGCGTAGGTCGTAGCCGTGCTGTTCGAGACGGTCGAGGGTGACCGGCGTGGCGGTCACGTTGCCGTGCCGCTGAGGCAGTCTGCTGCCGTCGGTGAGCCACTCCTGATAGAGGTGGACGATGGTGTCACTACTGTCGTCGGTCAGGACACGGTGGGTGGCACCGTCGCGTTCTGTGGCCTCTTTCCCGTCGATCAAGAGAACCTCGTGGTGTGGTCGCTCCTCGGGACGGCCGAGAACCCACAGCGTGATCGGGCTCGCCGTCTCCCGGAACATGCGGCCCGGCAGTTCGATGACGCACCGCACTGCGCCTTCTTTCACCATGGCGGCGCGGATCTGCTTGTCCTTGGGGTTCTGGCTGGAGGCCGCCGTCTGAGGTAGGACGACGACCGCCCGGCCTGCGGGAGCCAGGGCCGTTGCGGCCAGTTGCAGCCAGGCGAAGTTCGGGTTGTGACGGGGTGGCTCGCCGTAGGGCCAGCCTGTCGGTAGAAGGCCTGCCGACGACTGCCAGTCGTCCATCTTGAAGGGCGGGTTCGTCACGATGACGTCATAGGGACCGACGCCTACGTCAATCATGGCCAGGTCTTCGGGCGGCTGGTCGCCGAGGTCGATGGATCCGCCGTGTACCGCGGCGTTCATGACGGCCAGACGCCAGGTTCGAGCGGCCAGAGCGCGACCACTGACACGGCCGGGTCTTACCGGGCCCGGTCCGGGCTGTTCTTGATGTGCCAGCACGGCCGTCAGAATTTCGCCAGAGCCGCAGCACGGGTTGTGGACGCGGTCGGTGGGTTCGGGGTCTGCGAGCCGCACCATCAGCCGGGCCACCTCCACCGGGGTCAGGTATTCGTCGTTGCTGCTGTGGCGGGCTTGCGCGAACCGGTCGAGAAGGAAGTCGAACGCCTCCACCGCCGTCATCCGGCCAGCCGCCGTAGTCGGTGTCAGAACGCCGCCGGGCTGCACATGGCCCCGCAATGCATCGGTGCTGGCGCTGAGACGGTCTCGCCACCACCCGTCCTGCCTAATCTTCATCATCAGCTCGGTACGCATGCTGTGTGCAATCGGCAGCACAGACCAGACGTGGTGGAAGACCTCGGGGATCGCCTGCCTGGACGCGGCCGCGATCGACGCCCACCCCGCTGGAGCGAGGGCCTGCACGCAGACCAGCGACATGACCAGTTCCTCGAACATGCTGGGGTCTGCGCTCTGTTTGTAGCTGGACTCCAGGCGTTTCCACAGGCCGTGCTTGAGTCGATCGACCGCGGTATCCACAGTGGGCGCCGCGTGGGGAGCGACGGCCCGCAGGCCGGTCACGCCACGGAACCGGTGACCATAGGTAACACCGAGTACCTCCCCCTTCCGCAGATCGCCTCGCTGGATCTTGCGACGGTCCAACCAGGCCGCAACGTCCCAGGCGGGAAACAGGATCTGCTGATCCCCCTGGACCGGCCTGGGAAAGTCAGGGTACCGATGCACCCAGTTGCTGACCGCCTGCTCCTTGACCCCAGCAGCCTCGGCAATCTGCGCCCTGGTCAGCAACGACTGTTCACCGGACCGCTCCGGCCCGCTCACTGCACGGTCAGGCATCCTCGTCATCTCCCTTGTCCGGGCCCCTGAAAGCGCGGATCAGCCGTTCCATGCGCCGAGTACGCCCCTCGTTCAAGATCACCCAACTGAGGAACCCGACGAGTAGCACCGCCACCATCGGGACCACGATGCGTGCATCGACGACCGCCACCGCGTCGATCAACCTGGCAACCATGCCCGGCTCCTCCTCTACTGCGCTTACCACGGAACGACCGTAGGCAACGCAGCCCTACGCGCGACAGCGCGCAGCAATGATACGCGAAATCTGTTTCGCCGGTGGCCGGCAGTCGGCCCAGCATCACCGCGGTTGAACAAAAGGGGCACCATCCGGACGCCCCGGTGCCGAGGCAGACGCCGTATCGACCGAGCCTCCAAAAAGGACGTGCTGGCAAAGTCGCGGGATCGCCGGCCTAATCCAGCAGCTAGCAACACTGCACTTGAGCATCCAACCTCGTCGGTGAAACATCGAGCGCGGTTGCCAGAATCATGTCCTCTGCCACGCGCGCTCGGTGACTGGGGCGGAAGTCAACCGAGAGCGAGCTGGAGGACCGGCCAGCCGATCTCGTACGCCACCGATCGGAGTCCCTGGTGTCGCGGGGGCCGACGCGGTAGGTCTCGTGGATCGGCCCGTCGACGCCCGGGGCATGCGTGACCACCCACCGAGGCGGCCGTACGTGACGTCGATGTCGTCGTGCGGCCCCGGATGGACGGCGACAGCCAGGTCGACCGCCGACAGCTCGACGACGTCGATCCGCGCGGACCAGCGCGGTTCCCGTGCCGCCCGGAAGACCGTCATCGTGCCCGCGTCCTCGATAAACAGCTCGTTGGCGTACCGTCCGGCTGGCGGTCCGGTGCGTTCGGCGGGTGGGAAGGCGGCGTTCAGCTCCGCCATGGCGGTGTCGTACCAGTCGACCGCCTCGTCGAGGGCGACATGGTCGCTGACGGCAACGACGGTACGGGCTGGGACGGAACGCAGCTCGACGTGCAGCGCCGCCGGATCGGGGTGCAGCAGCCGGCGCAACGATGCGATCGCGGATCGGGTGCGGTCGAGCTCGTCCTCAAGTCGCCGCAGGTGGCCCGTGATCGCGTCGGCGCGCTGCTGCGGATCGTCCGCGGCGAGGATGGACCTGAGCTCGACCAGGGTACGCTGAGCTGCCGGAGTCGGTGGATCAACTGCGCCGTGGGGATCTGGTCAGGCAGGTAGTAGCGGTAGCTCGTATGCTGGTCGACCGTGGCGGGCACCAGTAGCCCAGCCTCGTAGTAGCGGCGCAGGGTCCGCACGCTCAGGTGGCTGAGCATGGCGAACTCCCCGATGGTCAATCCCGTACGCATCAGCACAGTCTTTCCTTGACCCTCTCCCCAGGAGAGACCTGAAGGTGGGCTCATGAACACCGTCGACTGGAGTACCGGCACCAGGATCCCGCTGGCGGACCTGCCAGACCTGATCACTGCCTATCTTGCCGAGCATCAGAAGCGCGATACCGGTACTGCAATCGCGGGTTACGCCGCCAATGCCGTCGTGACCGACGACGGCCGTACCTGTCGCGGCCGAAACGAGATCCGGGCCTGGCTGGACGGCGCAGCAGCGAGTACGACCACACGACCGAACCCATCGCCGCCACCAGGAGTCGACGATGGACACTTCGAGGTGGTCCAGCATCTCGAAGGGAACTTCCCCGGCGGCAGGGTCGACCTGCGTTACCGGTTCACCCTGACCGGCCCCTTGATCCAAGAACTGACGATCAGCCCCTAGCAGCCCTCGCCGCCCACAGGGGGCGAGGGCACGACCTCAGCTCCCTGCGGCGCGGATCTCCGTAGCCTGCTCGTAGGCGACAGAGACCTACTCGATGGCGAACGACGAACGACGGCGGCCCGCACGTCGTGGCCGCCACCCCGACAGTCAAACTGGGTATGGTCATCATCGCCCACGCATTTGGCGGACCGGCCGATCGGCACGAGCCCGATCCCGGCCGTCAAGTCATCACCCGGCAAAGGTAACGATTCTATGGATGAGCAGTCGCTGTTGATCCCGGACGCTGCGGCCTGGCGGGCCTGGCTCGACGCGAACGAGGACCTCTCGAACGGCGTCTGGCTGGTCCTGGCAAAGAAGGGGACGGTGTCACCCACGACGCTGACATACGCCCAGGCCTTGGACGAGGCGCTGTGCAGTGGGTGGATCGACGGGCAGAAACGCGGGCTGGACAGCGCCACGTTCCTCCAACGATTCACGCCACGACGGCGCGGGTCGATCTGGTCGCAGCGAAACGTAGGGCTGGTGGAAACCCTGATCGAGCAGGGGCGGATGCGGCCACGAGGTCAGGCGGAGATCACCCGGGCACAAATCGACGGCCGATGGGACCGGGCCTATCCCGGGGCCGCGACCGCCGAGGTCCCGGACGACCTCACCGCCGCGCTCGCTGCATCGCCGACCGCCGCCGCCCGGTTCGCAGCCCTGAACGCGGGCGAGCGTTACCCACATCTCTTCCCGATCATGACCGCTGCGCCCGCACTACGGGCACGACGGATCGCCGCCCTGGTCCAGCGGCTCGGGAACGCTCAGCCGGCAGCCACGTCGGAGGACTGAAGCCGAGAAGAAGGCCCTGGCCGGGCGGATGCTTCAGTCGTCGGCGCTGCTTCGGGTGGCGGCTTCGGCGAAACGCTGGGAGAGCAGGCTGAAGGCATCGGCGAGTTCACGGGGTGCGGCCTGCAGGATGGCCGTGTCGAAGCGACCGATCGAGGCGGCCAGCGCGACCCATGACCAGGAGCCGACGACGAGGCGGCAGCGGTCGGGGGCGACCTCTTCCACGATGCCGTCGTGGACGAAGGGGATCACCTTCCGGGCGGGCAGTTCCAGGACGACCTCCCCGGTGCAGGGCCAGGTGTTGCCGCGGTCCGATCCTTTGAAGCAGCCGGCGAGGAAATCGTGGACGTCGCCTCCGGGCACGGTGCGCGGCGTGAATCGGGGGCCTGTCGGGATGCGCGGGGTCATCCGGTCCAGCCGGAACACGCTCCAATCGTCGTTGTCGAGGTCCCAGGCGACGAGATACCAGCGTCCGCTGCTGAACACGACATGATGGGGCTCGGCGCGCCGTAGGGAAGGATCCCCATCGGGGCCTCGCCCCACCGAGACGTAGTCGAACCGCAGCACCTCTCGTGCCCGGACCGCCGCGCTGACCGCGATGAGCACCTCCGGATCCACTGCCATCGTCGCGGCGTTGTCGGCGGAAAGCGTCGTGAACGCCACGCCGTCGATCCGGTGGCGCAGGCGCGACGGCATCACCTGCCGCACCGTCGTCAGAGCCCTCAGCGCAGCCTCGCCGTCTGCCGCGCCCGAGACCGAGGCGACCTGCAGGGCGACGACGAGCGCGATGGCCTGGTCGTCGTCGAACAGCAGCGGCGGCAGTTCGGAACCCGCGTCGAGCCGATAGCCGCCGTCCGGCCCCTTGATCGCGCTGATCCGGTAGCCCAACTCCCGAAGATGTTCCACATCGCGGCGCAGCGTACGGTCGCTGACCTCCAGCCGCTCCGCAAGAACGCGGCCGGGCCAGTCCCGCCGGGTCTGCAACAACGACAGCAGCTTCAGCATCCGTGCGGGTGATCCGGCCATGTCATCCATTCTCCGCTGAGAAGCGGACGTGATATGACCGGTACTGCTGTGAGGCTTGTCCTGACGCCGGAGCAACGAGCCGGCCCATCACGAAAACAAGGACAAGGAATTTCATCCATGGCCATCAACGTAACGCCCCACCTGAACTTCCGCGGCAACGCCCGCGAAGCGCTGGAGTTCTACCAGACCGTCTTCGGAGGAGAGTTGGTCATCGCCAGCTACGCCGACATGGGCAACACCGACCCCGCGACCGCCGACCACGTCACGTGGGGCCAGGTCGCCGCCGACAACGGCTTCCGCATCATGGCCTACGACGTCTACCCCAACCTGCCCTGGGACAGGGGGCAGAACCCGTTCTTCGTCTCCGTCCGCGGCACCGACCCCGAAGAACTCCAAGGCTACTGGGAGAGGCTCGCCGACGGTGCCACCGTCAGGCAGCCCATCGGCCCCTCGCCGTGGGCGCCGCTCTACGGGCAGCTCACCGACCGCTTCGGCGTCACCTGGGTCCTGGACATCGCCGTGGAATACCCCTCCACCTGAGGGTCGAACGTGACGAGGTGGTAGACGACGCCGACGATGGCCAGCGCCTCAACGCCGAGGATCAGCAGGGCGTGATCCCGCTTCGGCATGTGGATGCCTCCGAAGGGTCGAGGAGGGCGACGATGTCGAGGCGTTCGGTGCGGAGTCGCACCAGCTCGGCTGCGGTGACGCCGAGTTCGTACGGGTGGTGGTGGCCGGCGTGGGACAACGCCCACCACAGGTAGCTGGCTCGGCGACCGAGTTCCGGGCCGGCGTAGTGGGTAAGCAGCAGCAGCAGCTTCGGCCGCTACACCCGGGTCTGTCCGATCTCCGGGCAGACCCGGGCCTTGACGGTGTGCGCCCGGCTGAGCCCTTCCAGGATCTGCTGGTTGGGCGTGCCGAGCTGATGCGGAGCACGCCAGTTGTTCGTTGCGTCGGAGCAGGGCCCCTCGCAGAGCGGACGAAGCGCCCCTTTTCAATAGCTAGACTCCCGAGACGTGACGTCACCCCCCACACCGACCGAAGTGGCCTTCGAGCTCGCGCAAGAGGGCCGCTTGGTCGAAGCCGAAGAGCTCATGATGCGAGAGTTGCAGGCGGTCACGGCGAGGCACGGGCGCGGCAGCCCAGCCTGGGCATCGACCCAGTGCGATCTCGGAAACCTGCTGGTGCATGCCGACCAGGTAGACCGCGCGATCGAGTGCTATCGCGACGCGACCTCCGCATCCGTCCATGAGGACCCGCAGATTCGCAGGGACCACCTCACCTACCGGCTGAATCTGGGCATGGCCCTGCAGATGGCCGGACGACTCGACGAGGCCGAGTCCGAACTCCGTCAGGGGGCCCAGGACCGCCTTGCCTTCTACGGCCGCGAACACGCCGGGTACGCCTTCGGCCTCGAGCCGCTGGCCGACGTGCTGCTCCAGCGTGGCGACGTACGGCAGGCCCGGCAGGTCATCGAGGAGACGATGGTCAACTTCTGGCGCAACGGGCATGAGCGGATCGCAACCACACTGGCGTTGCGGGCTGAGATCGTGGCGGCCGAAGACGCCGAGGAGCCGCTGTTCCCCGGCATGGACCAGCTACCGGACGAAATCGTCGAGCAGATCGCGCTGTCCGTCATGAGCCGGCTCGGTCGGTGCGATCCGAAGACGTACCAGATCGTTCTCACCGATCTGGTCGCCATCCTGGAGGCGCGACTTGGCGTGGACCATCAGGCAACGCTCAATGTGCTTTCGACACTGGCAAACGTCGGACACGACCACAGCGACCAGTCCGGTCGTATCGACGCGATTCAGCGAGTCCTCGCCTCCTACGACCGTCAGGGCAGGGCGGAGGAGGCGCTGATGGCGGCTCTCGGACTGGCGATGGCGCAGAGCGACGTGGGTAATGAGGAGAAGGCGCTACGAACGTACGAGTCGGCACACGCCAGGGCGGAGCGCATCGGTCGCCCGGAGCTGACGAGCCAGGTGCTGCGAAACTGGGGCCTCGCCCTGCGGGAAGCCGGCCAGGTGCACCTGGCGGAACAGCGTCTGACCGAGGCGGTGACACAGGCTCGCCGGGGTGCCGATCACGAGACGCTCGGCCGGGCGGACATCGCCCTCGGCCTCTTCCTCCAACACGAGGGACGGTTGGAGGACGCCCGAGCGGTCCTGGAGGAAGGCCTGTCCGCCCTGGATCCCGTACACCCGGACGCGATCGTCGGCCGCAGCCACCTCGGCGCGGTCATGGCTGGTAGCACGTGCGGGTGCGGCGACCTGAAGACCACGATCACGGATGCGTTCCGGCAGTTCGTCATCAGCAGACTACCTGCGGACCTTCTCGCCGACCTGGCCGTGACGATCGAGGACGGCGACTTCCAGATCAGGGTCGAGCTGCGCCGCGAGCCGACCGAGGACGAGCTCGAGCGCCTCAACGGTGTCGTCCAGTCGGCGCACGCAGAGTTCCGACGTCGGCTGACGAGTCCAGGCTACGCCGGCTGACAGGCCCTCACTTTCGGCCTCATCGGACATGACCGATCGCACTGCATGGATCCAACGCGTCGGCTCGCCGATGGCGCTGTCCGACATCCGCGGATCTCTCCGGGCCAGCGAGCGAGAAGGACCTGCTCGGTCAGTTCGCGACAACTTCGAGGCTGAGAAGTTCGCCGCCGACCTGGACCGGGCCCTGGCGCACGCACGCCCCTGTGTCTCATCCTCGGATCCGACGATGAGACACAGGGGCCGCCGAACTCGGCAACCGCCTCGAGAAGAGTTGAGCGCGTGCGCTGACCCCGGCCCCAGTTCAGCTATGTGCGTCAGCCCGCCGAGGGCTGCATTCCCGACTTCAACCGGATCACGCCCGGCAGTTCAGCGCTCTCGGGCCCGCACATTGGCACCCCACCCCGCACCTGGTGGTGTCCGCAGTTCCCAGGGGCGCAATCTGATCGGTCGTCAGCCGTGGCTCGCTGCCGGATTTTCCGGCCGGCTCCACCGCTGTGTCGGGCCGTTCAGGCGGCCAGAACCCGGCGAGTGAACAGCTTGCTGACACTCGCCAGCAGTTTGCGGGGGCGGCGCGGCTGCAGATGGGCGCTGACGAAGTTGCTCATGTCGGGCACGACGTAGCCGCGGTTGCGTTCCAGCGCCTTGACCGCCCTGTTCACGACCACTTCCGGAGTCACCATCCGACCGTTGATGGCGGCGTTGCGGGTGCCGATGACGTCGAAGAAGGGCGTTTCGACCGGCCCGGGGCACAGCGCGAGCACTTTGACCCCGCGGTCGCGGTACTCGCTCCACAGCGCGAGGCTGAAGTTGAGCACGTACGCCTTGGCCGCGCTGTAGACCGCGAAGTAGGCAGCGGGCTGGAATGCGGCGGTCGAGGCGACGTTGATGACCGCTCCGCCGCCGCGGTGCAGCATGTGCGGTACGAGCGCGTGTGTGAGGTCGGTCAGCGCCACCACGTTGACCATCAACTGGTCGTGGTCGCGGTCGCCGTCGATCTCCTCGAACCGGCCGCAGGTGCCGAAGCCCGCGTTGTTGACCAGTAGATCGATCGTCACGTTGCGGTCGGCGAGTTCTCGCACGATCTGAGTGGTGGCTGCGGGTTGGGTCAGGTCCTTGCTGAGCACCTCCACGCGTACGCCGTGGGCCTGCCGGAGCTGTGCGGCGAGTTCCTCCATGGGAGCCACGGATCGGGCGATGAGGACCAGGTCGTGGCCGTCGGCGGCAAGCCGGCGGGCGAATGCGGCGCCGATGCCGGAGGAGGCGCCGGTGATGAGGGCGGTGGGGCGTGCCATGAGAACTCCCATCGGGAAGATTTACTGCGACTGAATGTAGCCATTACTACGGTTAACCGCAACTCGGTGTTGCAGATATGCCGATCAGCGGTGTCGCGATGTAGCATCTTTGCCATGAAGATGGCAAGTGGGCGTCGGCTTCGCGCGGACGCCGAACGCAGCGTGCGGACCATCCTGGAGGCTGCCGAGCGGGTGCTCAAGGAGAATCCGTCGGCAACCCTGGAACAGATCGCCGAGGCTGCCGGGGTGGCGCGAACGACGATCCACCGGCGCTTTGCCAGCCGCGACGCGCTGCTGGCCGCTTTGGCGGAGTCCGCGTGGCGGCAGATCGCCGAGGCGGTCGAGAGCGCCCGGCCGGCCACCGCGCCGCCGCGAGTGGCCCTGCACCAGGCGACGGCCACCATCCTCGCCATCAAGTCGGGCTGGACGTTCGCACTGGGGCAGCCCGCCAGCAACGACGAGATCGCGCGCCTACAGGACGCCGTCTTCACCGCCTGCGATCAGGTACTCCGGCGGGCGCAACAGGCCAGCGACATCCGGGAGGGCGTCGACCTGACCTGGGCCCGGCAGGTCTACCTTGCGCTGATCAACGAGACGGTGCATGGCCCAGCGGGCGGTGGGGATCCGGACGTGTCGGCCGCCCGAATCCTCGACACCCTCTTCCATGGCATCGGCTGACTGCCAACTCGCACTTGATCACGAACGACCCGACGAGCTTCGGGTGCTGCTCGGCGAGAAAGGGCGGTTCCGATGGCCTGATCCGATGGCCTGATCCGATGGCCTGTTCCGATGGCCTGTTCCGATGGCCCGTTCCGACCACATCGGGCTACATGATCAAGCACGGAGGATCGTCCGCAACGACCGGTGGGCCGCTGATCAAGCCGTACCGCCATGCACGGACCGGTAGACGCTACGGCCGCCGACCGAGACCTTCAGTTCTTGACCAACGCGCCGGCGAGGCTTCCGGGTCACGCGGAAATGGGGCAGGGCCAGTCCGGCCGCCACCACGAGGATGCCCAGCGTCGCGCCCAGCCCGGGGAGTTGTCCGTCCATGACAGACGTGGTGCTCAGCGTGGCCAGGGGTAGGACGCCGACGAGGACACCCGCTCGTTCCACGCCCAACTGCTGCAGTCCCAGGAACCAGGCGACGAACGCCACCACCGTCACGAAGACGGCCAGGTATGCCAGCCCCAGCGTTTCGACCCCCGTGGGCAACCGCCACGCAGCGGGTTCACCTACGATGACCGCGCCGATCACCAGCAGCGGGACCGCGAGCAGGCAACTGTAGGCCGAAACGCGTACTGCGCCGAGACCGGGCAGCAGGGGCGCGGCGAGCATGGAGAACGCCGCCTCGCAGGCAAGCGCTCCCAGTGCAGCCGCCAAGCCAATGGCGTCGGTCCGGCCGAAACCTTCGACCAGGGCGGTGCCTGCGACGACCACGGCGGACGCGGCGACCAGGCGGGTCGCGGGTCGACGTCTCGCCAGCAGCGGTCCGAGCAGGGCGAGGATCAGCGGGGCGGCTCCGATTGCGGTGCCGATGACGGCTGGTTCGGCGTGCCGCAGTCCGATGAGCACACAGGCGTTGAACGTGGCCAGCCCGATCACGCCGAGCGCCACCAGCATCACCAGGTCTCGCCGGGTGGGCCGGGTACGTGCTGGTGCAGGGAAGAATCGGGCAACGCCGAACAGCAGGACGGCGGCGACGGCGTACCGCAGGGCCTGTCCGGTCAACATCGGATAGTCGGTGACGAGCCGGCTCACCGCCACCGAACTGCCCACGATGACCATGCCGAGGATGCACAGCGCGTACGCCGCACGGTTGGAGAACTTCATGATCTCGACCGTAGACTGCGATTGGTCTGCGAATCAGGGCCAATCAAGTGACGAGTTGGAGGACCACTTGGAGGCGCTCATCCCGTTCGATCGAACCGGCCGCGGCGTTGCCGGCCGGCTGACAGCAGCATTGCGTACGGCGATCGAGCAGGAGCGGCTGACGGCCGGCACACGCCTGCCATCGAGCCGCGACCTCGCCACCGAGCTCGGCGTGTCGCGCGGCGTCGTCGTGGAGGCCTACGAGCAGCTGATCGCCGAGGGATGGCTGACCGGGCGGCGCGGGTCAGGCACGACCGTCACGTTGGCAGGCCATCCGCGAAGCGCCACACCGCAAGATTCGTTCGTCCCGGTGGGATTGCGGCCGTTGCGGCCGGGCGTCCCCGACCTCGGGCTGTTTCCGCGGGTCACGTGGCGCCGCGCGTACGAGCAGGTATTGGCGACAATGCGCGACGCGGACCTGGACTACGGCGATCCGGCAGGCCCGGCAAATGTCCGCGAGCAACTCGCAGCCTATCTGCGCCGGGTACGCGCGGCCCGGCTCACCGCCGCGGACCTGCTACTGACCGCCGGCGCTGCGCAGGCCTTCGCCCTGCTCGGCCGAACTCTGCACGCTGCCGGCCACCGTGCGGTCGCGATCGAGGACCCGGGAAGCCGAGGTATCCGTGAGCAGCTGGCAAACGCCCTCACGGTGCTGCCTGTCCCGGTCGACGCGGAGGGCCTCGACGTCGCCGCGCTCGCCCGCACCGCCGCCCGCGCCGTCGTGGTCACACCCGCCCACCAGTTCCCGACCGGCGTCGTCCTCTCACCCACCCGCCGCGCCGAGCTGATCGCCTGGGCCCGCCACAGCGGCGGCATCATCATCGAGGACGACTACGACGCCGAGTTCCGCTACGACCGCGACCCGGTCGGTTGCCTGCAGGGCGTCGCCCCGGACGTCACCATCTCCATCGGATCAGCGAGTAAGGCGCTGGCTCCCGCTCTTCGCCTCGGCTGGCTGTCCGCGCCGGGGACACATCTGGCGGCAGTACGCGCACAGAAGCAGACCATCGACCTCGGTGGTCCGGTGCTCGAACAGCATGCCTTCGCCAACCTGCTGGGCAGCGGCGGATACGACCGGCACCTGCGACGAGCCCGGCGGGCGTACCGAACCCGGCGGGACGCCCTGGTCGCGGCATTGGCCACGCATCTACCTGGAATGCCCGTCCATGGCGTAGCTGCCGGGCTGCACCTGGTGCTCGAACTGCCAGCCGGGACCGATGACGCCGCTGTCACGGCTGCCGCGAGCCGAGCGGGCCTGGGACCGCTCGCACTGTCGGCGTGCCGACTGACCGACGGTCCGCCCGGCCTCGTCCTCGGCTACGCGGCACACACGCCCGACGAACTCACCACGGCCACCGCCACGCTCGCGACGTTCGTCTGACCCAACGCACCTACACCCGGATCGTGGCGAACGATCTGTCGGCTCAACCCGCTCGCCCGGCTCCTGCAGCGCCCGGCGCGGCGGATGCCGGGTCTCGACGCAGCATCAGTCAGGTAGGTCGGCGATCCGGGTCGAGATTTTGGCCAGCACCGCGAGCTCGTCGGGACTCAGATGATCGAGGAAGCGCGCTCGTACGGAAACGACATGGTGCGGGGCGGCTTCATCCAGCACCCTGAAGCCGTCGTCGGTCAGGTGCAGGATGCAGCCTCGCGCGTCCTGCGGATCGGGCTCCTTGTCGACGAGTCCCCGGGCCTGCATGCGGGCCGCGTGGTGGGACAGTCGACTGCGCGACCACTCCATCTTGGCGGCGAGGTCCTTGAGCGCCCACCGCCGGTTCGGCTTCTCCGACAGCGTGCTCAGCACCTCGTAGTCAGCCGGTGACAGCCCTGAGTCGCGGGCCAGGTCCCGGCTGAACCGTGCCGGCAGCGCTATCAGCAGGCGCCGGAAAGCGCGCCACGCGTGTTCCTCATCCTCACTCAGCCAGGCAGTGTCCACCCGGTCACACTACACCTCGTTGACACGTCACAGAAGCGTCCGCTAAAGTCTGTGACATGTCATCAAACGCATCGAGTTCTCCACTGCACGTGCTGGTCATCGTCGCAAGCACCCGCCCCGGACGGCTGGGACCGGCAATCGCCGACTGGTTCGTCCAGGCAGCCCTTCCGGCAGCCACGGCCGGCGGGGTCACTCTCGACATCGCGGACCTGGCCGACATCGGACTGCCGCTGCTCGACGAGCCCGAGCATCCCTCCAGCGGCATCTACGCACACGAGCACACCCGCGCGTGGAGCCGACGGGTTGCCGCAGCTGACGCATTCGTCGTGGTGACACCCGAGTACAACTACGGCATGCCGGCGGCATTGAAGAACGCCTTCGACTTCCTCTACCACGAGTGGGCGTGGAAGCCGGTAGCGTTCGTCAGCTACGGCAACACCTCGGCCGGCACCCGCTCGGTACAGATGGCCAAGCAGGTCGTCACCACCCTGAAGATGATGCCCATCGGCGCCACCGTCGCCCTACGCATCGCCGACAGCATCCACGACGGGCAGGTACTTCAATCCGCAGGACTCGATGAAGGCGCTCGCCGAATGCTGCTGGAGCTGACCCGGGTAGCCTCAGCGATGCGGTCCCTACGCACCGAACCCGACAGCGAAGTCACCGGCATTACCGGGCCGGTCGACGGACTCAGGCTGACCGTAGCCCAGCCTGACGACCTCGCCGAACTGCTCGTGCTTCAGCGGTGCTGCTGGGTGCAGGAGGCCCTCGCGAACGACACCCTCGACCTGCCGCCGCTCCGGGAAACCCTCGACGAGCTACGCGAATCAATGTCGACCTGGCAGCTGTGGTGCGTACGCCGACACGGACGCCTCGTCGCAGCGGTCCGAGCCCGGGCAAATGAGGGTGCGTGGCTGATCGGTCGCCTCATGGTGGCTCCCGACCAGGCCGGGAACGGCATCGGTTCCTGGCTCCTCTCATACGTCGAACAGCAGGCCCCCCAGAAGACCGCGCGCTACGAACTGTTCACCGGCCACCGCAGCACGCGCAACATCAAGTTGTACGAACGCGCCGGCTACACCCTCAACCACGGTGAAGGCACCCCGGCTGGCACCGTCCACCTCACCAAACAGCGGCAACCGGCCGCCTCCGTCAGGTGACCCAACTCCGCTGTCAGAAAGGGCTGCGGGCTCTATCAGCAGGGGCTGCGGGCTCCCGGCGGAACGGTCGACCTGCGTTACCGGTTCACTCCGACCGGCCCCCTGATCCAAGAACTGACGATCAGCCTTTGACAGCTTCCTTGTCGGCGACACCGAACCACCGGGGCAGCTGGTGGAGCAGATCCTGCTGGTCGTCACCGGCCCACGCGACGTGCCCGTCCGGTCGCAGCAGTACGGCGGGCACGTCCAGTTCCTCACTGACGTCGACGACGTGGTCGATCCGATCCGCCCAGCCCGCCACCGAAAGCTGGCCGGTCTGGTCGAGCAGCAGTCCCCGACCGCCGTGGGTCAGCTCGTAGAGCCGCCCCCGCTTGAGCCGCACGTCCCGCAGCCGCCGGCCGAGCAGTTCATGCCCCTCGCCGAAGTCGTAGCGGACCCCGATTGCGGTGATCTTCTCGATCAGGTACCGGTTCACCTCCTCGAAGTCCATCAGTTCCGACAGCAACCGGCGTACCGCCTGCGGCCCCGGCTCGACGGACAGCAGCTCGATCTGCGCCCGGGTGTTGTCCAGTACGGCGGCGGCCACCGGATGCCGCTCGGCGTGATAGCTGTCGAGCAGCCCCTCCGGTGCCCAGCCGGCGACCTCGGCGGCCAGTTTCCAGCCGAGGTTGACCGCGTCCTGGATGCCGAGGTTGAGCCCCTGCCCACCGGTCGGCGGGTGGATGTGCGCCGCATCGCCGGCCAGCAGCACCCGCCTCGTACGGTAACGCTCGGCCAACCGGGTGGCATCGCCGAAGCGGGACAGCCAGCGCGGTGAGTGCACGCCGAAGTCGGTGCCGGCGTACGCTCGCAACTGCTGTTTGAACTCCTCCAGGGTCGGCGGGACCGCGCGATCCTCAGCTACCCCTTCGGCGGGCACGACAACCCGGTACACCCCGTCCCCGAAGGGCCCGACACCGAACCGCTTCTGGGTCCTACGGACTTCGGCCACCACGGCCGCCACCGTCTCCGGCGGGACCGCCACCTCCATCTCACCCAGCAGCGTCTCCACCCTGCTGGGCTCACCAGGGAAGCCGACACCGAGCAGCTTGCGAACGGTGCTACGGCCGCCGTCGCAGCCGACCAGGTAACGCGAGCGCAGTGGTGTGCCGTCGGCCAGCTCGACCGTCACCCCCTGGTCGTCCTGGCTCAGCCCGACCAGTTCGCAGCCACGCCGGATCTCGACGCCGAGTTCGGCGGCCCGCTCGGCCAGCAGGCGCTCGGTGACCGGCTGCGGGATGCCGAGAACGTACGAGTGTGCGGTGTCCAGCCGGTCCGGCCACGGCTTTTCGATACCGGCGAAGAAACCGGCGACCGCGTACTGCTGGCCGTTTGCGAGGAACCGCTCCAGCAGGCCCCGCTGGTCCATCAGCTCGATGCTGCGCACGTGCAGGCCGAGCGCGCGGACGTGCCCGGTCGGCGCGGTCTCCCGCTCCAGCACGAGCACGGACACACCGTGCAGCCGTAACTCACTGGCCAGCATCAAGCCGGTCGGTCCGCCCCCGGCAACGATCACGTCGAGCATGAATCCCCCATTGTTCTGGGCCACCTGCTTCGTACGGTTCAGCGGCGTATCCACGCGCAGGCACACCTCTCGAATCCCTTTTCCCGCAGGTCCTGGCCTTGGCCGGAGAATTCTGCGACATAACCCGGGTCTTGCCGCAAGGCCCCCATTGCGATATATGTTGAGAGTGGAGGGAGTTGCGTTCTTCGCACCTCTCGTCTCCGATGCGGACGAACGACGCCTGACGAACGTCGTGTGCGTCGACGCGCAAGTCAGCACTTTCACCGCACGGCTGGCTGTAACACTGCACAGCCTGCCGCCAACCAACACACCAGGCCAGCCCGGTCGGACAGTCACGGTCCTCGTGAAAGTCCTCGGCACACGCGCTGCGTTGGAGGGGGTCAGTGGACGGCGTCGGTGAGTCGGACGGCGAGGTTCCGGATGTGTGCGATGAGCTCGGGTTCCGGGTGGGCGTACAGGGCAATTCGGGCCTGGTAGCAATAGGGGCGGTGGAGACGCCGTGGTGATGCTGACAATCAGCGTGCTTTTGTTCGTCGGGTAACCGGTTGCCACACAGCAGTACTGCCGATCCTCCGGATGTGGCCTCCCGGCTCGTCACGGCATGATCAAGGACGGTGCCGACGGCCCGACACTCGTACGGACGTGGAAGGAATCATGCTCAGCTTCGAGATCACCCCGATAGGTACCGTCCGGAACGACAGGACGGATGTTCAGAATACGGACAACTGGGGTGCCGTCCTCAGCACGATCACCATTGACGAGCGCTTCGGCGATGCGTGCCTCCAGGGTCTGGAGGACTTCTCCCACGTGGAGATCCTCTTCATTTTCGACCAGTTCCCGGAACGCGGCGATTACCGCGAGCCCCGTCCCTACCGCGGCCGTCCCGACCTCCCGCCCGTTGGCGTGTTCGCTGGCCGCGGCCCTCGCAGACCGAACCGCATCGGGGTGACGTGCTGCGCCATCGAATCCGTCCACGGCCGCGAACTGACGGTGGTCGGCCTCGACGCGGTCTCGGGCACCCCGGTCATCGACCTGAAGCCAGCGATGGCGGAGTTCCTACCGGAGAACGTCAAGCAGCCGGAATGGGTCAGTCGCCTGATGTCGGAGTACTTCCAGCCGTAAGGCGAGGTCCTGGCGGGTGCCAGCCACACCACCCGGAAACCCACGTTTCCCCAGGTCACAGCGCATCTCACTAAAGCTGTTCGCGTACCGCCCATGCGGTTTCACGTTTTCCCAACTCATACGCTGTCGGTGGGGCGGACGGGACTCGAACCCGTGACCGATCGATTATGAGTCGACTGCTCTAACCTGCTGAGCTACCGCCCCTCGCCGGGCGAAAGCCTAACGCACGTACCGCTTCCGCGTCGCCTCCGTTGGGCCAGCCCGGCGTGCCCGGATCTTGGGACCGCACTCACCCCGGGTCGGCGTGGCTGTTGCGGGACAGCCGGCTCGGCCACCACAGCGGCGGGCCGATGTCGTACGACAGGGCGGGCACCAGCAGCGAGCGTACGACGATGGTGTCCAGCAGCACGCCCACCGCAACCGCGACGCCGAGTTCGACCAGCACCACCAGCGGGAGTACGGCCAACGCCGAGAACGTCGCGGCCAGCACCACGCCAGCCGAGGTGATCACACCACCGGTGACCACCAGTCCGCGCAGTACCCCGGCCCGGGTGCCGCGTTTGACGGCTTCCTCGCGTACCCGGCTCATCAGGAAGATGTTGTAGTCGATGCCGAGCGCCACGAGGAACACGAAGGCGAAGAGCGGGAAGGACGTGTCCATCCCGGCGAATCCGAAGACGTACCGGAACAGGATGGCGCAGAGGCCCAGCGTGGCGAAGAAGGACAGCACGACGGTGGCGATCAGCAGTACCGGGGCCAGCAGCGAGCGCAGCAGGAGGGCCAGGATGATCGCGATCACCACGAGCACGGTCGGAATGATCACGTTCCGGTCCCGGGTGGAGGCGTCGCTGGTATCCACGTTGGTCGCGGTGAAGCCACCCACGACGGCGTTCGCCCCGGGTACGGCGTGCACCGCTTGGCGCAGTTGCCGTACGGTCCGCTCGGCGGCCTCGCTGTCCGGGGCGGCGGACAGGGTCGCCTGTAGCTGGATCCGGCCGTCGACGACGCGCGGCGTGGCGTCGGTGCCGGGCCGTCCGGTCGGGGCCCCGTTCGCCGACACCGGGCTGACCTGGGCGATCCCCGGGACGCCACGCACCACCTCGGTCACCGGGGCGATCTTGTCAGCCGAGGCGAAGACGGTCACCGGGCTGCCCAGCCCACCCGGATAGTGCCGGGTGATCACCTCCTGCCCGGCCGCCGAGTCGGTCTGCTTGGTGAACTGGTCCGACTGGCCAAGATCGGTGACGCCGAGCTGGGTCAGTCCGAGGGCGAGTACGGCCAGCCCACCAGCGGTGGCCAGCCAGACCATCCGGGACCGCCGGGCGACGAAACCGGCGATGCGGTGCCAGCCACGGCTGGCGGTCTCGGCCGGATCGGCTGCCTCCGCCACGTCGTGATGCGGGGTACGCGGCCAGAACACCCGCCGGCCACCGAGCAGCAGCATCGCCGGTAGGAAGGTGAGCATCACCAGCAGCGTGGCGGCGATGCCGATCGCGGAGACCGGGCCGAGTGACCGGTTGGAGTTGAGGCTGGACAGCAGGAGGCAGAGCAGGCTCACGATCACTGTGCCACCGGAGGCGATGATGGCCGGCGCGGCGCCCCGCCAGGCGACCTTCATCGCGTCCACCGTTCGCTCGTGGCGGCGTAGTTCCTCCCGGTAGCGGGCGATGAGCAGCAGCGCGTAGTCGGTGCCGGCACCGAAGACCAGTACGGTGAGGATGCCCTGGGCCTGCCCGTTGAGCTTGACGACCCCCGCATCCGCGAGGTGGTAGACGGCGAAGGCGGAGACGGCGTACGACGTGGCAGCGGCCAGCAGCGGGATAATCCACAGCACCGGGCTGCGGTAGACCACCAGCAGGATGACCAGCACCACGACCAGCGTGACCAGTAGCAGTGGCCCGTCGATCGAGGAGAACACCTCAATCAGGTCGGCCAGCAGTCCGGCCGGGCCGCTGACGTGGACGGTGAGGCCGTCGCTCCCGGTCCCGGCGATGCGGCGCAACTCCCCGATCACGGCCCGGACCTCCTGGCTCTCCCCGCTGTCGACCGGCACGATCACCTGGAGTGCCTGTCCGTCGTCGCTGGGAATGACCGGTGGCAGCGGCGCGACGACCCCGGGCAGTCGGGCGAATTCGGCGGCGTTGGCGGCCACCCGCTGCCGGTCGGGCTCGGTGATGCCGCTGGTCCGCTCGTAGACCACCAATGCGGGTACGGACTCCCGGTCGACGAACCCGGCGGCGAGTTCCTGGGCCCGGGTGGCTTCCGCGTCGGCGGGCAGGAACGCCACGTTGTCGTTGGTGGCGACCTGGCTGAGTTTGCCGGCGTACGGACCGGCGATCGCGCTGATGCCCAGCCAACCGAGCACCACGACGACAGCGGTCAGCACGGCAATCCGGCTGCGTGTCACGGCCATTCACCCACCCGTTCCGGGATCGAGGCTGCACAGGGGGCGGGGTGTCCGGGTGGACACTCCGACGGCCCGGTCGGACCGTGGGACGGGCTGAGCTGGGCGTGCAGAATCTACCGGTAGCCGACAGGTCGGATGAGTGCCGACCTCGAAAGAGGGCTGCGCCGACCAGGATGGAGGCATGGAGTAGCGGGCTGAAGACTCAGCGTCAGTCGGCAGGCGCCAGTTCGGCTCGCCCTGTCCCGGGTGCCGATGATCGGTGCCGCAAAAAGCCCGCCGGTCAATCTGGCGGGCTTGAAGATCTCGAAGAGGAGCTCCCCCGTTTGGACTCGAACCAAAAACCTGCCGGTTAACAGCCGGCTGCTCTGCCAATTGAGCTACGGGGGATCGCGCTCATCACCAGGCGTTGGATCTCTCCCGCACCTGGCGACGGGACAAGAGTACAGGACTCCGGGGGGTAGTTCGCTACCGGGTTCCGTCCGCAAAATCGCCCAGTCAGATATCGGGGCAAAATGCGATGCCGCTCCTCCCAGGCGTGCCCTTCGAGGAGGATGGGTATGTATCCGGGGACAAACGACGTAGGCGCGACACGGTGGCACACCGGGACCTCCGGTGGGCGACAGCGCGTCAGGCACGAAAGGAGCCGCCATGCGCGGAAAGCTGTGGTTCATCGGCGGGCTGGCCGCGGGCTTCGTCCTGGGCGCCCGCGCGGGCCGCGAGACGTACGACAAGCTGCTGGTCAAGGGCCGGCAGGTCCTCGACCACCCGACGGTGCAGGAGGCGGCCGGGGTCGCCCAGGCCCAGGCCACCCGGCTCTACACCGAGGGCAGGGACAAGCTGAGCCAGACCCGGCTGGGCGAGAAGCTACACGTCAACGGCAACAGCACCGCGAGTACCGCCGGCACTGCCGGCACCGCCGCCAACGGCAGCAGCCCGGCGGAGCTGACGTCGGTGGACACCCGCCACTGACCGGAGTTACCGGCCCCGCCCCGGCCGTGGCTGAGGCATGGTCAAGACGCCCCGGCCGTGGCTGAGGCGTGGTCAAGACGCTGAGGGCGGACCGGTCATCACCTGACCGGTCCGCCCTCGTGCCGGCGACCCGGATGCCCGACTACGGGTCACCCGGATGCCGGGCTGCGGGCGATCCGGATGTCGGGCTGCGGGCGACCCGGATGTCGGGTTGCGGGCGATCCGGATGTCGGGTTGCGTCAGTCGCCGCTGGCGAAGGCGGCGTCGAAGGCCGCCGCCGGCGCATCGAAGGCCAGCCGACGGACGAACTGCAGCGCCTCGGGTGCGCCGACCAGACGGTCCATGCCGGCGTCCTCCCACTCGATGGAGACCGGTCCGTCGTACCCGATGGCGTTGAGCGCCCGGAAGCAGTCCTCCCACGGCACGTCACCGTGCCCGGTGGAGACGAAGTCCCAGCCGCGCCGCAGGTCGGCCCAGGGCAGGTGGGAGGCCAACCGGCCCCGCCGCCCATCCCCCGTACGCACCTTCGCGTCCTTGCAGTCGACGTGGTAGATCCGGTCGGCGAACTCCAGGATGAAGTTGACCGGGTCGAGTTCCTGCCAGACGAAGTGCGACGGATCCCAGTTCAGCCCGAACGCCGGCCGGTGGCCGATCGCCTCCAGGGTCCGCTTGGTGGTCCAGTAGTCGTACGCGATCTCGCTGGGGTGCACCTCGTGGGCGAACCGTACGCCCACCTCGTCGAAGACGTCGAGGATCGGGTTCCACCGGTCGGCGAAGTCCTGGTACCCCTTTTCGATCATGGAGGGCGGGACCGGTGGGAACATGGCCAGGGTGTGCCAGATCGACGAGCCGGTGAAGCCGACGACGGTCCGTACGCCGAGCTTCGCCGCCGCCCGGGCGGTGTCCCTGATCTCCGCAGCCGCCCGCTGGCGTACCCCCTCGGGTTCCCCGTCACCCCAGATCCGGGCCGGCAGGATGCCCTGGTGCCGTTCGTCGATGGGGTGGTCGCAGACCGCCTGGCCGACCAGGTGATTGGAGATCGCGAAGACCTGGAGGTTGTACTTCGCCAGGGTCTCCCGCTTGCGGTCGACGTACGACTCGTCGGCGAGTGCCCTGTCGACCTCGAAGTGGTCGCCCCAGCAGGCGATCTCCAGACCGTCGTAGCCCCACTCGGAGGCCAGCCGACACACCTCCTCGAACGGTAGGTCGGCCCACTGGCCGGTGAACAGCGTGACGGGTCGCGCCATGTTCCTCTCCCTCCCTACTGAAAGGAAGGGCCCCTTCTCATCGCTTTCTGCCTGGAAAAGGGCCCTTCCCAACCGCGCCGTCCTACGGCAGCGTCCACTTCTGGTTGGCGCCGGTGTGGCAGGTCCAGATGTGGACCTGGGTGCCGTCGGCGGAGTTGTTACCGGAGACGTCCAGACACCTACCGGACTGCGGATTGACCACCGTGCCGTTGGCCTGCGGCATCCAGTTCTGCGCCCCGCTACCGTTACACGTCCACAACTGCACCTTCGTACCATCGGCGGTACCACCGGCCGACACGTCAAGACACTTCCCCAACGCCTTGACCGTGCTACCCGGCGTCACCGTCCACTGCTGCGCATTCGTACCGTTACACGTGTAGAGCTGCACCTTCGTACCGTCCGCCGTGGCCGCACCCGCCACATCCAGACACTTACCGGCCAACCCGACGACCGGACCGGTACGCGGACCGGGCGGGGTGGTCAGGTCCTTGATCCGGATGTTGCGGAACGACGCGTCGTCGCCGTCGCCGTGGTTCTGGATGCCGATGTGACCCGCCAGCGACCGCGCCGGGTCGGTGTTGGTGAAGTCGTTGATCTTCACCCCGTTGAGGAGGACCTGGAGCCGCTCCCCCTCGACGAGCAGCTCGTAGGTGTTCCACTCCCCCGGCGGGTTCAGTACCGCGTCCCGGGCGGCGATGTCCGCCGACTTGAAGGTATAGACCGCGCCGGTGGTCCGGTCCGGCGCGTCGGTGGCGTCGATCTGGACCTCGTAGCCGTTGTTCACCGCCGACCACGGGTCGGTCGACGGCGGGAAGCCGATGAAGACCCCGGTGTTGTCGTCGCCGGCCAGCTTCCAGTCCAACTTCAGCGAGTACGACGTGAACTCCCGCGCGCTGTACCAGTAGAGGCCCATCCCGCCGACCGACGTCAGCGTGGCGTCCGAGTTGGTGAAGCTGCCCGGCCCGGCCTGGGACCAGCCACTCGTCGAACCGTTGTAGAGGGTGGTGTAGCCGGACTCGGGCCGGCAGTCGGCCTTCGTCCGGCCGGCCGCGTACCGGATGCCGCCGAGCAGGTGCGCCCGGAAGGCCGGCTCGGCGTACGACTGCTGGGTGTGACCGCCGCCGGTGTAGAACGACCGGCCACCCTCGTACGGCTTGCACCAGGTGTGTGGGTGGTCCGCCCCCATTCCGCCACCCGAGTACGACGACTCGTCGAGCGTGGTCAACACGCGTGCCGTGGACCGGGCGTTCGTGCGGTAGTTGTACCACTCGTCGGTGCGGGTCCAGGTCTGCGGCAGGTGGGCGGTGGCCGCATGCCCCCGGTCGACTGCCTTGACGTTGGCCTGCTGGATGGCCGGATGCGAGGCGAAGTACGCCCCGACCAGGTTGCCGTAGAACGGCCAGTCGTACTCGGTGTCGGCGGCGGCGTGGATGCCGACGTACCCGCCACCGCCCCGGACGTACGACTCGAACGCGCTCTGCTGGCTGGCGTTGAGCACGTCGCCGGTGGTGTTGAGGAAGACGACCGCCTCGTACTGGGCGATGTTGCCGGTGGTGAACGCGGCGGCGTCCTCGGTGGCGGTGACGGTGAAACTGTTCGCCGCACCGAGGTCCCGGATGGCCTGGGTACCGACAGCGATCGAATCGTGCCGGAATCCGGCGGTCTTGGAGAAGACCAGCACGTCGTACGGAACGTCAGCGGCGATGGCCGGGTGGCTGCCATCGGTAGCCGGGCCAGCGGTGGCCGGGCCGGCGGGCGTGGTGCAGGCGAGCGCGGCCAGGGTCGTGGTGGCTGCGGCGAGGACCGGGCGGAGGAGGAGTCTACGCATGGGTGCTCTCCTATGGTGGTGGTTGGGAAGGGCCCCTTCCAGAGGTCGGAAAGCGACGGGAAGGGGCCCTTCCCTACATCAGGGCAGAGTCCACTTCTGGTTGGCGCCGGTGTGGCAGGTCCAGATGTGGACCTGGGTGCCGTCGGCGGAGTTGTTACCGGAGACGTCCAGACACCTACCGGACTGCGGATTGACCACCGTGCCGTTGGCCTGCGGCATCCAGTTCTGCGCCCCGCTACCGTTACACGTCCACAACTGCACCCTCGTGCCATCGGCGGTACCACCGGCCGACACGTCAAGACACTTCCCCAACGCCTTGACCGTGCTACCCGGCGTCACCGTCCACTGCTGCGCATTCGTACCGTTACACGTGTAGAGCTGCACCTTCGTACCGTCCGCCGTGGCCGCACCCGCCACATCCAGACACTTACCGGCCAAGCCAACGACCGGACCGGTACGCGGACCGGTGCCGGTGTGCAGGGTGAACGCGTCCACGTCGTACAGGGCCCCGGCACCGCCGGCGAAGGTCAGGTAGAGCGTGGTGGTGCCGGCCGGCGCGCCCGTGATCGAGCCGGTGACGTCGGTGAAGACGTCCCAGCCGCCGGTCACCGGTACGGTGGCCGAGCCGAGCACGGCACCGGTCGCCGATCCGGCCCGGACCTGTAGGGTGCCGCCGACTCCGGCCGACGACACCCGCGCGGTGAACGAGGTCGCGTTGCCCAGCCGGTACGGCTCGAACGCGATCCAGTCGCCGTTGTGGATGTCACCGACGGTCTTGCCGCCCTCGGCCGGGGTCTTGTCGAAGACGTTGATGCCCGACGAGGTCCTGAAGTGCTCGGCCTGCCGGTGCCGGGGTTGCAGGGTCTGCTGGGTGTGGGTGGTCAGCCCACCGCCGTCGGTGTACTCCGCGTCGAAAATGGCGAAGATGTTCGCCGCGTCGTCGTGCTCACCGTCGACCGGAATGGTGATCGAGCCGGAGCAGCCGGTCTTCGAGGTGATCTGGTGGCCGTGACTGTCGTGGCCCAGCACGTAGGTCATCTTGACCCTGGCACAGTCGATGACACCGTCCTCCGGGTCGGTCACGGTGATCTGGTACGGCACCGTGTCACCGAAGGAGAAAAGCTGTCCGTTGCCGGGGGCGCCGACCGTGACCGTCGGGGCGGTGTTGCCGACCGTGATGGTGACGCTGGAGCTGCCGGTGGCGCCCTGCGGGTCGGTCACCGTCAACGTCGCCGTGTAGTTCCCGTTTGCGTTGTACGTCTTCGTCGGGTTGGCCGCCGTCGAACCGGTCCCGTCGCCGAAGTTCCAGGCGTACGTCAACGCCCCGCCCTCCGGGTCGGACGAGCCGGCCGAGGAGAAGGTGACGGTCAGCGGGGCCGGACCGGAGGTCCGGTTCGCCGAGGCGGCGGCGGTCGGTGCGCGGTTGCCGCCACCGACGTAGTCGAACCGGTAGAGCGCCGAGTTCTCGTCGCCGTTGAAGTAGCCGGTGCCGTAGTCGAGCACGTAGTACGCCCCGTCCGGCCCGAACGCCGAGTCCATCACCTGCTTGCCGACCCACGGGAAGCTGTCGATCGTGCCCGGTGTCCCGTCGGCGTTGACGTGGATCGGCTTGATCCAGCCCCGGCCGAACTCCGTGGCGAAGAACTGCCCGTCGAAGGACTGCGGGAACTTGGTCGGCGAGTTGAGCGCCGGGTCGTAGCGGTAGACCGGGCCGCCCATCGGTGATTCGGATCCCCCACCGAACTCCGGCGGTGAGCCGGCGTCACCGGCGTAGCGGATCCAGGAGGGCCGGGCGGCGGGAAGGACGGTCTGCCCGGTGTTACGGAACGAGTTGTTGGTCGGTCCGCCGGTGCAGTTGTACTTGGCCCCCGACGGTCCACTCGGGAAGGTCCACTCGTTGTACGTCTCGGCGCTGGTGTTCGTACCGGTGCAGTACGGCCAGCCGTAGTTGCCCGGTGAGGTGACCCGGTTGAACTCGACCTGTCCGCTGGGGCCCCGGTCGGCGGCGGTCGAGCCGGCGTCCGGACCGTAGTCGCCGACGTAGACGATGCCGGTGGCCCTGTCCACGCTCATCCGGAACGGGTTGCGGAACCCCATCGCGTAGATCTCCGGCCGGGTGTTGGCGGTGCCGGGCGCGAACAGGTTGCCCGCCGGGACCGAGTACGTCCCGTTGGCGTTCACCCTGATCCGAAGGATCTTGCCGCGCAGGTCGTTGGTGTTGCCGGAGCTGCGTTGGGCGTCGTACGCCGGGTTGCGGTTGGTGCGCTCGTCGATCGGCGCGTAGCCGGCGGAGTCGAACGGGTTGGTGTCGTCGCCGGTGGAGAGGTAGAGGTTGCCGGCGGCGTCGAAGTCGATGTCCCCGCCGACGTGGCAGCACATGCCCCGGTCGGCCGGTACGTCGAGCACGTTGACCTGGCTGGCCATGTTGATCGTGTGGTCGGCGTTGAGGGTGAACCGGGACAGCCGGTTCACTCCCTGCCAGGCCGACCAGTCGGTGCCGGTGGCCGGGGCGTCACCGGCCGGGGTGTTCAGCGGTGGCGCGTAGTAGAGGTAGATGTGCCGGTTGGTGGCGAAGTTGGGGTCGACCCCGACGCCCTGCAACCCTTCCTCGTCGTGGGTGTAGACCGGCAGGGTGCCGATCACGGTCGTGTTGCCGGCCGCGTCGGTACGCCGGACCGTGCCGTTGCGGGCGGTGTGCACGACCGATCGATCGGGCAGTACGGCCAGCGACATCGGCTCGCCCATCTCGGGCTCGCCTCGGGCCAGCTCGACCTGCTGGAAGTCGGTCGCGTTGATCGGATGCGCCTGGACGGGGGCCGGTGTGCCGATCGCGGTGCTGACGGCGGCCGTGACCAGCAGCAGGGCTGCGCTGCTGGCCTGCCATCGTCGACCGGCTCGGATTGTCGTGGTGGACACAGTGGAGCCATCCCTTCCTGACCGGGGGTTGCCAGGCAGGGCGCGCGCCGTCGCGCCGGATGCCGTAACGGTGGGTGCCGGCCGCTGGGAACTCCTTTCGCCAGCCGGCCGTGACCGCCGAGGCGACGTCGACCGCCGGGTAGGGCGGTCACCGGGCTCGGAGGTCACCAGTCGATGGGCTAACCGCGCCGCCGGTTACATCGACGAAACAGGTTCGTGTTGGGCACGACACTAGGAGGTTGCCGCCGACGTGTCCATACCTTTCGAACGATCGACATTAACTTTCGTCGAATCAGCAAGAAGGCGGTTTCGGCCTCCACAGTCCAGCCCCGCCACCGTGTCCCTTGCCCGTTCCAGTCGCCGCATCTTCCGCCGGTTTCAGCCGCTGTACCTCCTCGGCAGCATCGGTGGCGGAAAGCAAACGGTGGCGGACGTCCTGGGTATCCCAGGACGTCCGCCACCGTCGTCCAGCACCGGGACGGGCCCCGGCCACCACCTCCGGGTGGCCGCGTGACCAGGGTCAGCGCGGTCGGGGGAGCCTGCGCGCCTTGTCGCGCCGTGCGGGTGTCATTGGGTCCGCGACCATGCCAGCGGTCTGCGTCCGGAACTCGGTGTGCTGGCTGGTGTCCAACCGACCGGCAACCCGGGCCAGGGCCCGGCTACCGGGGCCAGCGACGAGGTGGAAGTGCGAGACCTTCGTCGGGGTGAGGTCGCCGCCCCAGACAACCGTGCCCTCGCAGTCGAGGAGGATGTCCCGCACGATCACCTCCTGCTGGGGCCACAGTCCCTCACTGCCCCCGAGCGGATAGGCGGCGGGGTGCAGGGCGAGGGCGGCGCCGGACAGGTAGTTGGACTCGAAGTCCGCCCGGACGGTGCGCCGACTGGTGTACGCGGTGATTCCGCCGCCCTCACCGGTGTCGAGCGGGGCGATCTCGTAGTGCCACCGACGCGCGATGTGCAGCAACACCGCAGCGGCGCGGCCCCGCCGTAGGGCCACGGACGCCCCAGACCCTGCGACGCGGTACGTGGCGATGGCGGTGGGGTCGATCCGCCAGCCGTTGGCGGATACGGCACGGGTCCACCTGCCCGTCCCCTTGTCGGCTGCATAGGCTGCGGTGCTCGGTGCAAGGGCGAGCACGCCGGCACCGGCAGTGGCGCCGAGAAGACTGCGTCTGGTAATCATCGGATTCCTCACTCACCGGTAACGAGGGCGGACACGCCGGGGTCGCCTCCCTGGCGCCAGACGTCATGGTCCAGCCCCCAACCCGGCTGGAATTCGTACTCTCTGATCTGGTTGAAGGACCAGTTCTCCGGCAGCGGAAATCCGAGGTTTCCGGAGTAGCCCCAGGACATGCCGGAGACCAGCGACCACTTGGCACCGACCTCATGCGAGACGCGACTGCACACGTTGCGGGACCCGTACACACCAAAGGTGTAGCGGTTCCCAAGTGCGGCGAGACCGTCCTTGACGCCCTGGAAGTAGGGCTTGATGCTGTCGTCGATGTCGTCGTCGGTGGCGTCGTAGTCGACCGCGAAGTAGATGCAGGTGCCCGGCGGGATACGGAACTCGATGGACTTCTGGTGGGCTATCTGCGCCTGGTCGAATCCCTTCTGGTAGGTGAAGTTGAACAGTTGGGTGCCGTTGTACTGGAAAATCGGAAAGAACTTGAGCCCGGCATCCAGGATGGTCTGCGGTTCGCCAGGCTTGAGGGCCTTGTTGAGGAAGTACGGATCGGTCGGGGGCAGGTGCTCGTCGAGGTAGCGCCCGACGATCTGGTAGCCGGCGTCCCTGAGTGCAACAGCACGGGCGGCGGTGATCTCGGTGATGCAGTCGCAGCCGGTCGCGGGCCGGGACGTGTCACCAGAGGAAACGAGCAGTTGGGCCCACGTCGTGTAGTCGTTGGTGCCCGTCACAGGTATCTGCGAGAAACGCTGGAAGGCCCGCAGCCACTCCAGGTGGGTGCTGGTCTGGGCGTCGGTACCGATGTCGTTCGGGTTGTACATCAACGGCACCTGGGGGTTTCCCGGCAGCATGGTGGGAGAGTTGAAGTAGCACGCCGCGCGGAATATGTGGCGCAGGTTGCCGGTGAGTGAGCCGGAGCCTACTCCCCTCAACCCGGCCTGGGTACCGGGGCCGAAGTTTCCGGTGATGGCATCTGGTGCGATGCCGAGTTCGTACTGGAGGGCCATCATCAGCCCCTGCTGGACATCACGGGAGTAGATGCCGTCGCAGGGCACCAGGTTCATGGCAGGAATGCCGATGTCGCCAACATAGCGAGCGTTGAGCCACTTCTGGAAGTTCTGGATGTTGATGTCACCGCCGGGCACCAGACGGAACTGGTCCATCCGCAACAGCCCCTTGACGATGTACGGCCACACCTTGTAACGCAAGGTCGAGTTCGAATACGCAAATCCGGCGTCGGAGTAGAGTCGCTCCAGGGCAGCCTGCGAATCGCTGGTCCAAAGCGTCTGCGTGGTCGCAGTCCAGTACCCCTTGCACCACAGAGCACCATTGTAGATGCGAACCAGGTTTGCATTGATCTCGCTGCTCGGCAGCGTCTCCCGCTGCCTGACCGCGTTGAATGTGCCGGGGCCGAAGTTCTGGACGGTGGGAGATATCCCGTGTTCGTGTTGGAGGCCCTGGGTGAGCGACAGCACCGTCGACCAACCGGTGTACCCGTATTCGGGACATCGGATATAGCCCGGTGCGTCCTGGTAGGCGGTGTTGACGAATCGCTGGGCTGCGGCGATGTAGATGTCCGCAATCCCACGCCACGGTGCGGCCGGGTCGATCGTCGAACCTGGCTGCGCGTACATCGTAAGGTTTCCAGGGCACTCGGTGTCGTATCCGAAGGAGTGCGGAACAATCCTTGTCCCAGCCCTCAGGGGCGCTTCTTCGCGTAGATGCTGAATAAGCGATCTATAGGCACGCAGCAAGGCTTCATTGGCGGTGTGATTCGAACGCATGAGGGCGCAGATGGAGTAGAAACCAGCGTTGCGGCCGATGCCATCAATGTAACCTTGATAGTTCGCTTCGCCGCGTTGATAGCCACGCCCCTCGTAGACGTTACCGTGTTGGCAGATCAAAAAGTTGTATCCAATGTCACCGTCGAAGTCAGGACTCTGCCAGTGGGTCTCATAAACGGAGGCGATATCCCTTCGACAGTCCTCTTCCGTAGGGTACTCGCCGCCAAAGGGATCGGTCGGGCCGCGGTGGTGGATGAACACCCCGCCGATCGGATTCCAGTCGGGATTGTCACTCACTTCCGGGTCCGCAGCAGCGTGCCCTGGCGTCGGTTCCTCGGTCACATATTGAGCCCAGGTCGCCCGCCTGTTAATCGTAACGTACATGACTCCTCGTTCCGCCGACAGCTCGGATTTCTCGTCCACTGCACGCCTCGGCCGAGACGGATGACCCGTCGCACCCCGGTACAGTCACAGCCGATTCAGGCGGTCGCCACCGGAATCGACCAACAATAAAGGCCCGGTAGCCCTATCCAATGGGCAACATAACCCACGGTTTTTGACACCGGCCGCACATCGGTCCTATATGGAGATCATAGGACCCCACAACCAAATAGTCGATAGCCAATTTGTTGGGCAGGGCGGCACCACGCCACGCACGCCCGACGACGTATCCTGCGTCGGGTGGTCGCGGTGGTCGCTATCCTTGCCTGCGGAAACATGGACAGCGGCGAACCCGACGTCGATCCAGTTCAGTCAGGACGCGTAGGTGGATAGCGAGCCGATCCACCTCGTTGGCCACGCACCAGGTACACACCCCCGTGATGTCGGGTGACCGGAGCTGCCCAGGATCTGGCCACCACCACGCTGATCAACGGCCCTACCTGCCGTTACTACGTTGACCGACGTTGTTGGTCGGGAGAGGAAGACGACGCAGTGAGCACCGAGGGTTCTCGCCGGACGCCGCTGGGCGGGCTAGTCGACCGGGCTCGCAGCTTGATGCGACGCAGACCGCGCCTGCGTCGCCTGGTCCCTGCCGGCGTCGTCACCCTGCTCCTTGCCAGCACCCCCTGGCTATGGACGGAGCTCTCCGCGTACGGCCATCTGCACGACGAAGCCGATGCGCCGAGTGCAGACGTCGTCATCGTCCTGGGCACCGAGGTGGCCCCGGACCGGCAACCTTCGGTACGGCTCGCCGGCCGCCTGGAGACCGCCGCAGCACTGGTACACGGCGGGCGGGCCCGGGTGATCCTACTGTCGGGGGACGGCCAGGGCGCATCTGGCGACGAGCCGGCAGCGATGACCTCGTACCTGACCGGGAAGCTCGGTGTCGACCCGCAGCGGATCGTTTCCGACCCGTTCGGGCTGGACACCTACGACAGCTGTGTCCGGGCACGTGACGTGTACGGCCTCACCCGGGCGCTGGTTGTGACCCAGGCCTACCACCTGTCCCGGGCGGTGACGCTGTGTCGGCAGGTGGGCGTCGACGCCGACGGGGTGACCGCCCGCTGTACCGGTTGCCCCTCCACGCTGCTGGTCGAAAAGTCCGTACGCGACTACTTCGCCAGCGGCAAGGCCGCGTGGGATGCAGTACGGCACCGATCCCCGGCGGTCGAATCGCCCCGGAACCAGGAGATCGAAGACGCACTGTCGTCGATTCGGTGACGTCCAGGGTCCCACTGGAGAGGCCGGAGTTCGTCGCCTGGGTCACCGCGTCCGTGGTCGCGTCGCTCGGGGCGACCGTGGTGGTGATCCTGCTGACCCTGCCGATCCATACACTCGGCCCCAGGGATCACGAGGAGAAGCGTTGCGATGCGCTGTCGCTCGACCTGTCGTCGTACCGGGGCCGGTTCAGGAGGACCGGCCCCGAACAGCTCCCGCTCCGTTCAGCCCTGCCGATCGGTCGCGTCGACCACCAGGGCGGTCAGCACCGCCCGGGCATCGTCGGCGACCGGCGCTTCGGCCAACGCGGTCAGGGCCGCCTCGATGCGTACCCGGATCATCTGCTCGATCCGGTCCAGCGCGCCGGTGGTCACAATGATCTCGCGCAGCTCCGCCGCTCCCTCCGCGTCCAGGTCCGGATTTCCGAACAGTTCCTTCAGCCGTCGCGTCTGTGCCCGGTCGGCGGCGTCCCGGACCAGTCCCATCATCACCGTCGGTTTGCCCTCCCGCAGGTCGTCCAGGGTCGACTTGCCGGTCACCCCCGGGTCGCCGAACACCCCCAGCACGTCGTCACGCAACTGGAAGGCGTCCCCCAGCGGATCACCGAAGGCGGCCAGACCCGCCATCAGCTCCGGGCCGGCACCGGCCAGTGCCGCACCGATCTGCAACGGCCGGGTGACGGTATATCGGGCCGACTTCAGCCGGATCACCGTCAGCGCACTGGCCACCGACCCGTCGCCGACCCCGGAGACCAGATCGAGGTACTGCCCGGCGATCACCTCGGTACGCATCGCCGCGAACTCCCGGTAGCCCTGGTACACCTGCGCGGTGGCCAGCCCGCACTCGTGGAACATCTGGTCCGCCCAGGCCGCGCAGAGGTCACCGCAGAGCAGGGCGGTGCTCCGCCCGTACGCGGCCGGGTCGCCGCGCCAGGCGGACTGGACGTGCAGGTCGGTGAAGAGCCGGTGTACGGAGGGCTCGCCCCGTCGCCGGTCACTGCCGTCCATGATGTCGTCGTGGATCAGCGCGAAGGCGTGGAAGAGTTCCAGCGCCGAGGCGGCGATCACGATCGGCGTGCCGTCCGGTGCTCCGGTGCTGCGCCATCCCCAGTAGCAGAACAACGGCCGCAGCCGCTTGCCACCGGTCAACACGAAACGGCGCAGGGTGGTGAACACGCCTCGGGGCGTACCGTCCGGCCAATCCGGGTCCTGGCGATCCAGGAACGCGGCTAGTTGGGCGTCGAACCGGGCCCGCAGCTCCCCGGCATCGGCCCTGGGCATCGTCTCCACCGTCATGAGTCCCTCCGCGACAGTCCGGCAAGGTTGAGTAGCAACCCCTTCACATCGACGGCAGCGATGCGGTCCCGGGCCGCGCTCCGCTCGGAGCAGAGCAGCACCGGTCCGTCCGCCGCATCGGCCGGCAGCCGCCCGTGTGAGCCGCGCACCGCGCGGGCTCCGGCGTCCAGGCCCACCACGTTCATCAGGTAACGCATGCCGAGCTTCTTGCGGACCAGGGCCACCGCCGCCCGCCGTCTGGCCGCCCCCGGCGCTGCCGGGTCGAAGAACAGCTCCGCTGGGTCGTACCCGGGCTTGCGGTGGATCTCCACCAGCCGGGCGAAGTCGGGCGCGGCCGAGTCGTCAAGCCAGTAGTAGTAGGTGAACCAGGCATCCGGCTCGGCAACCAGCACCAGCTCACCGGAACGGGGATGGTCCAGCCCGTATTCGGCCTGGCCGGCCGGGTCGAGTACCTCGGCCACCCCGGCCAGGCCTGCACAGAGCTTCGCCACCGCCGGCACGTCCGCCGGGTCGCGGACGTAGACGTGGGCCACCTGGTGGTCGGCCACGGCGAAGGCCCGCGAGGTCCACGGGTCGAGGTACTCCATGCCGTCCTGGGTGTATACCCGTAGCCACCCCTGGGCGCGCAGCAGTCGGTTGATGTCGACCGGCCGGGACACGTCGGTGATGCCGTACTCCGACAGGGCCACGACGGTCGCGCCCCGGGCCGAGGCCGCGTCGAGCACCGGGCCCAGCACCCCGTCCAGCGCGGTCGCGGCGGCTGCCGCCTGCGGCGAGGACGGGCCGAAGCGTTGCAGGTCGTAGTCCAGGTGCGGCACGTAGACCAGGGTCAGGTCCGGTCGGTGGGCCGCCATGATCTCGACCGCCGCCCGACAGATCCACTCCGACGAGGGCAGGCCCGCCCCCGGCCCCCAGTACGTGAACAGCGGAAACCCACCCAGTTTTCCGATCAGCCGGTCGTGCAGTTCGGGTGGATCGGTGTAGCAGTCGGGCTCCTTGCGCCCGTCGGCGTAGTAGATCGGGCGGGGCGTGACGGTCCAGTCCACGTCCGCGCCCATCGCGTACCACCAGCAGACGTTGGCCACCGTGTAGTCCGGCCGCACCCGCCGGGCGGCCTGCCACACCTTCTCGCCATCAACCAGGGCGTTGTGCTGCCGCCAGAACAGCACGTCACCCACGTCACGGAAGTACCAGCCGTTGCCTACGATGCCGTGTCCGGCCGGCAGTTCCCCGGTCAGGAAGGTGGACTGGGCCGAACAGGTGACCGCCGGCAGCACCGTACCCAGCTCGGCCTGGAACCCGGCCTCCGCGACCGCCCGCAGCCGGGGCATGTGGGCCAGCAGCCGGGGCGTCAGGCCCACCACGTCGATCACCACCAGCGGGGTCATGCCCGCACCCCGCCGGTCGACACCGGGGACAGTCCGAGGACGGCCAGCTCGTCACGGGCGTACGCCAACTCGGCCGCGATGCCGGCGGCGAGTTCCGTGTCGGAGCGGGGCCGGCGCGACTCCGGCAACACCCCCCAGGTGTACGTCTCGACGTCGAGGTGGTCGCAGCCCGCCGTCGGACCGGCGAACAGTTCCCGGAGCGCGGCTTGCAGCACCGGCCCGGTCGAGGTCAGCGGCGGTTCGGGCTCGGCGTGCAGTGGCACGTGGTAGTGCACCCGCCAGGCACCGGGCAGCCCGTTGGTCAGTGCGGCGTCCAGGTCGTCGGCGGCGTGCGCCGGGTCGGTCGGATCGACGAGGTCGGCGCAGGTGGCGGCCCGGGTCTGGTGCAGGAACCGGGGCTCGACGTACGCCCGGAGCTGCTCGACGGCGGCGGCCGGATCGACGGCCTGGAGCGCGGCGGAGACCTGCACCTTGACCACCGGCAGCCCGGCCGAGCGCAGCCGGGCCAGCGCGGCGGCGGGTTCCTCCCAGGCGCAGGCCAGATGGGCCAGGTCCAGGCAGATGCCCAGCCGGTCGGTGTCCACCCCGGACAGCCACGTGGTGGCCTGGGTCGTGGTCTCCACCACGCAACCCGGCTCGGGTTCGAACCCGACCCGGACCGCCCGCCCGGTCTGCCGGTGCAGCTCGGCCAGGCCGGCGGCCAACTCGTCCAGTCGCTGCCGGGCGGAGCCGGCCCGGTCGCTGTCCCAGGGCTCGCGCCAGGCCAGCGGCAGGGTCGAGATGGATCCCCGTACCGCGTCGTCGGGCAGCAGGTCGACCAGCACCCGGGCCAGGTCGAGGGTGTAGTCCAGTCGTTCCCGGGTGGTCCAGTCCGGTCGGTAGACGGCGTGCTTGACCACCGGTGCTTGGAACGACCGGTAGGGGAAGCCGTTAAGGGTCACCACCTCCAGCCCACGGGCGTCCAGCTCGGCCCGCAGTCGTCGCCGGGCCGGCGGATTGGCGGCCAGCACGGCGGCGACCGGTGCGGCCAGCCACAGACCCAACCCGAGTACGTCGGAGTCGAGTCGCTTCCGGATCGGCAGCGCGTACGCGTCGAGCTGGCCGATGATGCCGGCCAGGTCCTCGGCCGGATGCACGTTGGTGCAGTAGCCCAGGTGGATGGTCTGCCCGTCGCGGTGGCGCAGCCGCATCAGCTGCCTCCGCGCAGGATGGAGTTCCCCTCGAAGGTCGGCCCGGCCAGGTCGAGTCCGGCCAGTTCGAGATCGGACGTGTCGAGCCGGCCGGACTGGCCGTAGAACTCGATCGGGTTGCGCCACAGCACCCGGTCGACGTCGTCGTCGCTGAACCCGGACAGCAGCATCGCCTCGGCGGTGGCCCGGGTCAGCAGCGGATCGGAGCGCCCCCAGTCGGCCGCCGAGTTGACCAGCATCCGCTCGGTGCCGTACCGGCGCAGTATCTCGACCATGCGCGGCGGGGACATCTTGGTGTCCGGGTAGATGGAGAAGCCCAGCCAGCAGCCGCTGTCCCGGACCAGTTCGACGGTCACCTCGTTGAGGTGGTCGATCAACACCCGCCCGGGGTCGATTCCGGACTCGGCCACCACCGCCAGGCTGCGCGACGTGCCCCGGGCCTTGTCCCGGTGCGGGGTGTGCACCAGCGCCGGCAGTTCGTGCGCTACGGCCAGGGCGAGCTGGGCGGCGAAGACCTCGTCCTCCTCGGGGGTCATCGAGTCGTACCCGATCTCTCCGACCGCCACCACGCCGTTCTTGTCGAGGTAGCGCGGCAGCAGGCCGAGCACCTCCCGGCAGCGTGGATCGTTGGCCTCCTTGGGGTTGAGCGCGATGGTGGCGTGGTGCCGGATGCCGAACTGGCCGGCCCGGAACGGCTCCCAGCCGACCAACGAGTCGAAGTAGTCGGCGAAGGAGGCGGCGCTGGTACGCGGTTGGCCCAGCCAGAACGCCGGCTCGACCAGCGCCCGGATTCCCGCGGCGGCCATCCGTTCGTAGTCGTCGGTGGTCCGCGAGGTCATGTGGATGTGCGGGTCGAAGATGCGCATCATGCCTCCTTCGCACTGAACTGGGGGGAATCGTTCGTGAGCCGGCCGAGTAGTTCGGTCGCGTCGGCGGGCATCGTCCGGCCGGCCGCCTGGCGTTCGTCGGCCAGCCCGGCCAGCATGACGGCCAGTTCGGCGTCGGCCCGCTGGTCGAGGCGGTCCACGACGGCCAGGGGTACGCCGGTGAAGACGCACTTGAGCACCGCCTGCCGCCACGCCGCGTCGTCGAGGTGGCGGGCGTAGGGCCCCAGCGCCGCGGCCAACAGCCGGGTGTCGTTGGTACGGATCGCGTCGTGCAGCAGCGGCACGGCCTGCGCGTCGATCGGCAGCATCGGCAGGGCGCGCAGCACCGCCCGCTTCTCCGCCGCGTCGCCGTACCGGTAGAGGGCTTCGACCTGGCCGGACACCTCCTCGGGTGGCAGGACGGTCAGCAGCAGCACCCGTACGGCTTCGTCGGCGGTCCAGCCCGGGGCGTCCGCCAGTTCGGCCCGGCCGCAGCGCCGGCCGGCGGCAGCGAAGTAGCGGCTGATCATGGCCGGCTCCGTCACGACATCCCGCAGCGCCCGACTCAGCCAGTCGGAATCGGGTACGCCCTCCAGCGCCGCCCGTAGTCGATCCGGTCCCATCAGCTCCTCCCTCCGGCGGTGGCCACGGTGGTGGCCACGGTCAGGTCCGTGCCGGCCGGTTCGGCGGCGGCAGCGCGTAGGAAGTCGAGTGACCGTTTCGCGACGGCCGGCGCGGCGTGGGAGTGTCTGGGCAGCTCGACGGCGATCAGACCCCGGTAGCCGACGTCGGCCAGGGCGCGCAGCACCGGCGGGAAGTCGATCTCACCGTCGCCGAACTCCAGATGCTCGTGCACCCCCCGGCGCATGTCCTCGATCTGCACGTTGACCAGGTGCGCGCCGACCTCGTGGACACAGTCGGGCACCGGCAGCGGCTCCAGGCACCGGCAGTGACCGATGTCGAGCGTGATGCCGAAACCGGGCGGCGCGCCGAGGGCCCCGCGCAGCCGCCACCAGCCGGCGATGTCGGGCACCAGCATGCCGGGCTCCGGTTCGAAGCCGACGGTGACGTCGACGCTGTCGGCCACCGCCACCACCTCGGCGCAGCCGGCGACCAGCCGTTCCCAGGCGGTGGCCTCGTCGACGTGCGCCGGTCGTACGCCGGCCCACCAGGAGACGGCCTCCGCGCCGAGGTCGGCCCCGATCGCGACGGCCCGGCACAGGAAGTCGATCCGGGGTGCCGGATCGTCGTCGAGCAGGGTGGGCGCGTGCTTGTGCCACGGGTCGAGCAGATAGCGGGCACCGGTCTCGATCACGACACCGAGGTCGAGTTCGGCCAGCCGGTGGCCCACGGTAGCCACCCGGGCGGCGAGACCGGGCGCATACGGGTCGAGATGATCGTGGTCGAGGGTCAGTGCCACCCCCTGGTAGCCGAGGTCGGCCAGCACTGCCAGTGCGTCGTCGAGCCGGTGGTTGGCGAATCCGTTCGTTCCGTAACCGAACCGGGGACTCTCCGCCATCACCACGCCTCCCGCCGTCCACCAGCGACACGTTCTGTGTTCTGCTCGCCCCTCTACGCTGCCATGTTCTTGATCAATACGGTAGACCTCGATTTATCAGCCTCAGGTAGGTGACACCTTTCGGGCCAGTCGGCGGCCCAGTGGCGCGGCAGCCGCCACGGCCACCCCCAGCAGGGTCGCACCCGCGCGGGCGATCAGCGCACCCTGCAACGCCGGCAGACCGGTGATCCCCGCCCCGACCGCCGCCCGGACCCGCTCGGCGGCTGGATCGGCGACAACCCGGGCCTGTGCAACGCCGTACCGGGCGGTGTAGCCGCCGGCCAACACGGCCGGCACCAGCGCCCGCCAGACCCGACGCCGGTTTCCGCCACCGGCTCCAGCGGTACCCGGTCCACCCCGACGCCGGTTTCCGCCACCAGCCCCAGCGGTACCCGGTCCACCCCGCCACCCGATCCCGCCCCCGGCCGCAGCGGCGGCCACCACGGCGGTGCCGGCCAGGGTCGCCGCCGGCAGCCGCCGGTCCGCACCTTCGACCTCACGGCGGGACAGCGCGGTGACGGTGTAGGTGTGCGCGGCCACCGTCAACGCCGCCGGCACGGCCCGCAGTGGCCGACCGGTACTGGCACCGAGCAGCACGTCCAGCCCCCGACAGGCGGCCATCGTCGCCGGACCGGCGACGGTGTCCTTGGCCCACAGGTCGTACGCCCACACCACACCGGCCAGCGGGACCGCCACGGCCAGCGCCCGTCGACCACCGGCCAGACCGGCCGTGACCAGCCCGGCCGAGGTCAGCCCGACCGACAGCCCGAACGCGGCGGCCGGTGGGACCCGGCCACTGGGGATCGGTCGCTGCGGCCGTTCGACGGCATCGACCCGGCGGTCGGCCCAGTCGTTGGCGGCCATGCCCGCCCAGTAGAGCAGCACCGAGGATCCGGCCAGGCCGCCGAGGCGTACCGCACGGCCGACCCGCCCGGCCGAACCCGCCGGCCCTCCCCCGCCGGGCCTACTCCAGGCGGGACCTCTCCCGCCGGCCGCGACGGCACCGGCCAGCACGTCGCCCGGTACGGACAGCGCAGCCGGTGCCCGGACCAGCTCCACGAAGTCACGCATCGACGGCACGGCTACCCCCGTCCTGACCGGTTCCGGTGTCGAGTTGCCGGACCAGCCCCCGCAGCGCACCCCACTGTTCGGCCAGCGAGTGGCTCCCGGTGCCGAACGGATCCTTGAAGAAGAACGCCAACTCGGTGAGCGGTCCGACCCGTCCGGCGGCATGTGCCGCTGCGGTGAGCCGGGCGAGGTCGAGCACCAGCGGTGCGGCCAGGGCAGAGTCGCAGCCGTGCCAGGTGAACTCCATTCGCATTCCGGTGCCGAGGAAGCCGGAGAAGGTGACCAGGTCCCAGGCGGTCTTGAAGTCACCGATGTCGTCGACGTAGTCGATCCTGGTCCGGCCCTGTGGGACGTACCCCAGGGTCTCCCCGAGCACCCGCTGTTTGCTGGCCGACTTGGCCGCGTTGGCCGCCGGTTCGGCCAGGTTGGCACCGTCGCCGCCGCCGAGCAGGTTCACCCCGGACCAGGTACGCACCCGCAGGTGCCGCATGGCGAACATCGGGGCCAGCACCGACTTAACCAGCGTCTCGCCGGTCTTGCCGTCGTGCCCGGCGTACGGCAGTCGGCGCTGCCGGGCCAGTTCGGCCAGGGCAGGTAACCGGGCACCGGTGGACGGAGTGAAGTCCACATAGGGGCAGCCGGCGGTGAAGGCGGCGTAGGCGTACGTCGAGCTGACCGGCAGCACGGTCTCCCCGGCCAGCAGTGCGGCGTCCAGGGCCGACAGGCCGGCATGCGCCGGATGGGACGGCGGAGCCGGTTCGGTGGTGGACACGTTCACCACCACCACCCGATCGAGCCGGTACCGATCCCGGAACCGGGTCAGGTCGGCGACGACAGCAGCGATCATCTCGGTCGGTGGCAGGTCGGCCGGCGCGGGCCGGATCTCCGACTCGACCGTGGCCAACTGGTCGGGGATCGCCGCGACCAGCCGGGCCGGCAACACCCCGGCGGCGGCCAGCGCCTCGGCCTTCTTGACCAGGGGAATCGTCACCACGTCATGTCCGCCGAAGCGAAGGTCGGCGAAGGTCGGCAGGCTCGGGGACCGCAGCTCGGGAAGTTCGGTGACACAGCCGGTCGGCTCGGCCAACCCGGCCCGCAGTGCGAGCGCCCCAACGATGCTGGTGGTGGCGACCGAGCCGCGTGCCCCCACCAGCCAGATACCCGTACGCATCGGTGCTCTCTCCTCACCCGGGCGGCGGGTGCCGCCGCGACGCTGAGCCAAAGAAACACATGTATGTCGGAAAGATAACGGCGTCCCGGTGGAAATAGCGCCCCGTCCGTTCGAGCGTCCTGCGGTGTTTCCGGGAGCGGTGCCGGTGTCGGCGGCACCGGCACCGGCCCGACCCCATGCCGGTACGAACGGACGGGGCTGGCAGGCGGGGCCGGTCGGCGTCCCGGCCCCGCCTCCCCCGCGTCTACCCGGCTGGACCAGCGGCGAAGACCATGCCACCGGTCCAGCCCACCTCCCCCGCATCTACCCGGCCGAACCAGCGGCGAAGACCATGCCACCGGTCCAGCCGGAGTCGGTCTTCAGTTGTGGCGTGTCAGGCGGCGACCGGTGCGAGGACGGCCTCCACCTCCGCCCAGGACGAGCCCAACGCCGCCGAGCGGACCACGGCGTCGAGCACCAACTGGACCTGCAACGCGTCGGCGAACGAGGGAACCGGGTCCACACCGGTGGCGACCGCCTCCAGGAAGTCACGCATCTGGTGGGTGAACGAGTGCTCGTAGCCGATGATGTGCCCGGGTGGCCACCACGCCGACAGGTACGGATGGTCGGCCTCGGTGACCAGGATCCGGGTGAACCCCTGCTCGGCGGTGGGTTCCGTGGCGTCGTAGAACTCCAGTTCGTTGAGGCGTTCCAGGTCGAAGACCAGGGAACCGAGCGACCCGTTGATCTCGACCCGGAGGGCGTTCTTCCGACCGGTCGCGAAGCGGCTGGCCTCGTACGTGGCCAGCGCTCCACCGTCGAGTCGGGCCACGAAGACGGCGGCGTCGTCCACCGTCACCGGCCCGGTGCGGACCCCGACTGCGGTCCCGTCGCCCCCGCTGGCGGCGGTCAGACCGGTCGACTCGACCGGCAGCGGACGTTCCTTGACGAAGGTCTCGGTGATGGCGCTGACGCCGGTGATCCGCTGCCCGGTCACGTACTGGGTCAGGTCGATGATGTGTGCGCCGATGTCACCCAGCGCACCGGAACCCGCCCGGTCCTTCTGTAGTCGCCAGACCAGCGGATACTGCGGGTCGACGATCCAGTCCTGTAGGTAGGCCGCCCGTACGTGCCGGACCGTGCCGAGCCGACCGGAGGCGACCAGGTCGCGCATCATGGTGACCGCGGGCACCCGACGGTAGTTGAACCCGCACATGGAACGTACCCCGGCCGCCTGCGCCGTGGCCGCCGCCGCGGCCATCGCCCGCGCCTCCTGCACCGAGTTGGCCAGCGGCTTCTCGCACAGCACGTGCTTGCCCGCCGCCAGTGCCGCGACCGCGATCTCGGCATGGCTGTCCCCGGGGGTGCAGACGTCGATCACGTCGATGTCGTCCCGGGCGACAAGGTCACGCCAGTCGGTGGTGTGCCCCTCCCAGCCGAGCCGGGTGGCGGCGTCAGCCACCTTCGAGGAGTCCCGGCCGCAGATCATGGCCATCCGGGCCCGCGCCGGCAGGTCGTACACCCGGTTCACGGTCCGCCACGCCTGCGAGTGCGCGGCACCCATGAAGGCGTAGCCGACCAGCCCGATCCGCAACTCTGTTTCTACAGTGGACAAGGTGGGTCTCCCCCCGTACGTCAGAACCCGAGCTTGACGTAGGCGCTCGCGTTCTCCTTGGTGATCGTTTCCGAGGCGAGGGTGATCTCCTTCGGCACCTGGAGTTCCACCAGGTCGGACATGCCCTTGCCCTGACCGATCAGGCGGGCCAGGGAGATCGCCGAGGAGGCCATCGAGGGACTGTAGGTGACGGTCGCCTTCAGTACGGTGTTGTCGGCCTGGATCGCCTCGATCGCGGCCCTGGAGCCGGCACCGCCGACCATGATGAACTCGGAGCGGTTGGCCTGTTTGATGGCGGCCAGCACGCCGACGCCCTGGTCGTCGTCGTGGTTCCACAGCGCGTCCATCTTGGGCAGTGCCTGGAGCAACTGGGCCGCCTCGGCCTGGCCGGTGTCCACGGTGAACCGGGCGGCCCGCCGGTTGGCCACCTTGAGCCCGTGCGTGGCCAGCGCCGACCGGAAACCCGCCGACCGCTCCTGGGTCAGTTCCAACTCGTCCATGCCGGCGATCTCCCCGATGATCGGGTTGGTCACGCCCTTGGCCTTCAGCTGCGCGGCGATGAAGTTGCCGGCGGAGACACCCATGCCGTAGTTGTCGCCCTTGATCTGGGTGCGGTAGGCCAGCGCGTCCGGGAACGCCCGGTCCAGGTTGACCACCGGGACACCGGCCTGCATCGCCTCCAGACCGAACGCGTTCAGCTCCTTGCCGTCGTGCGGCAGCAGGACGATCACGTCCGGTTTCTGGGACAGCAGGGTGGCCAGCGCGGCCCGCTGGGCGGCGGCGTCCGGTCCGGCTTCGACCGACTTCAGCTCCACGTCCGGGTACGCCGCGGCCTGCGCCTTTGCGTTGTTGGTGATGGCGGCGACCCACCCGTGTCCGGCCGGGGCGGAGAAGCCGATGGTGACCTTCTTGCCCGGGGCGGCGTTGCCACCGGTGTCGGCGGCCTTGGTCTGTGTCGTGGTGGGCGCTGCCTCGTTGCTGGTGCAGGCGGTGAGCAGGGTGCCGGCACCGATCGCGGCACCGCCGAGCAGCAGCCGTCGGCGCGACAGGTCGCGACTGTGCTGGGTCATGACGACCTCCTGGTTCCTGAGCTTCGTGGGGGTACGAGGGCGTACGGGGCCCGGCGAGTGCCCGGCACGGGCCTCACCAGGGTCGATCGCGATACGTCAGGTCGTGGTAGTGATCTTGCTGTTCCGGGCGAAGAACCGGGTGACCGACTTGAAACGGAACTGCTGGACCAGGACGGCGACCACGATGATGCCGCCCTTGACCATGTTCTGTGCCTCTGCCGAAAGGTCGTTGATGGCGAACAGGTTGGTGATCGTCGCAAAGATGATCACGCCGAGCAGGGAGCCGATGATGGTGCCCCGACCGCCGCTGAGCAGCGTCCCGCCGATGATGGCGGCGGCGATCGCGTCGAGTTCGTAGAGGTTCGCCATGGCCGCCTGCGCGGAGTTCGCCTGTGCGGTCAGCATGATCGCGGCGATGCCGCCGCACAGCCCGGACAGCGCGTACAGCAGCATGGTGTGCAGTCTTACGTTGATCCCGGCCAGCCGGGCGGCCTCCGGGTTGCCGCCGACCGCGACCGTACGGCGGCCGAACGTGGTGCGGTTGAGCAGCACCCAGCCGGCGGCGACCACCACGGCGAGGATGTAGACCAGCAGCGGAATCCCCAGCAGTTTGGCACTGGCGATGTTGTTGATGGTGGTGTTGGCCGACACCTGGGTCTGCTTGTTGGAGATCTCGGCGGCCAGTCCCCGGGCGGCGACCAGCATCGCCAGTGTCGCGATGAACGGCACCAGCCGGCCGTACGAGATCAGCAGTCCGTTGACCAGCCCGACCCCGACGCCGACGGTGATCGCGGTGAAGATCATGCCGCCGGCACCGAAACTCTGGGTGGCCAACGTGGTGGACCAGACACCGGCCAGCGCGACGATCGCCCCGACCGACAGGTCGATGCCGCCACCGATGATCACGAAGGTCATGCCGACGGTGACCACGCCGACCACGGAGGCCAGCTTGAGGATGGAGAAGATGTTGTCCCCCACCCACTGGGAACTGCTGTAGAGATCCGGGCGGGTGACGACCCCGATCGCGATCAGCACGACCAGGACCCCGAGCAGGCCGAGGTTGCGCCGGACCGTCTCGCTGCCGTCCCCACGCCAGAAGGACGTACGGGGCTCGGGGCTGGACTTGGCTGTCTTCATCACGGCGGTCGCGGTGCTGTCGGTCATGCTGCCACTCCTTCCATCAACGAACCCGCCATCACCAGATCGAGCACGGTGTCCTCGTCGAGTTCGCCGGCCGGCGCCTCGCGCACGATCCGACCCTCCCGCATCACGAGCACCCGGTCAGCGAGGCCGAGCACCTCCGGCACCTCGCTGGAGACCAGCAGCACCCCGACCCCACGCGCGGCCAACGCCCGGATCACCTGGTACAGCTCCGCCCGTGCGCCGACGTCCACGCCCCGGGTCGGCTCGTCGAGCAGCAGGAGCCGGGTGTCGCCGAGCAGCCACCGACCGACGACTACCTTCTGCTGGTTGCCACCGGAGAGCGTGCGCACCGGACGGCGTACGTCACGGGGACGTAGTTCCAGCGTCTCGGCGATCCGGTCGGCTTCGGCCCGTTCCCGTCCGGCGTCGGTGAAGCCGAGCCGGGCGTATCGGCCGAACGTGGCCAGGGTGACGTTGCGGTAGATCGGCTCGCCGAGCAGCAGCGCCTGGCTCTTGCGCTCCTCGGGGGCCATCCCGATCCCGGCCTTCACCGCCGCGTGTACGCTGCCCGGCCGCAACGTCCGACCGGACATCCGTACCGTTCCGGTCTGTGCCCGGCGGGCACCGTAGATGGTCTCCAGCAGCTCGGAGCGGCCGGAGCCGACCAGGCCGGCGATTCCGACGATCTCCCCGCTGCGTACGGTCAGCGACACGTCGGCGAACTCGCCCGCCCGGCCCAGTCCGGTCACCTGGAGCAGGTCCCGGTGCTGTGGTTGCCCGGTGGGGCGGTCCGGGAAGACGTACTCGATGCTGCGGCCGGTCATCCGGCTGACCAGGTCGCGGGTCGGGGTGTCCCGGGCGGAGAGGTTGGCCGCGGTGGTCCGGCCGTCCTTCAGTACGGTGACCCGGTCGCCGATCTCACGGATCTCCTCAAGCCGGTGCGAGATGTAGATGACGGCGATCCCCTGCGTGGTCAGCTCCCGGATGATCCGGAACAGGTTGCCGACCTCGTCGTGGGCCAGCACCGCGCTGGGCTCGTCCATGATGATCAGTCGCGCCCGGTGGGAGAGCGCCCGGGCCATGCTGACGATCTGCTTGCCGGCGGCGGGCAGTGCCCGTACCAGCCGCCGGGGCGGGATCTCGGCGTGCCCGAGCCGGCCGAGGATCTCCCTGGTCCGCCGGGCGGTGTGTCCCCGACGGATGAAGCCGAGCCGGCGGGGCTCGTGACCGAGGAAGGCGTTCTCCGCGACCGACAGGTCGTCGACCAGGTCGAGTTCCTGGTAGATGGTGGCGATACCGGCCTTCATCGCGGCCTGCGGATTGGCGAAGCTGACCGGCTGGCCGAGCCACTCCACCTGACCGGAGTCGGGGCGGTGTACGCCGGAGAGCACCTTGATGAGGGTGGACTTGCCCGCGCCGTTCTGCCCGAGCAGGCAGTGCACCTCGCCGGCGCGTACCTCCAACTCCACCCCGTCGAGGGCCCGTACGCCGGGGAAGGTCTTGACCACGTCGGTGAGCCGCAGGACCACCTCGCTCACGTCGCCTCCCCCTCGTTCACGTCGCCTCCCCGAAGGCCACGTCACTGGCGAGTACGGCCGCGCCGGCGACGCCGGCACGTGGGCCGAGTTCGGAGAGCACGACCGGCAGGTTTCCGGTGGCCAACGGCAGCGAACGCCGGTAGACCACGCTGCGGATCTCGGCCAGCAGGATGTGTCCGAGTTGGGCGAGCCCACCACCGATCACGATCATCGACGGATTGGCGAAGCTGACCAGCCCGGCAAGGACCCCACCGAGTCGACGGCCGCCGTCGCGGATGAGCTGGATGCAGACGACGTCGCCCTCGACGGCTCCCTCGGCGACGTCGAGCGCGGTGACCGCGCCCCTGGTGGCCAGCCGTTCCGCCAACGCCGGTGAGGTGCCGTTACGGGCGGCGACCGTCGCGTCCTTGGCCAGTGCGGTGCCGCTGAACAGCGCCTCCAGGCAGCCGATGTTGCCGCAGGAGCACATCGGGCCGTGCGCGTCGACCTGGATGTGGCCGATGTCCCCGGCGCAGCCGTCGATGCCCCGGTAGACCTCGCCGCTCAGGTGGATCCCGCAGCCGATCCCGGTGCCCACCTTGACGAACAGGAAGTCGTCGACCGAGTGGGCCACGCCGCCGTGTCGCTCACCGATCGCCATGATGTTGACGTCGTTGTCGACCACCGCCGGGCAGCCGTGTTCCCGGGTGAGCAGCTCGCGCACCGGGAACCGGTCCCAGCCGGGCATGATGGGCGGCGAGACCGGGACACCGTCGCGGAAGCTCACCGGGCCGGGTACGCCGACCCCGACCGCGTCCAGCCGTTCGTACGCCCCGTCGGCCTTCGCCTTGTGCAGCAACTCGTTGACCCGTTGCAGGATCGCCTTCGGACCGGACCGGATGTCGGCGGCCTCGGCGTAGGCCGCGACCGGTTCGAGCCGACCGTTGACCACCTCGACGTCGACCGAACTGGCCCCGAGGTCGACGGCGGCGAAGCGCAGACCGGGGTTGAGTTCCACCAGGGTGGAGCGTCGCCCGCCCCGGGAGGCCGCCATTCCGGCTTCGGCGACGTAGCCCAGGTCCACCAGTCGGGACACTTCGGCCAGCAGGCGTGGTCGGGGGATCTCCAGCCGGTCGGCCAGTTCGGCGCGGGACACCGCACCGTTGTCACGCAGCAGTCGCAGTAGCCGGAGATGCAATGGTTCCGCGACGCGCACTGTGCCTCACCTCCGCTGTGGAGCCTGGCGTCCACGCGGCGTAGCGCCGGCACGACACCAGGGTGTTGTGTCCGACACAGTAGGAGTGCGCTACGTCACCTGTCTAGAGGTTCCGCCAATCTGACGCAAACTTTTGTCTAGAAAGACAAAAGCTATTAGTTGATCTAGAAAAGTTGGCGACCCGTCGATACGCATCAGGGTCGCGTTCCGGATGGAACGCGACCCTGATGCAACTACCCGAGGAGGTCAGCCGCCGATGAACTTCGCGAAAGCCGCCTCGAGCGCGCCGTCGTCCGGGTTCGCGTACGACTTGAGCGTGGTCTTGTTGTAGGTCATGAAGCTCGGGCACCGGTTCGCCGGAGCGTTGATGGTGCCGCCGTCGGCGACCTTCTCGCCGGTCTGCGCGGCGTGGAAGGTGAGCGTGTACCGCGACGACATGTAGTCGACCGTCACCGCCGTACCGTCACTGGACTTGAGGTTGCACTTCGTGCCCGGGGCCTCGCTGCCCTCGACGTAGGTCAGGCAGGCGACCACGCTCACCGTGGTGTAGTCGGCCGACTTCGCGTAGTACGGCTCGCGCGAGCTGATCGTCTCGCTGCTCCAGTAGGTCGGCCGGGCCGGGTCGTTCGAGAACGCGTACATCTTGGCGCCGGAGGGGCCGCTGTAGGCAGCCGCGTTCAGGATCGAACCGCCCGAGCAGACCTCCTTGAAGTCACTGGAGTACCGGGCGGTGACGCCGTTGTTCTGGTTGTTGTTCCCGCCGCCCGACTGGCTGGGGCTGGGCGCGGCACCCGACGGATCCACACCCGCGCTACTGGTCGGCGACGGCTTCGGGTCCTTCTCGTCGTCGTCGCTGTTGACGACCATCGCGATGCCGACCCCGCAGGCAACCAGCACCAGCAGCACCACGACACCGATGACCAGGCCGATGATCAGACCCTTGTTGGACTTCTTCGGGGGCTGCACCGGGGAGCCGTACGGGGCCTGGCCCGGCGCACCGTACGGCGGCTGAGCCTCGGTGCCGTACTGCGGCTGACCAGGGGCGGCGTACTGCGGCTGCCCTTCGGTGCCGTACTGCGGCGGCTGGTAGGCCTGCTGGGCCGGGTCGGGGTAGGCAGCCGGCTGCCCGGGCGGCGGCGGGGCGCCCCACTGCGGCTGTTGCGGCTGGTTCGGATCGGGCTGATTCGAGTACGGCGAGTAGGGGTCGCTCATCAGTGTTCCTATTTCTCCTGGCCAGGGGTGTGCAGAAACCATCAAGACCTTAACTACCGAACGCAAGCCCGCCACCAGGGGCCGGGAAGATCACAGGCCGGAGCAGACACTCGACGTTCCGCACCACCCATCCGCGACACGTCCGCGAAGTGCGGAAACACATCCCCCGAAACGGGGACAGCCAAGATGACGACTGTCACCACAAGACAAAGACGTCCACCTTAACCATGGTTCAGTTACCGTGAGTGACGCACTCGTCGACCGTCGATGGTTTGCGACGAACCGACCACGCCAGGTCGGGACCGCCCCGGGCCCGCTCATCGGATGTGACCAGGCTCCGCCCGAGCGGCTCACCGGCGGGCCCGACGGCTCACCGGCAGTCCTGACGGCTCACCGGTAGAGCAGCCGGCCCATCCGCCGGGCCGCGACCATCAGCCCCAGGCCGGTTGCGGCGACGAGATAGAGCACATCGACCAGTTGCAACCAGCCGGTGCCGCTGGCGCTGATGCCCCGGAGCAGGTCGACCGCACGGTACAGGGGCGTCACCTCCACCAGCCAACGCAACAGCGCCGGATAGGCCTCGGCCGGCACGAAGGTGCCGGAGAAGAGGAACAGGGTGAACTGGATCGATCCCATCAGGTCGAAGTCCTGCCAGCTGCGCATGTACGTCGACAGCGCCATACCCAACGCCCCGAAGGCGAAGCCCACCAGCACGGCGGCCGGAAAGGCGGCCAGCGCCCGGGCCGGAGTGGTCAGGTCCATCGCCACCATGACACCGAGGAAGGCCGCCGAGTAGAGCGTGCCCCGCAGCATCGCCCAGGCCAACTCACCGAGGGCGATCTCGAACGGCTGCACGGGGGTGTTCAGGATGCCGTCGTACAGCTTCATGTACTTCAACTTCCCGAAGAAGTTGAACGTCGTCTCCGACAACGCGCCGGTCATCGCCGAGGAGGCCAGCATGGCCGGTGCGACGAAGGCCGCGTACGTCACCACCTCGCCCGTCGGCAGGGTGATGTCGCCGATCAGCGCCCCCACCCCGACGCCGATGGAGAACAGATAGAGCAGTGGCTCGAAGAAGCCGGAGATGAGCACCAGCCAGTACGCGGAGCGCAACGCTGCGATGTTCCGTTCGGTGACCGAGGCCGAGCGTCGGGGCGCACCCTCGAAACTGATCAGTCTGGGCAGGACGACACTGACCACGGCTCTCCTGTTTCCTCTCTCCCGCGCTGACCCGATCCAGACTCGACTCGAATCAGACCCGACTCGAACCGCGCTCACCCGACCCGGGTTCGGCTCTGCTCAGCTGGCCAACCGGCGGTGGAACCTCCGCCATGCCAGCAGCCAACCGGCGACCGCCCAGGCCGCCAGGTAGAGCAGATGACCGACGACCGACCACTGTGGTGCGACACCCAACGAGGCGGCTCGACACAGATCCACGCCGTGCCACAGTGGCGACACGTACGCCAGCCAACGCAGCACCACCGGCAGCGACTCGACCGGGAAGAAGACCCCGGCGAACAGCGTCATCGGGATGACCGCGATCCGGAACAACAACGCAAGGTAGCTGTCGCTGGAGATCGCCGAACTGTAGGCGAAGACCGGGGCGGCGACGGCCAGGCCGAGCAACAAGACCAGCGGTACGACGGCCAGCGCCCAGGGGGAACGTAGCGCCCCGAAGGCCGCCGCCACGCACAGGAAGATCACGCTGCTGGCCAGTACCCGGAAGAGCACGAAGGCCAGGTGACCGTTGAGGATGTCGGCCACCCGCAACGGTGCCGCCGCCTGCGCGAAGTAGACCTTGATCCACTCGAAGTTGGCCAGCACCGGCCAGGTCGACTCACCGATGGCCACCTGCAACGCCGTCGAGGCGATCAGGCCGGGGACGATGTAGTCGAGGTAGGACACTCCCGCCACCCCACCGTCGATGTACGCCCCGACACCCAGCCCGAAGCCGAGCATGGTGAGCAGTGGCAGCGCGAACGCCGAGAAGACGCTGCCCCGCCAGGTCCGCCGGTAGTTGACGAGGTAGTACTCGAAGACGGCGCGGGTGGCCAGCCAGCCGGTCGGGGATACGGCAGGCGGGCGCTCGGCAATCTTCACCGGCGTACTGTACGGCGATCCGTCAGGAAGGGCCCCTTGTTATCGCTTTCTGTATAGCAAGGCGCCCTTCCTGACCCTTGAAGCCCGAACGGATGGGAAGTCCAGAGCGGCAGCGAGGAGCAACAAAGCGGTTGACCTATGGAATAGTTGACTCGTCAAATATGTTGTGCCGGTGGTTCAGAGGGTCGGATGCCCCTCGTTCCCTAGTGAGGAGCAGGTCATGCAGTTCGGCATCTTTACTGTTGGTGACGTCACCCCTGATCCGACCAACGGCCGTACGCCGACCGAGCATGATCGGATCAAGGCGATGGTCGCCATCGCGCTCAAGGCGGAGGAGGTCGGCCTCGACGTCTTCGCCACCGGCGAGCACCACAACCCGCCGTTCGTGCCGTCGTCACCGACCACCATGCTCGGCTTCATCGCGGCGAAGACGAAGAAACTGCTGCTCTCGACCGCCACGACTCTGATCACCACGAACGACCCGGTGAAGATCGCCGAGGACTACGCGATGTTGCAACACCTGGCCGACGGCCGGGTCGACCTGATGCTCGGGCGGGGCAACACCGGACCGGTCTATCCGTGGTTCGGGCAGGACATCCGCAACGGCATCCCGCTGGCGATCGAGAACTACGACCTGCTGCGCCGGTTGTGGCGGGAGGACGTCGTCGACTGGAAGGGCAAGTTCCGTACGCCGTTGCAGTCGTTCACCTCGACCCCGCAGCCGCTGGACGGCATCCCGCCGTTCGTGTGGCACGGCTCGATCCGCAGCCCGGAGATCGCCGAGCAGGCCGCGTACTACGGCGACGGGTACTTCGCCAACCACATCTTCTGGCCCAAGGAGCACACCCAGCGCATGGTCGGGCTCTACCGGCAGCGGTTCGCGCACTACGGCCACGGCTCGGAGGACCAGGCCATCGTCGGCCTCGGCGGCCAGGTGTTCATGCGCCGCAACTCCCAGGACGCCGTACGGGAGTTCCGGCCGTACTTCGACAACGCCCCGGTGTACGGGCACGGCCCGTCCCTGGAGGAGTTCACCGAACAGACCCCGCTGACCGTGGGCAGCCCGCAGCAGGTGATCGACCGGACCCTGACGTTCCGCGAATACGTCGGCGACTACCAGCGGCAACTGTTCCTGATGGACCACGCCGGACTGCCGCTGAAGACCGTACTCGAGCAGCTGGATCTCCTCGGCGAAGAGGTCATGCCGGTGCTGCGCCGGGAATTTGCGGCGAAGCGGCCGGCCCACGTCCCGGAGGCACCGACGCACGCCTCCATGAAGGCGGCCCGGGACGCAGCGGGCGTGACCGACTCCCCGGCGGGGGCTGCGCGATGAAGCAGCGCACCCTGGCCGTGGTCTCGGCCGGCCTCAGCCAGCCGTCGTCGACGCGCCTGCTGGCCGACCAGTTGACCGCAGCGACCCGTGACGGGTTGGACAAGCTGGGCGTACGGCTCGACATCGAGGTGATCGAGCTACGCGACCACGCCCATGACGTGGTCAACCACACCCTGACCGGCTTCCCGTCGGCCTCGCTGAAGCGGGCGATCGACGCGGTGGCCGGCGCAGCCGGACTGATCGCCGTCACGCCGATCTTCAACGCGTCGTACAGCGGTCTGTTCAAGTCGTTCTTCGACGTCCTGCCGGACCGTGCCCTGACCGGCCGACCGGTACTGCTCGGCGCAACCGGCGGAACCGCCCGGCACTCGTTGGCCCTCGAACATGCGGTACGTCCGATGTTCACCTATCTCCGGTCGGTGGTCGTGCCGACGTCGGTGTTCGCCGCCACCGACGACTGGGCAGCTGACAGCGCCGAGGGCGAACTTCGCGGTCGGATCAACCGGGCGGGCCGGGAGCTCGCCGAGGAGATGGAACGACGGGAGCCGGTTGCGCCCGCCGACCCGTTCGCGCTGTCGGCGACCTTCGAAGAGTTGCTGTCCAACGAGTAGGTTCCGACGCTCGGGGGTGCGGCGGGGGCGTGGAGGCTACGCCCCCGCCGCACCGTGCAGCCGGCCGACGTGTGTTTGCGGGAAGTCGTCGGTTGTGCGGCTGCTCGGCGGCCTGCCGTTCGGGTGGATGGCGGGCCGTGCCGGGGTCAGGTTCGGGGTTGGGCTGCTCGGCGCATGGGGACGATGGCGTGTTGGCCCGGCAGGTCGATGGGTTGGCCGGGCTGGTAGCCGTGGCGGCTGAGTAGTTCCCGGTCTCGGTCGCCGAAGGCGAAGGTGTGGGCGGGACTTTCGTGCGCGTCGAGCCGGGCATTGTGATGGGTGAGTAGCCGCTCGGTGGTTTCGTCGTCGGTCTGGTCTGTGGTGGCGAGGAAGGCCAGTTGTTGGCAGGGCAGGTCTGGTGGCTCGGCGGTCAGGGTTGCTCCGAGGTGGGTGAACCGGTCGGTGTGTTCACGGCAGGCGGCGGTGAGGCGTTGCTGGTAGGCGGTCGGGGCGGGAACGTGCCCGTAGCGGTGGAACCAGACCGCGGCCCCGGTGATGCCGCTGTTGGCGTCGACGGCGATGTCGATCTCGCCGTAGAACAGGGCGTGTTCGACCCAGATCCGGGCCACGTCGGTCAGGACGACCGGCCGCTGCCGGGCGTCGGGCACGAGCCAGGCGGCGATCGGAAGGTCGTGGCTGGTCGCGGCGATGAGTTTGGCGACGATCGTGGCCTCGACGTAGCGGGCGCGTCGGATGGTCCGCTGCCGGTTCACGCCCGCCCGCCGTCTGTGCAGGTGGTGGGGGTGCGGGTCATGGGCCACCAGTGTGGGCCGAGTTCCGGCAGTTGGATCGGGTCGCTGGCCTGGTAGCCGTGGGCCTCGTACAGTTTCCGGTTCTCCGGGTTGACGGCCTCGACGTAGGTGACCACACCGGCGTCGTCGAAGATCGTGTGGCAGTGGTCAAGCAGCTTGCCGCCCTGCGTCTCCTGACCAGGTGCGACCGCAAGGTAGGTGAGGTGCTGGTGCGGCACCGGCAGATGATGCGCGGCGAAACTGTCCTCCAGGGTGAAGAACCGGTCCGCCCACCCGTCACAGACCCCCATCAACCGGACCGGATAACTCGGCGGCGGACAGGCACGACCAGCCGCATGTGGAAGCCAACACGCCACAGCCGACAGATCAGCGGTGACGTACACCGTCCCGAACTGCACCGCACGCTCGACCTGAAGACCCAGATACCCGTACAACACGGCACGCCGCTCCCGCTCCCAGCCGACCAACCAGGCAGCGACCGGCCCGTCCAGAAACGCATCCGTGAGCAGACCATTGACCCGCTCAGCGTCGTCCATCGTGGCAGTACGGAACTCGACCATGGATGTAGAAGCAGACATCAGAAGCGGTGTCCTCCGAGTGACCAAGAAACAACGGGCAGCAGGCAATGCGGTACGGCGCAGGGCAACGGATGGCAGTCCGCTGATCGGCGGGAAGCCAGTTGCAGCACCCCTTCCAAGAGGAGACGTAATACGTCTTACGTCAGAGTAAGAGCTGTTCAGCAGACATGCAAGACGTAATACGTCTCACGTTGCGCCCGTCTCAACTGAGTCGCAGGAAGCCGGTGACCGGTACGCTGCCGGAGATACGTCCCACGAACACGGGAAGCGGCAGACGCAATGATCGAGACGCCCAGATCGCAGTACGTGCAGATCGGCGACCTTCTTCGCAGCCGGATCAAGGATGGCACCTATCCGGCGGGCTCCCTGCTGCCCAGCGAAGACCAGCTTGCGAAGGAGTTGGGCGTCTCTCGCGTCACCGTGAACAAAGCCATCGGACTACTTCGGTCCTCTGGCGACGTGAAGGTCCGTCGCGGAACCGGAACGGTCGTTCGCTCCCTGCCACGCATCCACCGCGATGCCCAGGCTCGCTACGCTGCACGACAGGAAGGCACCGGCGCTGGCGAGGTCGAGGCGTCGAAGCTCAACCTCAACTCACGCACCGAGTACCGGCACATCGGCAAGACCAGCACTCCACCCGCCGTCGCCGAAGCCCTCGGCCTACGCAAAGGCGAGCCGTCACTACTACGCAGCCGCGTGCTCTACGCGAACGACGAGCCCACACAGGTAGCAGACTCCTACCTTCCCTGGTCGATCACCAAAGGTTGCGCAGCCCTGATGGAGCCCAACGCGGGGACAGGTGGTTCCTACGGTCGCCTGGCTGAGCTTGGCCACGGACCGGTCCGCTTCACCGAGGATGTCACGGTCAGGATGCCGAACAACGATGAGCAGCGCATCCTTGAACTGGACGCTGCACAGCCCGTCTTCGAGATCTGGCACGTCGCGTACACCGCCGAGGACCGGCCCATCGAGGTCTGCATCCATGTCATGCCTGGCCACCTGTGGACCCTTCGATACGGGTGGGACGATCAACCAGCTCCCAAGGAACGCAATGCAAGTCCAGATCGCCAGTGAGCCCGCGCCGGAACGCCCAGCCAATGAGGACGCCGCTCTACACGTCGGCTCCCTGGTCGGTGTTTTTGACGGCGTCACGGCACCAGAAGGCATCGACTGCGGCTGCATCCATAGCCCTGCTTGGTACGTCCAACGGCTGACCCGACGCCTCGCCGAGGTTGCCGAAGAGTGCCCGAACACAGAACTCCCCGACATGCTGGCCCAAGCAATCGAGCGGGTACGCGGCGATCACGGAAATCGTTGCGATCTTGACAACCCGGCCACACCGGCCGCCACCGTCTGCCTGATTCGGGCTAACGCCGGGCAGATGGACTATCTACTACTCGCCGACTGCACCCTCGTCGTTGACCAGGGCGGTAACGCCGTAACTGCCCTGACCGATGAACGCTTCGCAACAGCTGTAGCCGGACTCAGACGGGAAGCACTTGCCACCCATGGGATCGAGCAACTAGCCGGTCGATCCGTACGCGGTAAGTACGAACTCACGAACCAACCGCACGGTTACTGGATCGCTGCTGCCAATCCGGAAGCCGCCCATCGAGCCGTCACTGGCACCCTTGACCTGCTCGGACCTGCTCGAATCCGCCGAGCCGCCCTCCTCACCGACGGTGTTTCATGCATAGTCGAGAAATACAGCCTAATGGAATGGTGGCAGTTACTGGACGCACTGACCGAGAAAGGACCCCACGAGCTGATTCGATACCTCCGCCAAGTCGAAACCAGCGATCCTGTGGGAGCCAAACACCCTCGGTACAAGCGTCACGACGATGCCACCGCCGCACTTTGCGTCTTTGAGGAGCACTCGTGAGTCAACCCCGTCATTCCGTCAGCGTGGCCGCCGTCATCCCAGATGAACACGGACGGGTACTCGTCATCCAGCGTCGGGACAACGGCGCCTGGCAGATACCGGGCGGGATCTTGGAACTGGACGAGTCGATCGAAGACGGGGTCTGCCGTGAGGTCCAGGAAGAAACCGGGGTCACGGTCGAGCCCGTCCGGCTCACCGGTGTCTACAAGAACATGAAGATGGGCGTTGTTGCCCTGGTCTTCCGCGCCCAACTCGTCACCGGCACACCGCACCCGACGGAAGAGTCGGCCGCCGTCGACTGGTGGACCACCGACCGTGTCACTGCCGAAATGAACGAAACCTTCGCGGCTCGCATCCTTGACGCCCTACGGGACGACCCGACGCCGGCCATCCGGCACCACGACGGCGTACGTCTCCTGGAAGGTGACAAATTCGCGGGTTGATCGGGACCCGGCCGGATCAGTCCACCAGCATGCGACCGGTAGAGCGGCAACATTTCCGCACACCGACCCGGTCGATAAGGATGCTCGCTAGTCAACGACCGTTTGCCGTCCACTTCTAGCCGACGAGCGTGCGCATCTTATTGTGTCGGCCATGATCGAGACCGCTGCCCGAACAACCCGCAATCGACGCGGCACCGCTGCATTCGTACTTGCGTGCATCAGCCTGGTGCTGTCGCTGATCACGTGCGGTGGGGTCGCACTGACAGCCAGCACCAACGAAATCGATTTGTTCCCGATGTGGTCCAGTCCGCAGGTCGCCAGCGCTGCTGAGGTGGAAGCCGTCGCTCACGTGACCCTGCCTCCCGGCACCGTGCTGCTGGGCGCCGCTTACAGCAACGGCCTGGACACCCTGCTTTCGGCGAAGTTTCGCATGCCCAATACTGCGCTCGACGCCTTCATCGCTGCGGCGAAGTTCACGGCGGCTCCCGTACCTGGGCTTCGGGCAGTCGACGCGAACCACAACGTCGGCGGCGGCAACCTGTGGGACCCCGAAACCGCCAAGACCGTCTCCGGCATCAAAGAGGAACAACCGACCGCCGACGGCACGTACCGATCGGTCCTGTTCAACCTCGACGCACCCGACATGGTCATCGTGTACCTGCACGCCAGCCGCGGCTGAACCGCGCGGAACTCCTCTTCTGTAGCGTGCGCCGGTTGTTCGGTTCTCGTTGCGTCGGCACCCGGCGAGCGAAGGTAACTCGAAGTAAGCACTCGCTTGGCGACGGTCGAAGAGTTCATCGCTTTGCGACTCCCCGAGAACATGTCCACGCTACGGCAACTACGGGTGGTCTACACCAATGAGGAGCGACCGATCGAGATAGCCGTAATCATCAAGGCAGGCCATCAGTACGCTCCTGCGGGCGGCCCGGGTTGTGCTCGACATCGGCCTGCACCTGCGACTGCCGATGCCGTTCGGGGACGGAGCATTGTGGACGACGGGGGCTGCGCTGGAGCTGCTGCGGGACCGCTGTCGCCAGGGGCCGTACGCGTCCGCCGATCTCGCGCGTTACCTGGGTCGGCCAGGGCAGGCGCTGGCCTACAAGGTGGGTGAGCGTGTGTGGCTGGCAGGCCGATCGTCCTTTCCTCCCGGCGACCGGCGCGCATTCCATCGCCAGGCGCTGGAGCTGGGTGCGCTGGGCTTGGATCAGTTGACAGCCACCCTCCAGAACGACCGCCCACCACCGGCATCCGCTTCTGCCGCAGTGAGCAGCGGTAGCCTGCTGCACGGCGTTACCGCTTCTGAGCTCGGTGCTTCCGGAGCAGCGCCGTGATCTTGGCATAGTCACGGGCACCGTTCAGCTCATTGAGCAACTCGTCTGGGCAGAGCTCATAGAGGTCGCCCCACCACCGGCGCGCCCGGTTGTCCCAGATCCGGTAGCCGCCGTCAACGCCCCTCGCTACGTACCTTCGCCTCGCCATCGGCGGCAACATAGCAATGTCGTCAGCCGACTGCATACGGTTTTGCGGCTGCCAGTTCGGCATGCTCTTCTGCTGCCGATCGCGCCGCGCGCCGGCCTTGATAGGCAAGTCACGACTTGCCTATCATCGGGGGGTGGGCGACACCGACGAAGCCGAGCAGGACACCGTCAGGGAGGGGGACGTGTTCAAAGCCCTGGCTGACCCGACCCGTCGGAAGATCCTCGACGAACTGGCGGAACGCGACGGCCAGACGCTGTTCGAGATCTGCTCCCGGCTGACCATGAAGCACCAGCTCGGTTCGTCCCGGCAGGCGATCTCCCAGCATCTGGAGGTGCTGATCGGGGCGGGCCTGGTCACCAGCCACCGCGAGGGCCGTTACAAGTTCCACTACATCGACACCAGCCCGCTGGAGCGCCTCACCGATCGATGGCGCAACCGCGAAACGAAGGAGAATTGATGCGCATCAACGTCACCAGCGTCATGGTCCACAACCAGGACGAGGCACTGCGGTTCTACACCGAGGTACTCGGCTTCGTGAAGAAGACGGAGATTCCGCTCGGCGAGGCACGCTGGCTCACGGTCGTCTCCCCCGACGATCAGAACGGCTGCGAGTTGGTACTCGAACCGGACGGACACCCCGCAGCCAAGCCGTTCAAGGAGGCACTGGTCAACGACGGCATCCCGTACACCTCCTTCGCCGTCGAGGACGTCCAGGCCGAATTCGAACGACTGCGCGGCCTGGGCGTGCGGTTCACCCAGGAGCCGCTACAGATGGGTACGGTCACCACGGCGATCTTCGACGACACCTGCGGCAACCTGATCCAGATCGCACAGGCCGCCTGACCAGCCAACTCATCGGCGCAGATCGTCAGCGACGGGACTGGGAACACACCACCGAAGCAGGGTTAATCGGTCAGCCCTGCTGGTCCCTGACGAGGGTCAGCAGGGCGGTGTGCGTTTGCTCGTCGGCGGCTACGACAAGGCCGCCCGCACCGGTGTGCAGAGGCTGACCGTCGATTCCGGTGACCACACAGCCGGCCGCCTGGCAGAGCGCGATGCCGGCCGCGAAATGGACGCTGTCCTGGAGGTGGCCATCGGTTAGGTACGCGGCCCGCCGGCCGGCGGCGACCCAGGCCACCGCCAGGGTGGTGGAAACGACACGCGGGCGGAACCGCTCGATGAACCCTTGGTCGGCAAGTAGCCGGGTGGCCCGGAAAACTCGCTCGTTGGGGAACGGCGGATCGAGGTTGACGTCCACCAGGCTCGACTCTGCCGACGGGGTGAGTCGCGTGTCCACGCCGCCATGACGCACGTACGCGCCAGCACCGTCGGTCCAGAACACCTCATCGGCGAACGGGTCCGCCGAGGCTGCCGCCACAACCTGCGTTCCGGTTCGCAGAGCCACGTTGACCGCAACCAGCATGTTGCGTACGGCGTAGTTCAGCGTCCCGCACAACGGGTCGACCAGCCACTCGCGTCCGTTCCCGCCGGTTCCCGTACGCCCGCTTTCCTCTCCCATCACGACGTCGTCCGGCCTGGCGGCGCGCAGGACATCGAGAATGGCCTGCTCGGATTCGATGTCGGCCGTCGTGGCGAAGTCCCCTCCGGACTTGTCGAACCGAGTCAGTGCCGTCCCGTAGTGGGAGCGCACGACAGCAGCCCCGGCTTCGGCCGCTTCGATAACCAGATCCCGATCACTGATCGACATGGCACACACGATAACCGCCGAGCAGGTATCCAAGACGGCGAGATCCGAGGCGGGCCATCACCTTGCCCGCGCCAGCTTGTGCAGGCGGCAGTCGTCCCAGGGCTCGGTAGTCTCGGCTCGTGCAGATACAGCTCGGTCGAGGCGATGACTCAACAGGAGTCATCCGAACCGAACCCGTACCGGTGGTCAGGATGACAATCGCAACCATGGTTGAGGCTGGCGACTGGGCGGTGGAGCTTCCGCGTCCTCTGTACCTGCACGTTGGCGAGCATGTATGGATCGAGGGCGCGGCGGTTTTCGTCCGGCAGCCGGATGGAGACGTCGTCCGTCACGAGGGAGACGGACTCTGGCTCTGCCGGTAGCACCCAGGTTTCGCGTACGGAGCTATCGATCAGGACGCTACGCAAACTGCGCTACTGCCCGACCCGGCCGTCGATGCATTCGCGTAACAGATCGGCGTGCCCGCAGTGTCGGGCGTACTCCTCGATGCGGTGGACCCAGAGCTCGCGGACGGCGATGCCGTCCTTCCCCACCCGCTCCCCCAGATCCGGGTGCTCGGCCAATGCTTCATCGGTGGCAGCCTGCTCGCGAGCGAGATCGGCGTATGCGCTGTCGACCACCGCCTGCTCAGCGACGGCTCCCGCGAAGTCGGCATCCCTCGCTCCGTACAGCTTCGGCGCTGGGCCGTCCGGCCGGATCCAGTTACGCCAGTCCCGTTCCACCTCGGCCAGGTGGCGGAGCAGTCCGAGTAACGACATGGTCGACGGAGGTACCGACCGACGAGCCATCTGCTCCGGGTCCAATCCCTCACACTTCATCTTCAGGGTCAGTCGATAGTTCGCCAGAAAGTCGTGCAGCGTCGCCAGCTCACCGTCCGGGCTGACTCCGTCACTGTTCCGGGGATCCTCGTCGGGGTCCGCCCACATGTCGGGGTAGACACTGGCCTGGCTCCACCGCTCGGGTAGTACGTCACTCATTGTGCTCACGATGCTGAGCAGTGGCCCCACATGCAAGCGAGTATTCAGGCGATGACCAGCCGAGGCTCCCGGCACTGGCCGTCGTTCCGGGACACGCTTCAATGAACTGGCCAACTCTTCTGCCGTCGCCTCGCCGGGTGACACGGCAGTTCAGGACTGGTGCGGCTGGGCTGGCTCAGGTTCGTGGGAGGCGGTCGCATACGCCTCCAGCCGTCGAAACTCGGGCGATGTAGCTGTCCGTAACGTCACCGCGAGCACCAGAACGCAAACCGTTGCTCCACCCCAGAAGACCGCTCTCACGCTGATCAGCTCTGCGGTGAGGCCGGCGACCAGGGCTCCCAGCGGCATCGATCCCCAGCTGGTCAGGCGGCTGACCCCGCTGTAGCGCCCCATCATCTCGTCGGGCACGACCAGCGCGCGCAGGGAGCTGTATACGACGTTCCAGGCGCCGGTGCCGGCACCACCCAGGAAGGCCGTGACCGCGATCAGCCAGGGGGACGAGAAGATCGCTGGCGCTGCCAGCAGCACGACGAAACAAGCCATCGACGTGGCAAGGACGACGTGCCGTCCCAGCCTGCGGGTGAGCGCGGGCGCGGTGGAGGCTCCCACGACGCCGCCCACTCCCAGGGCACCCATCAGCAGTCCGTACTCCGACCGACTCAGGTCCATCGGTCCGGGCGCGACCGCATAGACGACGATGACCGCCATCCAGGCCGTCCAGCATCCACTCGCCGCGCCGGCCACCAACAGCAGGGTCCGCAGAACGCGCTCCCGCCACACGTACTGAACGCCCTCCCAAATGTCAGTACGGAGTCCGGGCTTGCTCGTCGCCGGTCTGGGGTGACGGTTGCTGCGGTAGTGGCCAGTCATGATCGCCAGGGCGAGCAGCGCGCCCGCGTAGCCCACACCGCCGACCCCGAGCGCGACGGCCAGTCCGATGGCGGCCAGCAGACCACCCAGGGGCGGCCCGATGAACTCGTTGGCCACCGTCTCGGTCGCCGTCAGCTTCGCGAACGCGGATTCCATACGACTGCGGGGCACGACCATCGGCACGACCGACATCCGAGTCGTGTCGGCGAACACCTCGGCGGTGCCGAGGAGCAGCGCCCCTGCGTACAGGCCGGCCAGCGGCAGCATGTCCGCAAGGATGCCCCCCGCAAGCATGGCGAGGACCAGGGCGCGCGCGGCGACCATCGTCATGATCAGGTGCCGGCGGTCAACTCTGTCGGCGAGTACGCCAGCTGGCAGCGAGAACAACAGCCAGGGCAGGGTGTTGGCCAGGGTGATACCGGCGATCAGTGCAGGGGAATCCGTCACCGAGACAGCCACCAGGGGCAGGGTCAGCTTGACGATGCCGTCTGCCAGATTGGTGGCTGCGGCCCCGGCCCACAAAGCCGTGAAGTTCCGCGCGCCCACGGGCGTTCGGGCGCTTGGCTGGGTGTCGCTCTGCATGGCCAGAAGCTTGTGGCATCCTGCGGTGCCACCCCAAAGTTTCGACTGGAGGCGAAACGTGGCTGTGCTCCTGGTCGACGCCGAAGTGATGGCGCAGGCGCGCTTCGGCACTTCACAGCTCACTGAGACGTTGGGGGCGCTCAATATCCTGCGCCGGGGTCAGCCACTTCCGTGGCACCGGGTCTGGCGGGACCAGCATGTCGATGCCTTCCACGGATATCTCGACGGTGACCCGGTAACTGCGGCCATCGTGGCGCACGCGATCTCGTCCTCCTGGATGGCCGACTACCTGACGGTGCCGCCTGCCCGTCCGAACATGACGCTGGACGATGAACTCGCGGTGCTGGAGTCGCTGCCGGACGAGCGGATCCGCGAGGATCTGGCCCGCGTACGTTCCCCGCTGGCCCCGGAACTACTCCGCCGTACGGGGTTAGCGAGCCGGACGGCCGCTCTGTTGCGCTGGGTCTGGCACTACACGATCGAGGCGGACTGGCCGCGCCGACAATCGGTGCTGCGTGCCGATGTGGTGTCCCGGATCTCCCGCCTGGGCAGGGACGGATGGTCCGGGGTCATCAACGCCATGCGGCCGGGCATGCGCTGGCTCGGCGACGGCCGGTTGCAGGTCCAGGAGCAACCCTATCCACCGTGCGACGTACGAGGCGGAAAGCTGATGTTCTTCGCGGCTCACTGCCGGGGAGGCTGGGTCTCCTGGAGGCTGCCCGACCGCTTCGGGATTGTCTATCCGGTGACAGGGATCTTCACCGAGGCGGCTATCAGCACACCGGATCCGCTACGCCGCCTGCTCGGGAACGCGCGAAGCAGGATTCTGGTGCATTCGGCCGAGCCGGTCAGCACCGTGGCGCTGGTCGCTGTGACCGGGCTGCCGCTCGGTACGGTCGGTGGTCACCTGCGTGTGCTGAGAGAGGCCGGTCTGCTCCAGAAGCGCCGGTCGGGCCGGGAAGTTCTCTACTGGTGGACGAATACGGCCCGGGCACTCGTGGCCAGCGCCTCATCCTGCTGACGGGCCAAGCGGATCCGGCACGGTCAGACATCGCCCCGGATCTGGGCATCGATGGTGTGGTCGGGGTGAGCGCGGGTAATGCGGAGCACCTCGGAATCCAGGGGGCGCAGCTCTGGCGGATTCCGAAAGCCCGTCGACGAGCCAGGACGGCCAGCCTCGTCCCGGCTCGTACGACCGTTACAACCAACCTACGCTGCGGCTCCGCAGTACCCACCAGTCAGACACGCCCGGAAGGTTAGGTTCCTGAGACCGCTGTAATCACCACTGAAGTTGCCCCCGTTCTGGGCAGTGCGGAGGGGGGTCCAATCCCTGCCGTACCACTTGGCCTGGAGAATTACCCACCTGTCATCGATGGCATGGTCGTAGAACGTTCCCCAGAAGCTTCCGTAGTAATTGACTCCGTCCGAGCTGAGATACCAAGTCCAGCAAACATAGATCGACCCTGCACGGTTACTGGTCCACACTGTGGCGCACTTCGATCCGTTCAGCGAGATGTCTCCGCTAGCGTTGCCATCGAGGCCAGAGGCTGCAGCCGACGAGGGAACATTGGCGCGCTCACCCGCTTGGATCGTTAGGTTGCTCGGCTGCTCCTTGATCGTTGTCCAGCCCTTTGTGTCGTGCGCCTGAACAGGCACGGAGAGGCCGAACACCACGACGAGCGCCGCGAAGGCGGCCAGTAGCCCACCCCGCATTATCCTCTGCATCTAGTGCCTCGTCTTTGAACGTTGATCGTGTAATCCGTCGGTTCTGAGGATCCGTAAGGCAGGCTGTCTCCCAGCGCTTGAGGCTGTGGGAGGTGGT
>NZ_JBHTMP010000002.1:0-245166 GCF_042679305.1 Micromonospora sonneratiae | reverse complement strand
GCGACGCCAACATCAAGCCCGAGCCCGCCGAGCCCACTACACACGCCGCCTCAACCTCGAACTCCAACCATGATCCCGAACGGCGGCTGCCGTACTAATAGCGAGCCGGCCAGTAAGTGAGGTGCCGGTACCGAGATCAGGCACTGTTTCTCGGACGTTCGGCGGCCCTCCGCCCATCGGCATCTTTGATGGCATGGCGCACCGCCAACCGGATCACCAGGTAGAGAACCGCCAGTCCGAAGATCCAACTGACGAGACCGAACATCAGGGTGTCGAGCATCATGGCCCGCAGCGTAGACACCAAGCGCATCCGGCCCGTTACTCGATGATCTCGGCGACACGTATCCGACACGGCCAGCGAGATCGAGCGGGTTGGAGCTGGACTGAGCGAGACTCACGAAAGAGGCCCCTGACCGGCTTCACGCTGGTCAGGGGCCGTTTTGCACCTGGTGGCGGGTAGAGGATTCGAACCTCTGTAGCTTTCGCGACGGATTTACAGGGCGTCAGTGATCTTGCTGCGGTCACCCCTGTTGAGCTGCTGTTTCTATCCTCCAGACAGGTGCCGGCTGGTCAGCCGCCCACCATCTGCCCACGCCCACAACGTCCAAGTCACACATACAGCCAGCGGACCCCCGCAACGATCACCACCAGGATGACGATCCCCCAGACGACGTTCCGACCCGTGGCACCGAAGATCAGGTAGGCGATCTGTGCGATCAAGAAGATCGAGCTCAACACCAGGTCGACGATCAGCAGCACAAGCGTGAGCGCCAGACGCAGCAGGAACCAGACAAACCCCAGCCCACACCACTTGTCAATGGTTGAATCGTCGTAGGCCCAGCGCGTCAACACGAAGGGTTTGTAGATCGAAGACTCCCAGCCCTGATCCCACTTCGCGCCGGTCTTGGCCCAGAACGAATCGCCACCCTCCTTCACCGTGGCTTGATCCACTCGCTTGAACTGGATCTTCTTGACCGCACCATCGGTGATGTCGATCAAGACTTGCCCATCCTTCACCTGGATCGTGGTCGTCCCGTTCACGATCACCGTGAGCTGCTCACGGCCAGCTTGGACCCTGAACACCTTGTCGAACCCGGTCTTGCCCTTCTTGCGATCGCGAAGTAGCACGTAGATCGTGCTTCCGTCTCGCGGCGGAAGGGAGTACTCGGCGCCGATCGAGAACTCGCCGACCGGGGTGACGAAGCTCGTCTCGCCCTCGACAGCTACACCATCGGGTCCGAGCGTCAGCGCTACCGGCAGCAGCGGAGGTTTGTAGCGGAGCTTGCCCTTGCCCTCAGTTTCTGGATCGCAGCCAGCGACCACCAAGGCCAGGAGTATGAGCACCACCAGTGCCGCTCGATTGCGGACTGAACGCGCTTGAGCGGTCCGCGGGCCTGACGGACGAGGCGTTGGCAGCACCCGCCTGATGGCGAGATCAGCCTTCAATTTGTACCGCCCCCTTGACCCACGCCTCCCGACGCGCGGCCGACCACAGTCAGTTGCCACATGATTGCGAGTGTCCCGCAGTTGGTCAAGCATCATTGGACCGGCGACGCCCAGACGGCGAAGGAGTCCCTTGTAGTCGGCCCCTCACCCGAGGGCGTCACCGATCTTGTCGTTCATGGTGTCGTCTCCCCCGTCGATGCAGTTGGCGTAGACGCGGAGCAGGACGGCAACGCCGTGGCCCAGCCGCCGGGCAACCTCGGTCGGCGGTACACCAGCGTTGAGCCAGAGTGAGGCCGCCGCGTGACGCAGGTCGTAGGGACGGCGTACGAGCGGCGAGGACACCTGTGATTCAGTCAACGCCTTCTCCCGAGCGAGCTTCCACCACCGGTCGTAGACCGACTCGGAGAGCGGCCCACCGTGCAGGCCCCGGAAGAACCGACCGTCCGGGCCGACGCCGTGATTGTCGACGTGCGCAGCCAGCAGTTCGACCAGCCGGGGCGGGATCGTCACGGTACGGGTTTCCTGCCTTGCCCGGTGCTTCAGTCCCCGCCGTTCGTGCGACTCGCCGTCATCTGTCCAATGCGACCCGGCACGCGGAGCGGTTCCGGCGAGGACCAGCCGACCCCAACGGTATTCGATCTTCTCGTGGTCGCAGGAGGCCGAAGGCTTAACCTCCGCCAAGTCGTCGAAGTCGGTCCCGCAGTCCAGGCAGTGCCCCGGTAGGTCGCAGTCCTCCCGCCGCAGGTCCGCTGCCTCCGATGGCCGCATGCCGGCGTAGTAGAGACAGCCGAAGAAGGCTGTGACCTTGTCGGCCCGGTTGCCGAGAGATTTCACCGCCTCCAGCAGTGTGGCGACCTGGGCAGGGTTGGCCACTACCCGCCGGTCTATGGACTGGGCCACCTCGGGGGCGGTCCACTGCACTCGGTCGACCGGGTTGGAGTCGATCAGCTCCAGCTCCACGGCGTAGCCGAGGGCGTTGTAGAAGGTGGCCCGTTTCCGCTGGACGGTGGAGGCGGCCGCAGGCTTGCCGTCGAGGCGTACGCAGAGACTGTCGAGGACCCGGCGGACCATGGCCGGCGAATCCAACTCGACGACCGGCAGGGACGCGGTTTCCAGCCAGGCCAACGCCGTTGCATGTTCCGCCGGAATCTCGTTGGACCACCGTCGCGGATTGAGCCCATATAAATACAGTGCTTCGCGGAGTAGGTCGGAATCCGGTCGCCCCCGCTTCGTTTGCCGGGTCAGGGTCACCGTGATCAAGACGCCGCGCGGAGCGCGGCGCGTGGGCGGTGGGCCGCCCGGCGGTAAGCCGCCCCGGCTGCCTTCGGCACCGGGGGCGGAAAGCCACCGAGATCCGCCGGGCAGCCGCCCACGCATCTCGCCAGAACCCACCCCGCGCAGCAAGGCGGTACGGAAGCCGACGGGGCTGGCCGCCGTCGTGGTCCCGGCTTCCGACTGCCGCGCCAGTCAAACCCCGGACTGGCTTGCCACCGGCCCGCCCGCTACCGCTCCGTCGAGCTCTCTCCTCAGCCGGCAGCGCCCGACCAATTCTCGCGGCTTGTGGAGCCCGCCAGAGCCCTAGAACCGCCCGGCGCAGGCTCGGGACCTCTCGCCTCCGCCCAGACGCCCCAGACGGATGCTCAGCGGCCTAGATCAACCTGCCCACTATCTGCCCACAGCGAGCAGTAGACGACCGGACTCGGCTGGATTCAGGGGGACGAAACAAGATCAGCCCCTGACCGGCTTCGCGCTGGTCAGGGGCTGATCTTGCACCTGGTGGCGGGTAGAGGATTCGAACCTCTGTAGCTTTCGCGACGGATTTACAGACCAGGCTTGCAACCACCCCTGACCAGGGCGGTCATGGTCCCCGTCTGCTAACTTCTCCGAGCATTCTCCGAGGCACCGTTCACAGCACGAGTGACCTCGGGCGTGTGAGTCAGGGTGGCGGATAGATCTGAGGGCGTTGTCGCGACCCTAGCAGCGACAGCGCCAGAACTGCGAAACGAATCGCGTCCCTGCACGACCCACCGGCGCAGCGCGCCGCCTCACCTCAGTACTTGTTGCGGATCGCGATGGCGTCCTCTACCCAGGTAGCAAGGTTGTCCTTGATGTGCGCAAGGACGTTAGTGCTCGTGGTGTACGGAGGGTCGATCGCCTTCACGATCGTTGACAGGTCTCGTCCCGAACCGATGATCCCAGCGAACGGGTTAGCGCCCTTCGATGCCTGCTCGCTGTTCCGGTCCTTCAGGTTGTGGATGTAAATACCCACAACGCCCTTCCGGCTGTCCCACGCCTTCTTGATCTCGTAGTTGATCCACTTACGCCCCGCAGTGCCCGCACCGATAAGTACAACCGCGCAGGACCGACCCACCATCTGGTTATCGATCCAGGTCCGGATCGCGTCGTCACCCTTCTTCTTGATCGTCTCCCAGTCGTTGTCATCGACAGGCTGGTTACCCTCCAAGACGCCGGCGTTGCGCACCTGAGCCGCCCGCCAGCCGTCCGGAATGAAGTGGAAGCTGTAGAAGACATTGCGAGCCATCGTTCCCCCTATAAATCTTGCCCCCACCAGCCCTTACCAGGCCGGGACCGCCGAACTCTAGGCGCCGTCCACTTAAGATCGCAAGCTTGAACGACACAAGGATCATAAGGCAGCATTGCACATAATTCCGCAAAATGCCCCTTTTAGGGGAAAGGCTGGAATCCTTCGGTGTGGACGCGCAAGCATTCAGCGATGCCACCTTAGGGCACAATCAAGTGGAAGAGCACATGTACCCTCGACAGCATGCGCGACGAGAGCCTGAGCGACGAGAGAATCAAACACCTAGAGTTCATACAAAACATCGTTACTCGACTAGCCACGAACTCCTTCTTCATAAAGGGCTGGGCAGTCACCGTTCTCGCAGCCCTTTATGCATTCGAGGCAAAAAACCCAAGTTGGCGAATTGGGATCGTCGGCTTTCTACCAGTCCTCGCCTTCTGGTTACTCGACTCCTACTATCTTCGCCAGGAGCGTCTGTTCAGATGCCTCTATAACGATGTACGGCAGGCAAACTCTTCGACCGAGCCGTTCTCGATGAACATTGCACCCTACTACTACATCGTAAAGCCAAGCAAGGTAGCAATCTCGTACACGATTATGATTTACTATGGCCCACTGCTAGGACTCGCACTAACCTACACCACGATCAGCTTCTTCTGATCCGATAAGGCAAATCAGCTATTCAACAATTGCCTTCCGTATCCTAGCAGCAAGAACGTTTTGCGCCTCCCTATCCGACCCCTCATGGCGTGGCCAGATGTCGCCGATGCGGTCGCCACTCCACCTCGGAACGATGTGAACATGCAAATGAAACACTGATTGCGACGCAGCCTCCCCGGCCGAGGTTATTAGGTTCATGCCCTCCGGCGAGACTGCATCGCGTACCGCCCTACTAACCCGCAAAACCGCCGCCGTCATCGACTGGGCAACCTCTTCAGGAAGGTCCAGAAAGTCAGGAACATGGACTGCGGGAACAACCAAAGTGTGACCTGGAGAGGCAGGATTGAGCGGAAGAAAGGACACAGCTTCATTAGTACGATGCACGACTACCGCATCGACATCTCCGCCATCAATGATGGCACAGAAAGCGCATGTAAGCGTCACAGGATCCCCTGACGATTAGCCTATTGGTGAAGCGTGCCTACGATGCTACCGCCAGGCGCCCAGCCCCGCATCTTGATCATAGCTGAATTAATTCCGCAAACCTCAGGGCAGCATGGCAAAAGCGGTCCAGCTCGACCCTTTATCGTTCACACACCAACCACCAGAATTCCTCCACGCTTAGCTCTATGTCCGGCATGTCTCTAACCTCGCAATAGATCTGAAATGCTACATAAAAGCAATAGGTCACAATAAGCGCAATGCGCAGCGATCGGCAGAGGCTATGAGCACATCGCAGGCTCGCCTTGCGGCCACAGAAGGGGGAGCATGTCAAGACGCGTCTTCTTAGCTTCCACTACGAGCGTGACATGTGGCGAGCTAACCAGGTGCGGCAGAGCTGGATAGCTCAGGACCGTCAGGTCGCTGGGTACTGGGAGATGCAAAACCTGGGAAGATGCAAAGCGACACGGCTTGCTGGACGGTAGCAGCCGCCGCCGCATTTCTTCCAGTCTAATCGGCTGAGGGGCTGAGGGGCTAACAGGAGGTTTCCTGACATGTGGGCGGGCAGCAGAGCGGCTGATGTATATGCGGCAGCAGAGAAATTCGGCGTCGGCATTGCGTCAGCCGGCGTTGATCCCAGCGCCTTGCCTACCGTCCGCGTTCGTTCTCCGATCGAATCCCAGTCGGATCTAGGCGTCTTGTCCTGGAGGTGGGACGTTGATCCTGTGACCGGGCTATCTCGCAACGTCGGCCTCGCTATCGTGCAAGCCAAATATTCCGGAATCCGACACCTCTTCATCGATCAAGTGTCCATTGATCAGCAGCTCGCCGGCGACGACCTCATTGGCGCTGTGATCGAATTCTCCGAGCTATTTAAAAGCGTGCCAGTTATTGCTGCGTACGACTGTCGAAATATTTCTACGCGCTGGTTGCACACCATGCGGCGGCCATGGATCGCCCGCGAGGCACGGATGTTCGCTCAAAATCCGGGCAGAGTCACGTATGTCGGCTATGTTGATGGCCAGGGCACGTCGAAATCTTTCAACTTTCAGCATATGCTGATGCGATTATGGGAAACCAGTTTCACAAACTCGATTCTTTACCTCCTTTGCGGTCAGACGGATATGCATTCCATTGAACATCTACGATATATTATCCCGGAATACGACCGACTGCTGTCTGCCGCCTATAGCCTAATGGATCGAAACGACTATCTGCTTACCGCCGCAATCCTAGCTCAGGTCGGAGTGTCCCGGCCAGGAGTAAACGGAGACATAGACCTCGCTGCGATTGATTTCATGCGATACGAGTCTAAGCCCGCTCTCGGCAGAACACACGACAGAAACTTCGAAATACTCCTCGACGGCCAGCCTGTTGGGACATGGCTGAGCCACTACAACTATTATAAGGATTTCTACCGCCGCAAGCTGGTTGCTCATCCCACCGCCCCAGCCATCATCGCCGCGACTCTCGGCGTCTCAGAGGCTACGGTGGTACTTGACGAATCCAGGGCAATGTCCTTCTCGCTCCCACGACAGAGCATCAGCGAGCGTGACATTGTTGTCGTGCGGTTTTGAGGTCGGCTTGAACGGGGAGAATAGAGATGAGCGAGGCGGCGACAGCCCATGCACTTAGAAGCCTCCGCCGTCTATCGCCAGATCCATCCGGGTCGGCATGTGATCCGACTTTGTCTAGTCCCAGTTGATGCTTGACGAATCCGTCCTACCTGTTGCTTAACAGTGGATCTAGACATTTGGGTCGACCTTGCGGGGTCGTTGGGCTTTGATTCGGGTGATGGACTGGTCGGTGGTGCGGCGGATGGCAAGCCGCCCCGGACGCCTACGGCGCCGGGGCCGGAAACCATCGACAGCCGCCGGATGGGCCGTGCCCGCGCCGCACTAGAACCATCCGCGCGGCACGAACAGGCGTCAGCCCCAATGTAACGACATGGACCGCCCCGATTCAGCCATCGACTTCTACTGACGTGGCCATACTTTCCATGCGTCCGAGAGCGTTTGCACTAGTTCGGTTCGTTCCGGTTGCCAGCCAAGGGCGGACCGTGCCCGACTGATGTCCGCCACCAGTTTCGGCGGTTCTGGCCTGGGTGGCATGCGGTGTACCGCCACCGAGTGACCGGTAACCTGTTCGGCGGCGGCCACCACTTCGGCCATGCTCGTTCCGACGCCTGAGCCGAGGTTGACGGTCTGGCTGCTGCCGGGGGTGCAGGCCGATATCGCCAGCCGGATTCCGGTCGCCACATCGGCCACGTGCACGAAGTCGCGTACGGCTGACCCGTCGCCGTTGAGCGTGACGTGGTCGAGTTGGCCCGTGATGGCCCGGAAGACGTTGGGGATGATCCGGGCCGGGTCGGTGTCGCCGACCCCGTCCACTGCCCCGGCGATGTTGAATGGCCGCACGGTGACCGCCCCGATAGCTCCGGTCGCCGCGTAGGCCGACACCATCTGTTCGGCCGCAACCTTCGACGCTGCGTACGGACTCTCGGGATGCACTGCCAGTTCCTCAGAGAGCGCGCCGCTGTGCTGCGACCCGTAGACGATGTTGGTAGACGTGAACACCAGGGACGCGGGGGGACGCGTATCGCGTACCGAGTCCAGGGCCATGAGCAGGTTGAGCGTTCCGCCAGCGTTCACATCGAAGTAGCCGAGCGGGTCCGCGAAGGAGTCCCGGCCGCTGGTCAGGGCAGCAAGGTGAACTACCCCGTCGTACTCCCCCGCCTGAACGATTTGGGTAACCCTGACGCGGTCCCGGATGTCTCCGGTCACCAGCTCCGCGCCCGGGGCCGGCTTGCTGTCGGCCCGCCCCCGACTCATGACTGTGACGCGATTGCCCACCGCGAGTAGGTCGAGCGTGACGGCGTGCCCCAGGAATCCGAGGCCGCCGGTAACCAGTACGTGCACGTCAGCCTCTCCCAAGAATGGTGCGGCGATGCTCCCAGGCAAGCTGGATACAGCCAGCCGCCGCCGGGGCCAGCCGACCGCTGGCCGTGAGTTCGTCGATGGTGTGCCGGGTGAACGGCAGAGCGGGCGTGGGTTTGATCCGCCCGGTCTTAACCACGGTCCCCTCAGCGTTGGCGCTGACCATGTTGGCGAACAGCCGGTCAAAGGTCTGCCCGTCGAAGACCGCTACGGTCAAGACCTCACCCCACAGGGTCAGGGCATCGAGCGCGACGCCAAGGCAGTAGACCCGGACACCGCCAGCGTCGTACGCGCGGTCAAAGGCTGCCAACGGCTCAACGCTGTAGTCCGCTGGCTCTCCCTCGCCGCCGTGCTCGGCGTTGCCAAGGAATTCCTCGCTGTACTCGCGCATGATGTTGCGCCACAGGTTGAAGTCGGCCACCTGTGCGGCGGGTAGAACGCTCGACGGCTGGAAGACACCAGCGGGCATGATGTGCAGCATCCCGCCTGCTACCGCGACGTTTCCGGCAGCACGGTTGTGCAGGACGAAGGTAACTCCGTCTTCATCTACGCGGAGTGTGAGCGTGTCGGTGGAGGGTGCCGTAGGTCGCCGACTCGGTGTAAACGGGTCACCGACCAGCCGGCGAAAGGTCAGGTTCCGCCAGGACGCGGGCATGATTCCGCTCCCGTCCCCTGCCACGTGGAACATGGCCATCTCATGGGCCAACGCCTCGGAGACGTCAACACCACCGAAGTAGGTGCCGGTGGTGAAGGTCAATGCCCGTTCGGGTTGGCTCCAGTCCACGTTGGCCAGGTGCCATGCAAGCCGGTTCTCAAAAAGTCGTGGCTGCTCGACATCACGAAGGGCAAGGCTGTACCGCTGGTGTCGCCGCCCGTCCGCAGCCAACGGACGTACGCCGGCCGCTTCGTCCTCGGTGCCGTTGATCAGCGGCACGGTTCCCTCTGGCGCGAGCGCGATTCCGAACTGCCCCAGCTCGATGGGTGCCGTCGGAAGCCATGCCGGGTCCGCGATCAGCCCACTGTCACCGACTCGGTACTCCGGCTCGTACAGCCGCGCCGCCTCGCGCGCGAGCTGCACACGGTACGCATTCAGGTTTCGTCGAACGGCGCGCCACTCTTCCTGGCTCGCCTCGGCTTGCGGATGAGATTCGGGTTCCTGGTAGATCGCAAAACCTCCAGTGTCGATCTCGGGACTCTCGCGTTGCTGCGGCACGATCCGCTGTCTCGTCAGGCCAAGCTCTTGCACAGAGACACCGAAGTGCTCAGCGAGAAGCTGCCGGTAGAGAGCGGACGGAAACGTAATGCCGCGCTCCCACCTGCTGATCTGGTTGGCCGTAACAGCCAGCCTTTTTCCCCGGCCCGCGCCAAGACGGTTCAGAGCGTCCGCCACGTCCTGTTGTGTCTCGCCTGCCGCGTCACGCAGGTTGTACAGGGCGAGATTTGGCGTGGCGTCCCTGGCACGCGCGGGCATCTGCTCTTCCCTTCTACCGAGGTACCGACCGACCGCACGGCGTGCCTAGTCGATGCCTAGTGGATGTGCCTACCTGCCGTCTGTCGGGCGTTCGGATACGTGCCGAGAACTGGTGTCCTTGTCCTCATGACCGACATGGACCGCGATTCGCTCGACAGCATCGGCCAGCCGTTGCACTTCGGCGTGAAGCTGGTCGAGTCGGGCAAGCACCACGGAGGAGCTGTCCGACTGGCCCACGCTCTTGCTACCGGCCGGAAGCGTGGCACCCGTCAGGACAGCTTGCAGGTAGTCATCCGGCCAGCCGAGAGCCTGAGAGATCGCGGCAAGGGTGCGGGCCGACCTCTTCCGGTTCGCCTTGGCGTACTGCAACTCGCGCAGGGTCGCGACCGACACCTTGGACCGCTCCGCAAGCTCTTGCTGAGTCATCGGCACCTCGGCCATTCGGCCGTTGATGGCGCTGGCCACGGCCTGCCAATCCTCCACCCGAAGCCCCCTTGTCTGACCTACTGACCCGCTGATCCTAGCCCCTCCCTTGGTTGACACCGCACAACTTCAGCGCTAATTTTAGCGCTGAAATCAGCGCCACTCGGCCGGATGGCCCGGGGAACGGCGGCACGTCGTTGCCGTAGGCCCATGGGACGCCGGACCCGGTTGATCTTTGAGAACTTCACAGAGGTCCGGGACGCAGGGAGATCCGTCTTCCTTATTGGTCCCGATGCATGCGATCTAGGGGTGGCAAGCGAGCGTCGGCCGTTGATGTGTCCGGCCGCAAGACTTGTCCGCTTTTAGGGGTTAGGCCCCTTGCTTGCCCAACCGAGGGTCGCCCGTGCCTGTACGGCACGTCTGCTGTTGCCCGGGGGTGCGTGGCCGACTATGGCCGCGCCCCGGGTTCTATCCCAATCGATTTGAGCTGGAGGTGAGTCGTCATGGCCGCTGTGTTCGCGTCTGTGCGTGTGACCACAAGGCGTAGCGCCGTGTGGAAGAACTGCCCCTGCGGGGCGATGGTCCCGATGTCCGCGACTGAGACCCGCTGCCGGTCGTGTCGGCAGTGCCCCAGCCGCGCTGGAAGGAACCGTTCGAAGTGACTCACGACGATATCGATGGTCCGAGTTCTGCGGAGCTGGCCGCGATCGAGATGGAGTGGCCGCTGATTGCGGCCGAACTTGATTTGCTCGATGCCGAGATCGCGATGCTGTACGCCGAGGATCGGGGTGGTCCGACCGTTCTGGACTGGCGTCGGGTACGCCGCGCCGAGGCCGCCGTTACCCGTGCCGCTGAAGTGGTGGCGCGTACCGGCACCTGGGAGGACCCGCCGCCGATCCTGTCCGACCCGCGTCGTCGGGTCGCCCCGGTCGGTGTCGCCGAGGCAGCCTGACGTGGGGCGGATTCGTGCCGCTTACTGGGACCCGGAGGGCTCCCGGTACGGCGTTCCTACCTGGTGGTGGCAGGGTGCCCCGCCTGGTTACGCGACCCGCCGCCAACTGCGCGCACGTGGGTTGCGGCCTGGTGGTCAGCCTGTCGCCGCCCAGATCCTTTGGCGCGGCGTCGGCGGTACCCGGGTTGCCTATCTGTACCGGCTGGACCTGGCCCGCCCGAAGCGGACCGCGTCACCGGCGCAGATGGCCGCGATCAGTCGGGCGCTGGCCGCTCGGCGTACCTGCCCCACCTGCGGAATCGTCCGCGACTACTTCATCCCCCGCTCCCTCGGGGAGTGCCTGACCTGTTCCCCCGTCCTGACCTGAGGAGGGTCCTGTGACTACGCGTAAGAGCCGCCGGGCGGTGATGGCGGAGATGCTGCTGATCGCCAACCCGAGCGCGATGTACGACACGCCGGGCTACGGACTGGCCGTCTCGTTCGACACCATCGTCGAGTTGCGGACCTGGCTGAACGACGCCGGGCTGAACGGCCCGGACCTGCTGGCCAACGAGCACACCGGCACCCAGGACGACGGCCGGACGTTCCGCCGCATGACGGCCTGGCCGATGTGGCACGGCTGGCGAATCTCCGCCCACGCCACCGAGTACACCGACCCGCCCGCGTTGCACGTCGACGCGGTCGAGGGCCTGTCCACGGTGGCGGTGGCCGGATGACCGCTCCCACGATCAACGGCACCCGCTACCCGCAGCCCGTGGAAGACCTGTTGCCCAAGGCGCGCAAGCTGACCCAGGAGTTGGGCGATCTGCCGTCGCGGAACCGGCTGATGCGTGACTACCGGATCGGCGCGGCCAAGGCGGACGACCTGTTGGACCGGCTGCGTAACGAACGTGCCCGGCAAGAGCGGGTCGACGGTATCCATGCGGCGATGGTGGTCCGGGGCAGCCTGGCCGAACGGGTCGAACTGTTCCCGGCCGACTCCGGCACGGACGCCGAGAACCCGGCACCGGTCCGGTTCGACTACACCGAGCCGATCGGGCCGGACCCGGTACCCGTACCGGTCGTACCCGGGTCCGCCCCGGTTGTCGTGCCGGGTCCGCCGCCTACGGTGGCCGACCCGCCCGCCGCGGTGTTGCCGCTGGTGGCGGGGGACGGGCACCCGGGTTCCAACATCACCACCGATACCGACGAGAAGATGCCGTCTGCGGTCGCCGGACGGTCGGCCCGGGTCGCTGGCCGGGGTTGGGCGTACGCGGGGGTGATCCTCGGTGGGGTGGTGTCGATCGCGGCGAACGTGGCCCACACCTACCTGCCCAAGCCCCCACCGGGTGCGCCCGCCGGGTGGGTTCCGGACCCGGACTGGTCTCCATCGCCGTTGGCGGTGGCGTTCTCGGTGTTCTGGCCGATCGCCCTGTTCGTCGCGGTGGAGATCCTGACCCGTATCCCGTGGGACGAGGGTTTCCGCTGGTTCGTGGCCCGCCTGGTCGGTGTCCTGCCAGTCGCCATCGTCGCCGCCGTCGTGTCGTACCGGCACCTCGCCGGACTCCTGGAGCACTTCGGCGAAGACCCGCTCACCACGGCCATCGGCCCACTGGCGATCGACGGACTGATGGTCATGGCCTCCGCCGCGCTGATGGCCACCAGCCGTAAGACCACCACCAAGTAGCGCCACCCGGCGGCACGGCCCATGGCCTGGAAACCGTGCCGTACCGGCGGGAATCTCCGCCTAACCACCCCATCAGGAAAGGACCAACTGTTCATGCTGCGCAACTACACCCGCTGGCGTCAGGGATCACCGAGCCAGCTTTACGCCGACATCCTCGGGGCGCGGGTCGCGATCGAGGTCAACACCGACGACGGCCGGGTGCTGCTCGACGGTGTCGCCCTCAGCCCGGACGAGGCTCGCATGATCGGCGTCCGGCTCATCGACGCCGCTGTGCTGGCCGACGGAGACCGCGCGATTCGTAAGCCCGCTGCTGAGTCCTGATTCCGCCCGGCGGCACGGCCCCTGGCTCGCAACCTGTGCCGTGCCGCCGGTCCCTCAGCCCATTGCTGGAAGGAGGGCACCTCTGATGGTGCCAGTACCGGACACAGAGTTCTTCACGACCCGCCTGACCGAGGTACGCGCCGAACTCGCGCGAGTCGACGCCAAAGCTTCGGCGCTATTGGCGGTGGCGGGTGCCGCGCTCACGGTCGGACTGGCGGTGCTGGCCCGCGCCGATCTGCCGGTATCTGCGATGGTCGCCGGGTGCGTCACGGTCGCCCTGGTCGGTATCGCGGTGGGGCTGCTGGCGTGTGCGGTTCGCCCGCGTCTGAACGGCGGGTACGGCCTGGTCCACTACGCCGGTTCGCTACCGGGAGACCTGCTCACCGAGGCCACCCTCCCACCACTGGATACCGCCGCCGAGCTGGCCCGCCAGTTGGTGTGGCTGTCCCGTACCGCCCTGGTCAAGTATCGGCGGCTGCGTACCGCCGTGGATCTCCTGCTTGCCGCGCTTGTCGGCACGGCTGCTACCGCGCTGCTGGCGGTTGCGCTTGGTTGACCGGTCCCCGGTCCGTGTTCACCCGTCCTGGTGGCCGGGTGGGTGCGGGGGCCAACCGGCCTGATCAGTCCCCTTGTTTGTGCCGGGCGCGGCACGCCTCGACAACGACCCGCGCCCGGCCCTCCCGTGAAGGAGAGCTATCAGCATGGCAGGCATCAACGATCAGCGGAGCTTCTTCACCGGTGCCGACGCGTTGACGGACAACGTCGCCCTGGTGGAGTGGTTCAACAGTTCCCGTCGTCTTCTGCACGCCGCTGCCCTGGAGTTGGGGGTGACCGCGTCGGAGTTGGACGCCCGGTTGCGGGCGGTTGCTGGTGGTGTGGTGGTCGGTGGGTTGAGTGGTCGGGCGCGTGCCCGGCAGGTGGCCCGGCCGATCACCCACGCCTCCGAGGCGCTGGTGACCGCGTCGCAGTACATCGTGACCGCGTCGACCCGGTTCGAGGCGGTGTACATGCCGGAGTTGGAGGCGGTCGGCTACAAGCCGCGTAAGGACGCGTTCCGGTTCACCAACGGTGGTGGCCGCTGATGGCCCGTCCGCGTAGCCGGATGCCCCGCAACGGTGGGCTTCCATCCGGCGCCTACTCCTACACGGTCGACCTCCGGTCGGCTGCGATTCCGTATCTGGTGTGCCCGGCGGGGTGTCTGCTGGCGTGGCCGGCGGCTGCCGCGTCTCACCACTGGTGGGGCACCAACCCGTGGGCCGCCGCTGGGATCACCGCCGCCGGTACCGGCCTGACCGTTCTGACGTGGGCCGCTGGCCGTGCCCGTGGCGTCATCCGCCAGCGCGTGTCGACCATGCTCACGGCGACCGGGTCGGTGTGGGCGTTGGGGGCGACGATCGGCGCGCCGTGGGAACGGCCGTGGCTGGACCTGTGGGCCGGTGGCACCGTCGTGGCCTCGGTGGCGGTGGCGGTGATGCGGCTGATGGCGAAGGCCAACCCCGGCGAGCAGGCCGCCACCACCAGCGGTGGTGGTGGGTTGGCGGAGGTGGTGGCCGCGCTCAAAGACGCCCGGATCGGCCGGCCGAAGGTCGACGGGGCGAAAGTCGCCGCCACCATCACCATGCCCCACGGCGACACCCTGGCCGACGTCGAAGGCTCCCGCGAGTCGATCGCGTCCGCGTTGGACGTCGCACCGACGGCGGTGCGGGTGCACCGCGACCCGGATAGCGTCCGGACGGGCCGGATTGAGGTGGTGCCGGTCGACCAGCTCCGCCGCACCATCGAGTGGGCGGGGCCGTCGGCCCCGGGCCGGTCGGTTGGTGACGCGCCGTTGCGGTTCGGCCTGGCTGAAGACGGCGAACCCGTCGGGATGTGGCTCACCGGCCGGCCCGGTGTTCGCCCGGCCACCCACGTCCGCGCCACCGGCATGACCGGCTCCGGCAAGACCGAATGGGCGCTGGTGGTGATGACCGACTACCTCACCCGCACCGACGGTGCGCTGATCGTGGTCGACACCGTCAAGCGAGACCAGACCGTCAAGCCGGTCAAGGACGGCCTGACCCTGCTCATCACCGAAGACGACCACGCCGAGGCGTTCTTCGACATCCTCGCCGAACAGGTCATCCCCGCCCGCACCGAAGCACTCGGGCGAGAAGACCTCACCGAGTGGATGCCCGGCTGTTCCCTCTCCCACCTGACGGTGTGGGTAGAGGAATCCGCGGCATGGTCCGGGCATCCCGCCCTCGTGCAGGTGGCCGAGCGTGCCCGGTCGGCCGGTATCTCCCTGGTGCTGTCCCAGCAACGGTGGACCCACGACCGGGCACCCACCTCGCTACGGTCGCAGTTCGCCACGAACGTGTGTTTCGGCATCGACAGCCGCGACGACCCGTCCCTTGCCCTTACGGGGGAGACCGTTGACGCGGGAGCGTCCCCGCAATCCTGGGGCAGCTCGAAACCGGGCTACCTGTACATCGAATCGCCCGGCATTCCCACCACCCGGTGGCCGATCCCCTGCCGCTCCGAACTGGCCAACCGCACCGACCTTGCCGAGGCCGTCGCCGGCTGGGCCACTGTCCGTCAACCCCTCGACCCGGTCACCGCGCGGGCACTGGCCCCGGTCATGCCCACCACCACCGCACCCACCGGCCCGGCCCCGGCCGACGGCGGGCGCGACGACGACCCCCAGGAGGAACCCGCCATGGCGACCCGCCCCGGCGTCAACCCCAACGACCCGCCCGACGACGTCGACCCGTCCAAAGAGTTGGACACCACCCCGACCCCGCGCCGGTTCTCCCTCGCCTTGCCCAAGCAGTCCAGCCCCGAGCAGGCACGCGAAGTCCTCCGCCGCCACATCACCGCCCTCGCCGAACAGGGCCACACCGAGGTACGCCCCGCCGACCTCGGCGACGTCCTCGCCGAGGTCGGCTACACCGCCAAGTGGCTGTCCAAGGCCCTCGCCGAACTCACCACCGGCCCGACACCGCTGCTGATGCCCCTCACCCGCAACGGCCGCTACCGCATCCTCCGCACCGCCTAGCGGAGTCCTTCCGGGGCCGTGGAATCCACGTGGAATCCACACCGATTCCACGGCCCCTGACCTAGACAAACACGCCGTGGAATCCCCATGGAATCCACGGCCGATCCCCCACGCCCAAAATCAGGGAGCATCGATGAAACTGGCTATCGCCACGCTCGCCGTGGGTGCCCTGCTCGGTCTCATCCTCGGCGTGCCCCTGGGCCGCCGCGTCGAGCGGGTCGCCTGGTTCGCCGACGCCACTACCGCCCGCGCCCGGATCACCGGCTGGCTCATCCGCGACGTCGCCCGACTCGCACTCACCGCCGTCGTGGTCGCCGCTGTCGCTGTCTTCACCATCTGGGCACTCGCCCGCTGAACCGAGAGGGGACACCACGATGCGGACCACACTCGCCGCTGCCGCTCTTGGGCTCGCGGCCACCGCCGGATGGCTTACCGCCCGCCACACCTACCGCACCCGCCTCGCCGACGCCCGGCACAGCGCCACGCACGACCCACTGACGGGCGCCCTCAACCGCGCTGGACTGCTGGCCGACGCTGACCGGCTTATCGACGCCGCTGCCCGGGAGCGCCGGCCCGTCGTCGTGGCCCTGGTCGACCTGGTCGGCTTCAAGGCAGTCAACGACCGGCACGGTCATGACGCCGGAGACCACATCCTCACCACCATCGCCGCACGGCTGGCCGGGATCGCCGGACCCGCCGGACTCGCGAGCCGGCTCGGTGGGGACGAGTTCGCCATCGTCACCACCGGACCGGCACCCAGGCTGGCCGACGCGGATGTGTGGTTGGCCGGGTGGCTGCCCCACATCCATGCCCGACTCACCACACCCGTCACTCACCACGGCCAGCCGCTGGCGGTCGGCGCGACCATCGGCGCGGCCCTGGCCGACCCCGGCCAGCCCATCGGCGTGTGGCTGTCGACTGCCGACCGGGCCATGTACGCGGCGCGAGAGCAGCGGACCACCACCGCCGTAGCCGCACCCGCCGACCAGACACCGGCCAGCAGGCCCGGTGTTCGGGTGCGTGACCTGGCCCGGCCGACCAGCCGACTCGCCGCCGTCCGGCTCGCTGCCTGAATCCATAACTGGCGCGCTTCGCGCTCTCACCACCGGGTGGCCAGCGCCCGACGTGGGTTGGCCACCCGAACGCCACACCAGGAAGGAGCACACATGAGCGAGATCCTGTCTGCCGCACTCGGCTACGCCGCTACCGGTTGGCCGGTGTTCCTGCTGTCCCGTTCCAAGCGCCCACTCGCCAACTGCGAGAACTGCCCCAGCGACCCGCCCGCCCACGACCCACAAGGCTGCCGCTGCCTGACCTGCCACGGGTTCTACGCCGCGACCCGTGACCCGAAAACGCTGCGCCGCATGGTCGCCCGGGTACCGGGCGGGATGCTGGCCATTCGCACCGGGTCACCGTCGGGGCTGGTCGTGGTCGACGTCGACCCGGCCCACGGCGGAACCGACAGCCTCACCCAGCTCGTCCGCGACGGCTTGTGTCCGCCGACCCGGTGGGTACGCACCGGGTCGGGTGGCCTACACCTCTACTACCGGCACCCCGGCCTACACACCCGCGTACGGTGCAGCGCCGGACAGGTAGCCCCCGGGATCGACATCCGAGCCGACGGCGGGTACGTAGTCGCGCCGCCATCCATTCACCCGATCACCCGCCGCCCCTACCAAAGGGCCGACACCGGGGTGTCGGTTGTTGAGATGGCCCCCGCCCTGCTCGATGTGTGCCAGCGTGCCAACCGGCCACCGGCACCCGCCCCGGTCGGCCTCACCACCACCGCCAGGCGGGGGGCCATCTCAAACCCTGCCGCGTTGCTGGCATCCCTGGTGACGACCGTGCGCCGGTCCGGCCCGGGTCGACGGCGGGTGACGCTCTACGGCGCGGCCCGGGGGGCCGCCCGCATCGTCGCCGCCGGGGCGATCACCTCAGGTGACGCGTACGCCGCCCTGATGGAAGTGGGCCTGGCCGTAGGCCAGACCGAAAAGTCAGCCCGCGCCGCCATCACCGGTGGCTTCCGCGATGAAGGACTTGCCGCATGACCCAACCCACCAGCAGCCCGGAGCAGGTCGATGGCGCGGCGATCCTCGACCAGCTGCATGCCTGCCTCACCCGGTACGTCATCCTGCCCAACGCCGAAGCGGTCGACGCGGTGGTGTTGTGGGTGGCCGCGACCCACGTCCAACCCGCCTGGGCGCACGCACCCCGCCTGGTCATTCGGGCGCCCGAGAAGCGGTGCGGCAAGTCGCGGCTGCTCGACGTGGTCGAGGCAACCTGCTACGCGCCGCTGATCACGGTCAACGCGTCCCCTGCGGCCGTGTACCGGGCCATTGGCACCGACGACCCGCCGACGCTGCTGGTGGACGAGGCAGACACGATTTTCGGGGCTGCTGCCGAAGCCAACGAGGACCTACGCGGGTTGTTGAACGCCGGTCACCAGCGCAACCGGCCCGCGATCCGCTGGGACAACAACACGCGCAGCCTGGAAAAGATCCCCACCTTCTCCATGGCTGCCCTGGCGGGTATCGGTGCGATGCCCGACACCATCGAAGACCGCGCCGTCGTTGTTCGGATGCGTCGCCGCGCCCCTGGGGAAACCGTCGCCCCATACCGGCACCGACGCGACAGTCCCGCCCTACGCACCCTCGCCCGGCAACTCACCACCTGGCTACGCGCCAACCTGAAAGAACTGGAAGCCGCGGAACCGGCCATGCCCGTCGAGGACCGGGCCGCCGACACCTGGGAACCCCTCGTGGCCGTTGCCGACCTCGCTGGCGGGACCTGGCCGGACCGGGCACGCCGAGCGTGCGAGAACCTTACCGCCGAGCGGGACGGAAACGCGGTCCCGTCCGACCGCATCCGGCTTCTGGTCGACTGCCGGGCAATCTTCCGGGCCGCCGGGGTAGCGGACACCCAGGGCCGGCAAGCCATTCCCAGCAGCGTCCTACTCGACAAACTCCGGGCCGACCCGGAAGCACCATGGGCCGAGTACGGCAAGAGCGGCACCGGGCTCACCGCGATGAAACTCGGACAACTGCTGGCCGAGTACGAAATCCGGTCCGGCAACATCCGCTTCGGCGGAACGTACGGGCAGGTCAAGGGCTACTACCACGCCGACTTCACCGACGCATGGAACCGGTACTGCCCCGGCCCCGACCCGGTGCCCGAGGGCGACACGTCCCAGCCGTCCCAGCCGTCCCCGCCCAGCTCAACCCCGGGACGGGTCATACCCCTGGGACGGCTCAAGCCGTCCCACACCGCCGACACCCCGACCACCGTTGGTACGGCTTAAGCCGTCCCAACCCCCAAGCCGTCCCAGCCCTGACCTGCAACGGGACGGCTGGGACGGCTGGGACGGCTCCCCCCCCCCCACCCCGAAAGTCGCCACGGCCGCCGTGAACCCGAAGGGACTGACGTGCGAATCCGACTCCACGGCACACCCGCCGAAACGCCAGCCATCCTCGCCGCACTCGCCGAAGTCCTCGACATCCAACAAATCAGCCGCCCCTACCCCGACCGGCCACCGTCCACCTGGCACCGCATCTACATCGACGCCACCCCAAAGGAGGACGCTCGCCAATGACCACGCTTAAGAAGCGGCCCGTCCCCGTCGAGGAACCACTGACGATCCCCGAGGTGATCGCGGAACTGAAGGTAAGTCGGTCGACCTTCTACTACTGGCGGCAGACCGGAAAGGCTCCCCGCTGCATCAAGCTGCCCAACGGTGAAATCCGGGTACGGCGTACCGACCTGACTATCTGGCTTGACGGCCTTGAGGAGGCTGCGTGACCCGTCGCCGAATGACCGCCGGGCACCCTGAGGAGGGTACCCGGCACCTCTCCCACGACGTACGCGTCTGGGCAATCCGAACCTACGACGGCAAGCGCAGCAAGACCTACTCCGTACGGTGGGCCGTTGCCGGTCAGGAACAGCACAAGACGTTTCGTAGTCGCGCGCTGGCCGACGGATTCCGGGCAAAACTGCTGTCCGCCACGCAGCGAGGCACGCTGTTCGACGTGGCGACCGGCCTGCCGGAATCGATGCTGCGAGAGCGCCAAAGCAAGCCGTGGTTTGAGCACGCATGCCGGTACGTGGACATGAAGTGGCCGACGTCGGCACCGAAGTCGCGAACGGGAGTCGCCGACACGCTGGCCACCGTCACGCCCGCTCTGCTGGCGACGGAACGGGGAATGCCCGACCTCGCACTTCTCCGACGTGCTCTCTACGGGTGGGCGTTCGTCGCGCCCCGCCGCGCCGCTGGCCCACCGCCGGCTGAACTGGCCGCCGCTCTTCGGTGGCTGGAACGGAACACAATCGCGCTGGCCGACCTGGACGACCCGACCCGAGGGCCGGAATTGACCCGCCGGGCATTGGACCGGCTGGCCCTGAAACTCGACGGGACACCAGCGGCAACGAAGACGATCGCCCGTAAGCGAGCAGTCTTCTACAACGTCTTGCAATACGCGGTTGAGCTGGGCTTACTCACCGGCAATCCGGTGGATCGCATCACTTGGAAGACTCCGAAGTCTTCCGAGGCGGTAGACCGTCGCCGCGCCGCGATCAACCCTCGGCAGGCCCGTAGCCTGCTGGCCGCCATCGGCGACCAGGGGGAGACTGGCCGACGACTCCGAGCGTTCTTCGGGTGCCAGTACTACGCCGCTGCTCGACCGAGTGAAGCGCTCGACCTCCGGGAGGAGAACCTCGCCAGCCTGCCGGGCACCGGTTGGGGCGAACTGCTGTTGACCAACTCGACCCCACGAACGGGCACCGCGTGGACGGACAGCGGACGCTCACGGGAACGCCGTGGGTTGAAGCACCGTCCGGAACAGGAGACCCGCCCGGTTCCGGCTCATCCCGAGTTGGTTTGCCTGCTCCGGGAGCACCTGGACGAGTTCGGCGCAGCGCCGGATGGTCGGCTGTTCGTCGGCCCGCGTGGTGGCACCATCGGCGAGTCGACCTACCTGACGGTGTGGCACAAGGCCCGAGAGCAGGCCCTGACGCCGGCCGAGTTCCGCTCACCACTGGCCGGGGTGCCCTATGACCTACGTCACGCGGCTGTGTCGACCTGGCTCAACGGTGGCGTACCCCCGACCCAGGTCGCCGAGTGGGCCGGGCACAGCGTGGAGGTGCTGCTACGGACCTACGCGAAGTGCATCGTGGGACAGGACGATCTAGCCCGACGCCGGATCGAAGACGCACTGAGAGACGACACTGACGAGGACACGACCCAGACGAGTGACTGATCCCGGAAACTTCTCCGCGCATTCTCCGTGAACGCCCGTTGATCACCGGTCTCGGTCGGTGATAGTTGGACACCTACGAAACAGCCCCTGACCGGCTTCGCGCTGGTCAGGGGCTGTTTTCGCACCTGGTGGCGGGTAGAGGATTCGAACCTCTGTAGCTTTCGCGACGGATTTACAGTCCGCTCCCATTGGCCGCTCGGGCAACCCGCCTGGGCTTGCCACCACGTACGCGGCGGCGGAAGCAAGAATAGCGGTTGCCCCGGGTGATCGCGCAAGCGGGTACGGTCGGCATGACGTGCCGTCGCCCAGCGGCCCGGAACATCTTCATATTTCGCCACACAGCAGGAGCATGATCATGGCAGCCAACCCGTCGTTCGACATCGTCAGCAAGGTCGACCGGCAGGAGATCGACAACGCCCTCCGCCAGGCGGAGAAGGAGCTCTCCACACGCTTCGACTTCCGCGGCACGGGCGCCCAGATCTCCTGGTCGGGCGAGGAAGCGATCAGCCTCCAGGCCGAGACGGAGGAACGGGTCAAGGCCGCCCTGGACGTCTTCAAGGAGAAGGTCGTCAAGCGGAGCATCTCGCTGAAGTCACTGGACTGCAGTGACCCGCGTTCGTCCGGTAAGGGTTACAAGATCGACTGCAAGGTGATCCAGGGCATCGACTCGGACAAGGCCAAGGCCATCAGCAAGAAGATCCGCGACGAGGGTCCGAAGGGCGTACAGGCACAGATCCAGGGCGACCAGCTCCGGGTCACCGGCAAGAAGAGGGACGACCTTCAGGCCGTCATCGCCCTACTCAAGGGCGAGGACTTCGGCGTCGCCCTACAGTTCACGAACTACCGGTAGAACATCCCACCGGGGAGTGTGCCCGTACTCGTCGAGCAACAGGCACACTCTCCGGGACACAGGCACTCACCGGAGCCGGCCGCAGCCGGTCACACTACCTCGGCGGCCAGCGCCTGCTCCACCCGTACGGCTGCCCTGGCCTCGGCCCTGGCGATGGAGCCGGACGGCATGCCGGCCATGGCGGCTGCGACGGCGACCGCGCCCCCAGCAAAGACGAACGCCCAGGGCACCCCGCCGGGCTGGTCGACGATCAGTCCGGCCACGGCGCCACCGGCTGCGCTGGTGCCCACCGCCATGGTGACCACCCAGGTGTACGCCTCGTTCATCATGCTCACCGGCGAAATCCGCCCGACCATCATGTTCTCCAGCGTCAGTGCCGGCGCGATCGCCGCACCGCCGAAGAAGAGCGCGATGCCGAGCGCGATCGGGTGCGACATCACCGCGAACACCCCGAAGCTGACCGCCACCGTCGCCAGTAGCCAGGCGAACTGGCGGGCCATGTTCCTCGCCTGCGGACGGGTGCCGAACCACAGACCACCGATCGCACTTCCGGTGCCCCAGACGGCCAGCAGGATGCCGGCCAGGCTCTCCGAATCTCCGCCACCGCTGTACGCCTTGGCGAAAGCCGGTACGGTCACGCCGGCCGCACCGAACGCGATGCCGAGGCCGGCGACGCAGACCAGCAGCGCGGGAAAGCCCGGTACCCGGAGCGGGCCGAGCCCCTTGGCCTGTGCATGCGTCGGGTGTGGTTGCCAGCCCCGCATCACCCGGCCGAGCGCTACCGCCGTGGTACCGACAAGGGTCACCACCGCTGCCCCGAGCAGGGCGGCAGACGCATCGGCGACCAGGACGAAGAGCGCCACCAGCAGCGGCCCAAGTACGAAGACCACCTCGAAGAGCGAGGTTTCGGCGGCAAGCGCAGCGTTGCGCAGGGCGTACCGGCCGGTTCGTGGTTCGGTGAGGTCGTTCCAGGCCCCCCGGATCGCGGCGGTCAACGGTGGATAGGTGGCTCCGGCGATCCCGGCGGCGAGGAAGATGAGCGATACGGCGCCCCCGCCGGCCCGGTTGGCGAACAGCAGCCCGACCAGCGCGACCGGGTGGGCCACCGCGGTGGCCAGGAGTACGGGGGTGGGCCCGACCCGGTCGGCGATCCGTCCGGCGATGGGGCTGATCACCGCTCCGGCCAACGCGTAGATGCCTCCCGCGACGGCGGCCAGGGCGTACCGTCCGGTGACCTTCTCGACGACGAGTAGTAGCGCCAGTGGGGTCATACCGATGCCGAGCCGGCCGAGGATGCCGGTGATCAGCAGCATGGGCGCACCGGGTATGCGCCACACCCCCAGATACTGACGCAGCGCAGCCACAGATTCCCCTTCGAGAGGTAATGGGTGGGAGACGTCCCGACCCTAACGCCAGCGGCGCGACACATGAATTGAATTCACGCGCCTGGTGCGCGGACTCACAACGGCAGGCGCAGGACGTCCGCTGAGCCGGTCGGGTCGACCTATCCCTGGAAAAGCCACGGGTGCCGCCGGACGACCCCGGCGGCACCCGTACCCGCAAGCAAGCGGCTCAGCACTTCGTCATCGGCGTTGTCCTACCGCTGGAACTGCACCGGGCCGGTGTTCATGGCCATCTGCTCCAGCCTCCGTACCCGCTCCTCCATCGGCGGGTGGGTGGAGAAGAGCGAGGCGATACCGCGCCCCTTCAGCGGGTTGTCGATCATCAGGTGGGCGGTGCTGGCGAGCTGCCCCTCCGGCGGCAACGGGATGCGCTGCGTACCGGCGTGGATCTTCCGCAGCGCGCTGGCCAGCGCCATCGGGTCGCGGGTGAGGCCGGCGCCGGAGGCGTCCGCCTGGTACTCGCGGTTACGGCTGATGGCCAGCTGGATGATCGTCGCGGCCATCGGGCCGAGGATCAGCATCATCAGCAGCGCGGCCGGGTTCGGCGAATCCTCGTCGTTGCCGCCCAGCGGCAGGAACCAGGCCAGGTTGGCCAGCATGGTGATGATGCCGGCGAGGCCAGCGGCCACGCTGGAGATCAGGATGTCCCGGTTGTAGACGTGTGAAAGCTCGTGTCCGATGACACCCCGCAACTCGCGGTAGTCGAGGATCTGGGTGATGCCCTGGGTTACGCAGACTGCGGCATTCTTCGGGTTACGTCCCGTCGCGAACGCGTTGGGCTGTGCGGTCGGGCTCACGTAGAGCCGTGGCATCGGCTGCCGTGCCTCGGCGGCCAGTTCCCGCACCATCTGGTAGAGCGCGGGAAATTCCGCCTCGCTGACCGGTTGCGCCCGCATCGAACGCAGGGCCAGCTTGTCCGACCAGAAATAGGTGGCCGCGTTCATTCCCAGTGACACGACCACGGCGATGACCAGGCCGCTGCTGCCACCTAGCCAGTAGCCGACGGCGAGGATCAACGCCGTGAGCAGGCCGAGCAGTGCGGCAGTCTTGAGACGGTTGTGGTGACTGTGCACGAATCACTCCTTCGGTGCGCGGGTCTCGTGGACCCGCCTACCGGTCCAACACCCCGGTACCCACCCATAGTCCAGACATAACTGAGAGTTACCTGGAAAAGGCGCAGTCGTGCCGGTCAGGAAGAGGTTCTTCCTGTACCGAAGGCGATAGGAAGGGGCCCTTCCTCACATCTGGGCGACGTCGAGGACGAGCTGGGGATCCTCACATCTGGGCGGCGTCGAGGACGAGCTGGGGAGCGAACCCGATGACCACCGCGACGACGGTGGCGACCGCGAGGGCTACGACGACCGCCCAGGTCGGACGAGCCGGCGAGGTGGACGGGGTGCTGCTTTCGACCGGGGATGCGTAGAGGACCGCGGCGACGCGTACGTAGTAGGCAAGGCCGACCACCGCGTTGAGCGCGACCACCACGGCCAGCCAACCGGCCTGCCCGTCGAGCAGCGATCGCACCACTGTCACCTTGGCGAAGAGACCGGCCAGCCCGGGTGGCAGCCCGGCCAGTCCGACGAGCGCCAGTACGAACGCCGCGCCGAGCCACGGGTGCCGGCGGGCGGCGCCCCGGTAGTCCTCGATCGTCCCGCCGTCGGCTCCGGCCGGCCGCAACGCGACGACCGCACCGAAGGCTGCGAGTTCCATCACCACGTAGAAGACGGTGTACGCCACGGTCGCCGCCACCGCCGTCGACAGCGCCTCGGCGGTACGGCCACCGGCCAGCGCCAGCGCGCCCAGCGGGGCGACGATGTAGCCGGCCTGCGCCACCGAGGACCAGGCCAGCAGACGGACCATCCGGTGCTGCCGCAGCGCCACCAGGTTGCCGACGGTCATGGTCAGTACGGCCAGTACGGCCAGCACCGGGCCGGTGACGACCGCCGGCAGGGCGATGGCGGTGACCGCCAGCAGGGCGATCACGCCGCCGAGTTTGGAGGCGGTGGACAGGTAACCGGCCACCGGCACGGGTGCCCCGTCGTAGGTGGCCGGCGCCCAGGCGTGGAACGGCACCGCCGCCACCTTGAAGGCCAGGCCGAGTACGACCAGCGCCACGGCGGCGGTGGCCAGCGGCACGTCCAGCAGGCTCGGCGTGTCGGCGAAGACCGTACCGAGCCGACGCAGGTGGACGGTGCCGGTGACCGCGTACAGCAGGGCGGCACCGAGCAGGGTCACCGCGGTCGCCACCACACTGACGATGAAGAAGGTGACCGCCGCCTCGGCGCTGGCCACACTGGTACGCCGCAGCCCGACGAGCACGTACAGCGGCAGGGTCAGGGTCTCCAGGGCCACGATCAGGGTGATCAGGTCACCGGCCGCACCGAGTACGACACCACCGGTCATCGAGCAGGCCAGCAGGAAGCAGTACTCCCCCGCCGGTGTCGGTCCGGTGCGCAGGATCGGCACCGACAGCGCCAGGACGCCGAGGGTGAGCAGCGCGAAGACCGTGGCGACCAGGGCACTTCGCCCGTTGGCCAGGTAGGAGCAGTCGGCCGCGACGCAGAACGTCTGGCGATCGCCGGTCCGGCCGACCAGCACCGCCGCGATCGCGGTGGCGACGGTGCCCGTCGCGGCGGCGGCGATCGTCGCGCTCCGGCGGGCCACCAGCAGGTCGGCCAGGAGCACGAGTACGGCCGTGCCAGCCGCCAGGTACGCCGGCAGCAGCGCGACGTTGTCCACTGCCTGTGTCATCGGACCACCGCCTCCACGAGGGCCTGGACCGGGTCACCGGCGATGCCGAGCACCAGGCCCGGCACCAGTCCGATGGCGAGCGCCAACAGCACCAGGGGCCCCCAGGCGGCCAACTCGGTGCCGGCGAGCCCCGGGGTCAGCCGGGTGACCGCCGGGGCCGGTCGGCCCTGGGTGACCCGTCGGAGCAGGCGCAACAGGTAGGCGGCGGTGAGCGCCCCACCGACCGCAGCCAGCACACCGAGGGTGGTCCACAGCGGCCCGCCCACCTTCAGCGCTGCCACGACGGCGAACGCCTCACCCCAGAAGCCGGCCAGTCCGGGCAGGCCCAGCGACGCGATCGCGGCGAACGCCAGCAGCCCGGCCAGCCGGGGTGCAGTCTCCCGTAGCCCACCCAGGTCGGCGAGTGCCCCGGTGTGTGCCCGGTCCTTGACCGCCCCGGCGAGGAAGAAGAGCAGGCCGGTGATGACGCCGTGGGCGATGTTGCCGATCAGCGCGGCTTCCAGCCCGGTAGCGGTGAGGGTGGCGATGCCGAGCAGGACGAACCCCATGTGCCCGACGCTGGAGTAGGCGATCAGCCGTTTCAGTTCGACCTGGGCCAGGCAGACCAGGGAACCGACGATGATGGCGGCGACGGCGAGGACGCCGAGTACGCCGGCCGCCCAGCGGGCGCCTTCCGGGGTGACCCCGACGGCGACCCGGATCAGGCCGTACGTCCCCATCTTGAGCAGCACCCCGGCGAGGATGACGCTGCCGACGGTGGGGGCCTGGGTGTGCGCGTCGGGCAGCCAGCTGTGCAACGGCCACAGCGGGCTCTTCACCGCGAAGGCCAGCGCGAACAGGGTGAACGCCACCAGTTGGGTGGTCCGGGTCAGCTCGCTGCCGCCGGTGAGTTCGACGATGTCGGCGGTGCCGGCGGCGGTGACGACGACGAAGACGCCGACCAGGAGCAGCACCGAGCCGAAGAGCGTGTAGAGGGCGAACTTGCCGGCCGCGTGCCGCCGCCGTTCGCCGCCCCAGCCGGCGATGACCGCGTACATGGGCAGCAGGACGACCTCGAAGAAGAGGAAGAACAGGATCAGGTCGAGGGCGAGGAAGGTGCCCAGGATGCCGACCTCGATGACCAGCAGCAGCGCCACCAGGCTGCGGCCCCGACCCGGGTCGGGCACGTGCCACAGGGTGTACGCGCAGCAGAGCAGGGTCAGCAGCGTGGTGAGTACGACCAGCGGGTAGGAGATCCCGTCGACGCCGAGGTGGAACCGCAGGTCCAGACCGGGTACCCAGGTCAGGTCGACCTCGTGCCAGGGCAGCACCGGCGGCGGTCCGGCGCTGACCGGCCCGTAGCTGACCCAGCCCTCGGCGCGGTTGCCGTAGAGCGGCAGGCTGACCAGGAAGGCCAGCGCCGCGAAGACGGTGCCGACGATCCGCCCCGTCCGGTCGTTGCGCCCGGGTACGGCGGCGACCAGCAGTGCCCCGACGGCGGGTAGCGCCACCGTGGCGACCAGCAGCACCTGACCGACGTTCACCCCGGTCCCACCTCCCATCGCCGCCAGCGGAACCGAGGCCATCGACTGGCTCATCGGGCACCGCCCAGAACCACGGCGGCCAGCCCGATCAGCAGCGCGCCGGCGAGTACGGCGGTGGCCGCCCGGGGCAGTCCGGCCCGATGTCGGGCGGCGAACCAGCCGCCCAGCCCGGCCGTACCCCGTCCGGTGCCCTCGACCACCCCGTCCACGACCGTCTCGTCACCCCAGCGCACCGCTCGGGCCAGCCCCCGCACCGGCCGTACGACCAGGGTGTGCTGCACCTCGTCGAGCCAGAAGGCGCGGGCAAAGGCGGGCCGCAGCGGACCCAGCGTGGTGGCCGGGTCGGCGGCCGGGTCACGCCGCCAGCGCCACCCGGCCAGGCCCGCCCCGAGCAGCAGCAACGCCACCGGCAGCAGCAGGAACGCGTTCAGGTGCAGTTCGTCGAGCTTGAGCGCGGACCGGAACGGCGCGACGAAGACCGCCAACCCGAGGAGCGCGCTGGGCACCGCCAGCAGCAGCACCGGCCAGCGCATCAGCGGCGGCGGGTCGTGCGGGTGCGCGGCCGGGGACCGGGTGTCGCCGAAGAAGGTGAGCAGCAGCAGCCGGGTGGCGTACCAGGCGGTGACCGCGACGCCGACCAGACCGGCCAGCCACACCAGCCAGGCGACCCAGGCGGGGGTGGGACCGGTGCCGTGCCGGGCGGCCTGCTCGGCGACGACGAGGATGCCGTCCTTGCTCCAGAACCCGGACAGCGGCGGCACCCCGGCCAGCGCGCCCAGGCCGACGAGGGTGCACCAGAAGGTGACCGGCATGGTTTGCCGCAGGCCACCCATGGTGGACATCAGGGTGCTGCCGACGGCGTGGATCACAGCGCCGGCGGCGAGGAACAGCAGCGCCTTGAACGCCGCGTGGCTGAGCAGGTGGAACAGCGCGGCGGGCGGCGAGCCGACGGCCAACGCCCCGGCCATGTAGCCGATCTGGGAGACCGTGGACCAGGCCAGTACCCGCTTGATGTCGTCCTGGGCGGTGGCGGCGAACGCACCCAGCAGCAGGGTGATCACCGCCATGACGCCGAGCACGGTCAGCGCCGTCGGTGCCTGTTCGAACAGCGGGTAGACCCGGGTCACCGCGTAGATGCCGGCGGCCACCATGGTGGCGGCGTGGATCAGCGCCGAGATCGGGGTGGGGCCGGCCATCGCGTCGGGTAGCCAGGTGTGCAGCGGGAACTGGGCGCTCTTGCCGGCCACCCCGGCCAGCAACAGCAGGCAGGCCAGGGTCAGCGTGCCGCCGGCGTAGTCGTGGGCCAGCACGTCGGCGATCCGGAAGCTGCCCGCGTCGATGCCGAGCACCGCGATGCCGAGCAGGAATCCGACGTCGCCGACCCGGGTGACCAGGAAGGCCTTCATCGCGGCGGCCGGTGCCTCGGGTAGCCGCCGGTCGTGGGCGATCAGGAGGTAGGAGCAGATGCCCATCACCTCCCAGCCGACCAGCAGCATGATCAGGTCGCCGGCCACCACCACCAGCAGCATGGCGGCGGTGAAGAGGCTGATCTGGGCGGCGTACGGGGCGTACCGGTGGTCGACGTCGCCCTGACCGGCGGGGGCGTCCCGGCACAGGTAGGAGATCGAGTAGACCTGGACGGCCAGCGCCACGGCGGACACCGCGACCGCGACCATCGCGGCGACGGCGTCGAGCCGTACCCCGAAGGTGACGGCGAGACCGCCGAAGTCGATCCAGACGGTCGAGGTCTCCGCCGGGCCGTCCAGCGTCGCGAGGAGCACGATCGAGACGACCAGCGACACCGCCGCGCCGGTGATGCCGAGGCCGGCTGCCGTCCGGCGTACGCCAGGTTGACGCACACCGCCGCCGGTGGCCGACCGGCTGCGCGGGGCGGCCGGCAGCAGGAGCCCGACCAGCGCCGCCACGAAGGGTACGGCCGGCAGCAGCGGCCCGAGTACGCCGACACCCGTCACGACGCCCCCACCTGCTCGTCCCGGTCCGCTGCCTCCACCGGTCCACCCTGGACGCCGTGGCTGTCGAGCGGTACCTCGTCGACGGCCACGCTGGCTCGTAGCCGGTAGAGCTGGAGCACGATGGCCAGGCCCACACCGACCTCGGCGGCGGCCACGACGATGATGAAGAGGGCGAACACCTGCCCGGTCGGTGCCCCGGCCGGCGCGCCCGTCACCGCCGCCAGTGGCGGCATCGCCGAGGCGGTGACCAGGATCAGGTTGACCGCGTTGAGCATCAGCTCCACGGACATCAGCACCAGTACGGCGTTGCGTCGGCGTAGTACGCCGTAGACGCCCAGCCCGAACAGCAACGCGGCGACGACGTACGGGATCACCGGTCTCACGGTCGGCGTCCGATCTCTGGGCGGGACAGCACGATCGCGCCGACCAGCGCGGCCAGCAGCAGGACCGAGAGCACCTCGAAGGGCAGCACCCAGGAGCTGAAGACCTCGGTGCCGATCCGCTCGGCGGTGCCCGGTTCTGCCGGCATGTCCACCTTGGACCAGCGGTACGCGTCGACGAACAGCGCGGCCAGTCCGAGGCCGGCTCCCCCGCCGATCAGGGCGGCTGGCCAGCCGGGCCGGTCCAGGTCGTCGGATGCGCCGATCGGCGCCCGGGTGAGCATCACCGCGAAGAGCAGCAGCACCACGACCGCGCCGACGTAGATGAGCACCTGCACCCAGGCGACCAGCTCGGCGGTGAGCACCAGGTAGAGCCCGGCCAGCGCGCCGAGACAGACCACCAGGTAGAGCCCGGCGCGGACCAGATGCTTCGAGGTCACCACCAGTACGCCGGCACCGACCGCCACCGCCCCGAGGGCCAGCAGAAGCATGTCCGCACCGGTCATTCCGCTGCCCCGGTTGCCTCGGGCGGCTCGGGTGCGGCGGAGGGTTCAGCTGCCCTGGGTGGCTCAGCTGCCCTGGGTGGCTCGGGCGGCTCGGCTGCCTTGGGTGCGGCGGAGGGTTCAGCTGCCGTGGACGGTGTCGCCGGGCGGGCGGCGGGGCGTGTCGGGCGTACCGCACCCGGGCCAGCCGCACGGGCAGCACCCGGTCCGGCGGCCTTTCGGGCGGCGGCGGTCTCCTCCTTGGCCGGCTCGCCCTGCGGGTCGTGCGCTGGTGGTGGTGGCACGGTCGCCATCCACTGCCCGAGGTGGTCCTTGTCGTGCAGCAGGTCCCGGATGTCGTACTCGGCGTACTCGAACTCGGGCGACCAGTAGAGCGCGTCGAACGGGCAGACCTCGACGCAGATGCCGCAGTACATGCAGAGGGAGAAATCAATGTCGAAGCGGTCGAGGACGTTGCGTTGCCGCGCCCGGGCCGCCCCCGGCACCACGACCTCTTCCTTGTGGGAGTCGATGTAGATGCACCAGTCCGGACACTCGCGAGCGCACAGCATGCAGACCGTACAGTTCTCGGCCAGCAGGCCGATCACCCCGCGCGAGCGTGGCGGCAGCTCAGGGGCGACATCCGGGTACTGCTGGGTGTGCGAGCGGCGGGTCATCGTCTTGAGGGTGACCGCCAGCCCCTTCGCCAGCCCCTCTCCAGGCACGCTCATGCCGAACATCCTGCCCTGTCAGCCCCGCGTGCGCGACCACCCCCTGGCAGCCTTCCCAGTTGATCACGAGCTTCACGTCCCGGAAACGGCCGAAAGACGACGCCAATCTCTTGATCAACCCGGAGGAGAAACCGCTTCAGCTGATCGCGACCCGGACGGCGGCGGTGAGCACGAGCTGCCCCAACGCCACCGGTACGAGCACCAGCCAGCACAACCGCTGCAACTGGTCCTCACGCAACCGTGGGTAGGTCACCCGGAACCAGATGATCACGAAGGCCACGGCGAACACCTTGAGCAGGGTCCACAGCCAGCCCAGGTAGTCGTCGCCGAAGGGCCCCTGCCAGCCACCGAGGAAGAGCACGGTGGTCAGCGCGGAGATCACCACGATTCCGACGTACTCGGTCAGCAGGAGGAACGCGAACCGTAGCCCGGTGTACTCGGTCATGTAGCCGACGACCAGTTCCGAATCGGCGACCGGCATGTCGAACGGCGGACGACGGATCTCGGCGAGCCCGGCGACGAAGAAGACGATCATCGCGGGGGCCTGCCAGAGCAGCCACCACGGCTGCCACGCGTCGACGATGCCGGGCAGGCTCAACGTACCGGCGGCCATGGCCACGCTCGCCGCCGCCAGCACCAACGGCAGTTCGTAGCCGAGCAGCTGGGCGGCCCCCCGGAGCCCGCCGAGCAGGCTGTACTTGTTGGCCGACGCCCAGGCCGACATCAGCACCGCCACCACGCCCACGCCGACCACGGCCAGCACGAAGAACAGTCCGATGTCCAGCGGCTGCCCGACCAGGTCACCCGGGCCGAGCGGAATGACCAGCAGCACCAGCAGGTACGGCAGCAGCGCCACGACCGGGGCCAGCCGGAACACCGGCCGGTCCGCGTCCCGGGGCGTGACGTCCTCCTTCTGCACGAACTTGATCCCGTCGGCGACGAGTTGCGCCCAGCCGTGGAAACCACCGGCGTACATCGGGCCGAGTCGCCCCTGCATGTGCGCCATGACCTTGTGCTCGGTCTGTCCGACGATCAGCGGCAGCACCAGGAACGCCGCGAGGACACCGACGACCCGGATCGTCAGTTCCAACCAGACCGGCATCAGGCACCGCCCCACTCACCCGGAGCCGGTACGCCCGGTGGCCGCATCGCCTGGCGACGGGTCCCGCCCGCTTCCGACTCACCGGGTTCCTTGGCTCCCGGCCACGGTTTGGCCACCCGGGAGGCCAGCACGAACTCCTTACGCAGCGGGTGCCCCTCGAACTCGGGCGGTAGCAGCAGCGGTTTGAGGTCGGGATGACCGTCGAACCCGATGCCGAACATCTCGTACGTCTCCCGCTCGTGCCATGCCGCGCCGGGGAAGATGTCCACCACGGACGGTACCCGGGCCCCGACCCGGGGTACCCGGGTGCGGATCAGCACCCCGTGCCGGTGGGTCGTCGACCACAGGTGGGCCACGACGTCGAAGCCTTCGGCCAGTTCGTCCACGGCCGACAGCCAGTCGAAGAAGTCACAGGCGAGTTCGGCGTCGTCACGGGCGGTCCGTAACGCGGACTGCCAACTGTCCAGGGGCACGTCGACGGTCGCGCGGGCGTGGTCCTTTCCGCCGGACACGCCGACCGTCGCGGCCACGTCCCCGAGCAGCGTCCCCAGCCGCGTACCGACCTCTTCCGGCGTCATGCCGCCGATCCTATGACCAGCCGGCGCTATCTGGGCCACCCGTGAACCGCCCGATCAGGCAAGCGGAGAACATGAGGGCAACACGGTTTCGGGTGCGGGGCGGCAGCGGACAGGGAAGAATATTCGGTATGCGTGCCGTGACCGTTACGCCAGGTACACCCGACTCGCTGCGACTCGTCGAAGACTTTCCCGAGCCGCCCACCGACGAGGGCTCGGTACTCGTCGAGGCGCTGGCGGTCGGCATCTGCGGAACCGACCACGAGATCATCGCTGGCCACTACGGCGAACCGACCCCCGGCTCGGACACCCTCGTGCTCGGCCACGAGTCACTCGGTCGGGTGATCGAGGATCCGACCGGCTCGCTGAACCGCGGTGACCTGGTCGCCGGCATCGTCCGCTACCCGGATCCCGTACCGTGCCCCAACTGTGCGGTCGGCGAGTGGGACATGTGCCGCAACGGGCTCTACACCGAGCACGGCATCAAGGGACTGCCGGGCTTCGCCCGCGACCGGTGGCGGATCCCGCCCAAGTTCGCCGTACGGCTCGACCCGAGCCTGGAGAGGGTCGGCATGCTGCTCGAACCGACCAGTGTCGTGGCCAAGGCCTGGGCCCATGTCGAACGGATCGGCAACCGGGCCGAATGGAAGCCGCAGACCGCCCTGGTCACCGGAGCCGGGCCGATCGGTCTGCTGGCCGCTCTGCTGGCGACCCAGCGCGGGCTCACCGTACACGTCCTGGACCGGGCCACCGGTGGGCCGAAGCCCCAGCTCGTCGGAGCCCTGGGGGCCACGTACCACACCGGCAACGTGGCGGACCTGGACTTCGAGCCCGACGTGACGCTCGAATGCACGGGCGCACCGGTCGTCGTGCTGGATGTGCTGCACAAGGCTGCCCCGACCGGGATCGTCTGCCTGACCGGCGTGTCCAGCGGCGGTCGCATGATCGACCTTGACGCCGGAGCGCTGAACCGGGAGCTGGTTCTGGAGAACAACGTCGTTTTCGGCTCGGTCAACGCCAACCGCCTACATTGGGACATGGCAGCCGAGGCTTTGGCAGCCGCCAATTCAGAATGGCTGGAGGCCCTGATCACCCGCCGCCTGCCGGCAGCCTCGTACGCGGAGGCATACACACCAGCCGGCGATGACATCAAGGTGGTACTCGACTTCGCCCGGTAATCGGCGCAGTCAGAACAGGCTACGACCGGCACCTATTCGCCGACGCGATTACCGACCCGCACCAACCGACGGGCCGCCCTCACCCGTCACGCCGGCTCCGACGTCCCGTCGTCAGCCGAGCACAAGCCGCTGACCAGCCATCGGATGCTCCGACAGGTGACCGAGCCGGGTCGACGGCATCGACATCCGGGGCAGCGCCCACAGACGCATCATTCACAACAACCCGCTCCGGACCCCGCAAAAACACCCTATCTCGCGATACATAACTCATGATCAGATTGAGTACGAGGAATGCCGACGAGAATGTTGGAATTCGCTTAAATACCTGACCACCCGGCTGACGCCAGCGCAATTCAACCCCTAGAAATCAGGCCGCCCGCTAACTAAACTCCGCGATACCTTTTTAGGAGGTGGGATGGCCGACCTGCTCATTGGACCTGCCGGAATACGGTTCTGCGACTCCCGGCTGGACCAACTCCGTACGCTGCTGGCACCGATGTTCGGTGACCGTACGGACGCGTTCCTGTCCGGTGGCCTGGCGGCTCTACGTGACCCGGAGCCGAGCCGTGACTGGGTGCAGGTCGGTCTCGCGCCACGGGAGCACCACTGGCCGGCGGTGTACGCCGGGCTCGACCGGATCGCCGCCGAACTGCTCGACGGCCAGATCGCCACCAACTTCTTCTACATGCACAAGCCACCGGGACTCCGGGTCCGCTTCGAAGCACCGCCCGGACAGCGCCCACTGCTGCACGACGAACTCCACACCCGGTTGGAACTGCTCCGCCCCCACCTCGACCAGTTGGCACCGGGGATCTACGAACCGGAGCAGCTGCTCTTCGGCGGCCCGGCCTCGATGTCGTACACGCATCGCCTCTTCACCGCCGACGCCCGCGCCTGGCTGGGCTACCACCAACTCGCCGAGCCTCCCTCAGGCTGGGCGTTCTCCCTCGCCCTGGTCCGTCAGCTCCTCAACGGCCTACGCATCGCCGGCTGGGAGGACCTGGAGGTCTGGGAACGGATCAGGCGACAGGCCCACCGGGTGATTCCCGCCGCCATCGCCCCGGAGAAGGTGAACTCCGCCGGTGCCGGCATCCGGGCCGTGTGGTCCGATCCCGACCTGCTGCGATCCAAGCTCCCCGAGCCGGCGCTGCTGCTGGTCGACCGGTGGGGCACCGTCCTACGGGACGTGGCACGGCACTGGCAGACCGAACACTTCGAGGGAACCGAGGCGCTGATCGGCTCCCGGGAGGCTGCCGCCTTCGTCACGATCTTCCACTGGAACCGGGGCCGACTGTCGGCCCTCACCCAGGCGCTGGTCGCCGCCGCCCTCGCTGACCGGTCGAACCGGCCGTGACCCAGCCTCCCGCCATCGGCGCGTCCGCCCTGTTGCGGATGACCGCGCTGCCGTTGTCGGCACTCGCCGAGGGCGGCGACCCGGAGCTCTACGCCCGGCTGGCCGAGCTGGAATCCGGTACGCGGGCCTACCGGAGCCGGGCTGCGGTCGTCGCCGAACAACTCGGCGACCAACTCGTACCGCATCCCGCGCTCTCCCGCGAACAGCGGGGCACGGCCCTGCGGGTCCGGCGGGCGCTGCACCGGGGAGCCCCGGTCCCCGGCGCAGCCGCAGGGCTGGCGGACCTGGCCGCCAACCTCCTCCCCGACACCGACCTGGCGGACGATCTGCGCGAACTCGTCACCACCGACGACTCGCTCCGCCGGGCCGGCCAGGCCGTCGCACGGTCGGTGGCGGCACAGGAGGAACGGCTACTGGCGCTGCCCTGGCAGGTGCTGCACGACCATCCCGCCGGCCGGCACGCGCTGCGGCACGGTGATGTCGCGATCTTCCAGGACATCGCCGCCCGGGTGGCCCGGGGTGAGCCATGGACGACCAAGCGCATGCGCCAACGCAGCGAGTACCTGTGGCGGATGCTCACCCGTGGCAGCACCCGGGCGACCCCCCGAGGTTGGCTGGCGCACGTCGCCACGCTGGCGGTGACGGGAGGCGACCCCGGCGACGACGCAGCGCCGGCCGGTTGGCCCGCCGGCAAGGTGATCACCGTACGCGACCTGGCCGCCACCGAGATCGTCGACAACCTGGACGAGTTCCGTACGGTGCGGGCAACCTCGGAAGCCCTGCTGGCCGACGACGGGGTCAGCGTGGCGATCGCCCCGCTGGTCTGGGCGGACGCCGAACAGGTGGCGATCTGGCTGGTCGAGGGTGAACAGCGCACCCGACTCGTGGCGATGCGGCTGCGCCGCACCGCGACCCTGAACGCCGTGTGGTCGCTCCTGTCCGACGGGCCACGTCCGGTGGCGCAACTCGTCGCCGCTCTGGCCGGCGACGACGCAGCCCGGCGGGAGGCCGTACGTCGGTTCCTCGCGCACCTGGTGAAGGTCGGTGCCCTGCAACTCGGTGCCGCGCCAAGGGCGGTGCACACCGACTGGCGCCCGGTCGACGCGTTCCGGCACCCGGTCGGCGGGGCACCCCCGGCAGCGGCGGCGGGGACGGCAGCACCTGCGGGGACGGCGACGGCCACCGCTGCGGCCACGGCGATGCCGGCGGCGTCCCCGGTTACCGCGACCTTCCTCGACGTCTACCGGCGACCGGCCGCCGATCTGGCCAGATCGCACGCCGCTGAACTGGCCGAACTCATCGGGCAGGCGCTACGCGTGATGGCGTTGACCGACCTGGACGATCCGGCACCGCCCCCACCGCTCCCCCCGGCCCTGACCGAACGGCCGCGAAGCCTGCTCGACATCGTCGCCGACTGCGTCAACGAAGGTGTCGCCGTCGGCACCCACGGCGCACACCGCCACGACTGGCCGACGGTACGTGACCCGGGCTCCGGCTACGCGCGGCTGTACCGCTGGATCGACGATCAGCTGCCGAAGGTGGCCTCCGACGCCCGGTCCGGGGCCGACGCCGTACGGGCGGGCATCGACCTGGACCCGGTCCTCGACGAGTGCGGCGCCCCGGACCAGACCATCGACTGGCCGATGGACTTCCTGCTGCGTCCGATCGCCGGGCGGAGTGACCGGTCGACGTCGTCGAATTCGTCGACGCCGTCACCGGCCGGACCGATCGCGCTGCTGGTCGACCTCGCCCCGGCCGGGGTGCTGGACGCCCGGTTCGTCACCGCACTGCGTCGGCTGGGCGGCGATGTGCCGCACGTCCCCGCCTACCGTCGGTTCCTGCGCCGGCTCAGTGACCGTACCGGTGCGCCCCTCGTCGAACTGCTCGTGCCACCGATGTCCAGCCTGGCCGCCAACGCCGTACGACGTCCCGGCTACACCGGTATGTGGACCGGCGACCCGGATCCGACCGGCTACTTCGCGGACAGCTCGGAGCAGCCGGCGGCGTACCTGCCGTTGTCCGCGATCACGCTACGCGCTGCCGACGGGCGGGTGATCGCCGAAACCGAGGGCCGACGGATCTGGCCGGTCGTGCACACCGCCCGGGTTCCCCGCCCACCCTGGGACATTGTCCGGGGTCTGCTGCTGCGGGCGTCCCCCCAGATGGATCGTCGCGCCTGGCGGCCACTGACCTGGTCCCTGCCCGCCTGGCCGGACCGCGAACACGTCCCCCGGATCACCGTTGGCGGTGGCCGACTCGTCCTGACCACCGCCCAGTGGCGGGTCAGGCGGGCTGAGCTGGGTCACACGGACGATCCGGTGATCGACCGGATGCGTGCCCTGCTCCGGCTACGCCACCGACTCGGTCTGCCCCGCTGGGTCACCGTCGTGGCCGATCCGCACGACGAGCCGATCGCCGTCGACCTGGACAGCGTACGGGCACCCCGGGCCCTGGACCGGTTCCCGGCACAACACGAGGTGCTGCTCGTCAGTGAACTGCTGCCCGCCCCGGACCAACTGCCGGTCGACGACGAAGCCACCCCGGCCGGCCAGCACGGCCTGGCCGAGCTGATCCTCCGGCTGCCGTTCGACTGCGCACCCGACGCGGCGGCCGACGTGGTCGCCGCGCGAGTCACCAGAACCTCCCGGCCCCCCGCCGGAGGCTCCGCCGGTCCGTCCGGGCCAGCGGAGTATTTCGCCCCCCAACCAGAGGATGGTGCCGCATGGACCAGTTCGTCTCGGCTGAGCTCCGGCTCGACGACGTCGACAGCCTGATCGCCGAGCTGGAGGTCGACTTCCAGGAGCTGCGGGAGTTGGCTCCGGAGGAGGCCGCCGGCCTCACCAACAACAGCTGCTGCGGGTTCGGCAGCTGCCACACCTTCTGATCCCACTGACGGTCCGGTGCGCCGCCCGGCGCACCGGACCACCGAAAGGTCCACCGTGCGTGTCGTCGCCGATCCGGTCGAGCTGGCCGGGCGAGCCCTGGCCACCGCTACCCCGGAAGCCATCGCCCGGGCAGACTGGGGCGTTCCGCTGCTGGCCCGCCTGACGACCGGGATCGCAACCGGCCGAACCAGCGGACCCTCCGCATCGACCACGGATACGGACACCCGACCCGTCGGGGCGACGGTCGACGAGGACGGCCCGCAGGTCGAGGCGACCGTACGGCGAACGGTGCTGGCCTGGGTGGCCCAGCGGCGACACGGAGTTTCGGCGGCACGACTCTTCGGTGGTGGACTCGCCAGTCTCCTGACCGGTCTGACCCACGCGTGCGCGGTGGAGCCCCGACTCCGTACGGTGGCTGACCTGTGCCGGGCCCAGCTCGTCGCCTGGTGTCGACACCGGTCCTCCCCCGACGGCCCGCTGGCCGTCGACTACGACCTGGTCAGCGGGGTCTCCGGCGCGGTACTGGCCCTGACGACCACCCCGGGTTGCCGGCCCGAACACCTGCGACCGGGGCTGGGCTACCTGCTGACCCTGTGCGCCGGACCGGACCTGGCCGGACTGCGCCACAGTTCGCGCGAGTCCGACCCGAGACTGCGCTGGAACATCGGCCAGCTCAACCAGGGACTGGCACACGGCGTACCCGGTGTCCTCGCCGCCCTGGTTGCCGCCCATCCGTTGGTGTCCGGTGCCGAACGCGACGAGCTGTCCGGGGCGATCGGACGGTTGGCCGGGCACCTGTGCCGATCCGCCTTCCGGGACGAGCGTGGCGTGCTGACCTGGCGACGGGGTAGCACCGAGGAGTCGGCCGACCCGCGCCGGCAGGCCTGGTGTTACGGGGCACCCGGCGTGGCCTGGCAACTGGCCGAAGCGGGGCGCGTCCTCGGCGATCCGGCGGTGGCGGATCTTGCCCGGGAGAGCATGGCATCGCTGTGTGCCGTCTGGGACGACGACTACTACCTGCGGGCCGAGTCGGTCACGGCACAACTGACGATCTGTCACGGCGCACCGGGGATCCTCGCCGTTGCCCGGGCCTTCGCCGACCACCTCGGGCTGTCCGCCGCCCGGACCCTGGAACGACACCTACGGGACCAGGTGGCCCAGCGGCTGACCCGGTGGTACGACTCCACCAGTGCCGCCGCGACCATGCTCGACGGCACTGCGGGCACGCTGTCCGTACTGCTCACCGATGATCCGGCGACCCGCGCCTGGCTGGCCCCACTGGCGTTGCGCTGACGCCCGGTCGTGGCTGGGTGTCCGGTCAGGACTCAGCCGCGGTCGTCGGCCGCCGGTGGACGGACCAGCGGGGCGGTCAGCGACTCCGCGCTACGGTCACCGCCGGGCCGGACACCTTCACCGGCCGGCTGGTCGGCAGGTGAGACCAGTGGGTCCGGTCGGGACACACCGCCGATACCGGCCTGTTCAGCGGCGATCTTCTCCTGTAGCCGCAGGATGCCGTGCAGCAGTGCCTCGGGCCGGGGCGGGCAGCCCGGGACGTAGACGTCGACCGGAATGATCTGGTCGACCCCCTTGGTGACGGAGTACGAGTCCCAGTAGGGGCCGCCGCAGTTGGAGCAGGCACCGAACGAGATGACGTACTTCGGCTCGGGCATCTGGTCGTAGAGCCGCTTGATGGCGGGTGCCATCTTGTCGGTGACCGTGCCGGAGACCACCATCAGATCCGCCTGACGTGGCCCGTGGGCGAACGGGATCACGCCCAGCCGGATGAAGTCGTGCCGGCCCATGCTGGTCGCGATGAACTCGATCGCACAGCAGGCCAGCCCGAAGTTGAAGACCCAGAGCGAGTAGCGACGACCCCAGTTGAGCACGAACCGGATCGGTTCACCCAACACTCCCGGCAACTGCACGGTCGCCCCCCTTTCGGTCTGCCAACCGACAGTGAATCACAGCTGCGGTGAGCCGAACTCCTGCAACCGTCCCCAGCATCGACACGTGTTACCGGCATTCTCGGGCGCGAGCCCGGTAGGACACGGGGACCTTGACGTGGCGGACAACCGGCACGGGTTCACCTACCGCTGACCGCAGGAGCCGACACCCGGGCGGCGGGCCCTTCTCCTCACCGTCGGCCGGGTGTCGGTTCAGCCGACCAGTTTCAGCATCTGGTCGATCTGTGCGGTACGGGACAGGTCGATCCGGCGGGCCAGGTCCCGGGCCGGCGGATGTACGCCGAGGCGGGTCTCCGTACGGGCCATCTCCACGGCACCGTGCTGATGCCCGATCAGCAGGTTCAGGAAGGCGGTCTCGAACTCCGTTCCGCTGAGCCGGCTCAGGGCGGCGATCTCCTCCGGGCCGGTGACCGGCATGCCGCCGTGGTCGGCGTGCGCGTGCGAGTTCGGGTCCGCCGAGGTCGGGCGGCCCCAACCCCGTAGCCAGTCCCGCATCGTGTCGCGCTCGGCGGACTGGGTGACTTCGATGGCGGCGGCCAGTACCTTCAGCTCCGCCCGCTGGGCCCGGCTCTCGGCCAGTCGTACCAGCTCCAGCCCCCGCTCGTGATGGGTGACCATCATCTGTAGGAACATCACGTCCGCAGCGTTGAACTCGCCCGACGCAGCCGACGTGGCCGGCGTCGCCGGGGTGGCCGTGGTACCGACCCCGGGTGCCCGGGCCGGATCGCCGGCCGGCGGTCCGGCGCTACCGCAGCTGGTCAGCAGCGGCAGGAGAAACGCGACGAGCAGGGTACGTCTGCGGTAGCGGGTCATGTCGTGGCTCTCCGGTGTGGCGTCGAGGGATGGGCCCGCGCCGGGGCCGACCGGTTGGGGGGTGGACCGGTTGGCCGACTGGTCGGCTGCCGTGCCGTGTCGCCCGGCAGTCGGCCCCGGCGCGTGATCGCACTGTGGATGCTCAGACCCGTTGCCAGAGCGCTGGGACGTACGGCGGCTCCCAGCCCGGAATGGCGGTGTGCGGCTGCAGGCAGCGGTAGGTCGTACCGCCGTAGGTGACCTCGCTCCCGGTCTGGTACGCCGTACCGGCGGCCCAGGTGCCACCGGTCGGCGGCGGGGTGGTCGGGTTCGAGGTCGGGTCGACCGTCGGGGTCGGGGTCGGGTTCGGTCCGCCACCGATCTGCACGTCTACGCAGGCGTAGAAGGCGTTGGCGGTGTCGGCGATGTTCCAGATGGCCAGGACCTTCTGGCGACCGGAGAAGCCGGCCAGGCTCACCGGGTGCGAGACGGTGGCACCGGGCTGCCGGCCGCCGTCGTTGAAGTAGGCGATCCGGCTTCCGCCGATGTAGTACTCCCAGGTGCTGGTGGCGTGCCGGGCGGTCAGCACCCAGTTGAACGTCACCGAACTACCCACCGAGGTGGCTGGCCAGCCCTTGCTTTCGTTGTCCAGTACGGAGAACCGGCTGTTCCCGCCGCTGCAGCTCCGTAGGCCCTTCGGACCTTCGACGCTCTGCGGCTCGTACTGGATCTGTCCACAGTTGGTCACCCGCCCCTGGGCACACAGGGCCTGCCGGCTGGGCGGTGACGACACGTAGCCGTGTGCCTGTGCGGGGGCGGCGACGACCAACGCACCGGTGAGGACGGCGGCGACCGTCAGGATCGAGAAGACGATTGGTCTTCGCATGGTGGGGCTCCTTACTCGACTTGTATCGGCAAGTTGCCCTTAACGTATGGTAAAGATTGTTAACAGTAAATACCCAGGCGGAAAGAATCATCGATGGATTTGCGGGCCGGGGCTGCCGCCCAGCCGGCCGCACCCACGGTTGAGCTGCCGCTCGTCCGGCCACCCGGCCCAGGGAACTACTGCTGTCCGGCCACGCCGGGATACCAGGCGTAGCGGGACATCTCCACCCGATCCCCTCGGAACACCATGCCCTCGGCCATCAGGCAGGCCCGGGCCTCAAGTTCATGACCCGGTGGCAGCCGGCCAGCGGAGTTGACCACCCGGTACCAGGGCACCCCGCTCCCGTACCGGGCCATGATCGAGCCGACCAGTCGCGACGAGGTTCGCCCGGACCGCTCCGACAGATGGTCGGCGACCGCGCCGTACGACATCACCCGCCCCGGCGGGATCGCCTCGACCAACGCCAGTACCTCTTCGACGTACTCCTCCGGTGTCACCGGTGCCGCCTCCCGGCATCCATCCTGCGGTCAGGCCCAGATCGGCCGCTGCAACAGACCGAAGAACTCGACCAGCAGCCGTTCCCGCAACGCGGGCGCAGCCGCATCCAGCAGCGTGTTCACCGTCGCCATCCGCTCGGGCGTGGGCCCGTCGGCGGCACCGAGACCGATCCCGCCGGCCAGTCCGGCGACCAGTTCGGGGGTCAGCGCGTCCGGGGTGAGCGTGGCGGCCAGCGCCCGCAACTCGTCCGGCAGCCGGACCGGGCCGAGCTTGCGGGCATCCGCTGCCGCCGCGACCAGGTCCGGCCCGAACTCCGCCACCCGGGGTGCCACCGACGCGGTCACCGTCAGGTGGATGCTGGCCGGCAGATCGCCGTACGCCATCTGGGGCTGGGTGTGCCAGCCCCGGACCGTCAACTCATCGGCCAGGACGAAAAGGTCGAGTTCCCGATCGGTACTGGTGAAGCAGACGACGGTCGACTCCGGTTCGGCCATCAGCCGCAGCCCCGGCACCGCGCGTACGGCGTCGGCGAGGCCGCGTACCGCCTCCAGGGTCCGGTCGGCCAGCCGCAGATAGCCGTCGTCGCCGATGTGCCGCAACGTCGCGAAGGCTGCGGCGATCGGACCACCCGAGCGGGTGGAGGCGATCCCCGGATTGATCATCGTGTAGCCGGGCCAGTCGGCGAAGGCGAAGTACTGGGACCGGCGCAGCCCGGCGTCCCGGTGCAGCAGCACCGACACGCCCTTCGGAGCGTAGGCGTACTTGTGCAGGTCGACCGAGATCGACGTCACCCCGGGCACGGCGAAGTCGAACGACGGCACGTCGACCCCGAGTCGACGCAGGTAGGGCAACGTCCAGCCGCCGAAGCAGGCATCCACATGGCAGCGGACCCCGGCCGCCTCGGCGACCGCCGCGATCTCCGCCACCGGATCCACCACGCCATGGGCGTACGACGGCGCGGAGCAGGCCACCAGGACCGTGTCCGGCCCGATCGCCGCAGCGACGTCCGCTACCTCGGGCCGCAACGTCTCCGCCGACACCGGCACGAGATCGAGCGCCACCCCGAGGTAGTGGCCCGCCTTCGCGAACGCGGCGTGCGCGGTCGCCGGGATCACCAGCCGGGGCCGGGACACCTCCGGCCGGGCGTCCCGGGCTGCCTTGACCGCCAGGATCAGCGACTCCGTACCGCCGCTGGTGACGCTGCCGACCACGTCGGGCGCGGCCGTGTCCGGACCACCGCCGAGCACCCTGGCCGCCGCGCCGACCAGCGCGTTCTCCATCGCCAACAGGGACGGGAAGGCGGTCGGGTCGAGCCCGTTGACGTGCGCCGACAACGCGTACGCCGATCCGGCCAACTCGTCCAGGCCGGGCACCGCCGGGTCGTACACGTAGGCGAAGAGCCGCCCGCCATGGGTCGGCCGGTCCGCGGTGCGTAGTCCGCGCACCTCGGCGAGAACCTGTTCAGCTGGTACGCCCCGAGCGGGCAACGCCTCGACCATGGCGGTCACCGTACCTGCCCCGCCCGCCGGTCAGTGCCGGCCCGCTCCGCCTCGGCCAGCCGTTCGGCGGTCAGGTCGTAGCCACGGAGCAGCAGCAGGGCGAGCCCGACCAGGACGGCGGGCAGCACAGTGAAGCCGAGCAGTACGCCCAGCCGGGCCGAGTCGGACTGGGCCGCCGCCGTACCGGTGGCTGACGAGGCGTACCCGGAGATCTGTAGGACGAGCCCGTAGATCCCCGGCCCGAGGGCCAGGCCGAAGGTCTCCCCCGCCGTCCACAGGCCGGTGAACACCCCGGCCTGCTGCCGGCCGGTACGCGCGGCGTCGTACGCGATGCAGTCCGGCAGCATGGCCAGCGCGAACACCTGCTGGCCGGCGTAGCCACAGCCGATGGCGGCGACCAGCAGATAGACCGCAAGCGACGGTAGTGCCGGCGCGGTGACCAGCGCGAGTGCGCCCACCGCGAAGATCAGTGACGCCCACTGGAACGCGCGGAGCTTGCCGAGCCGGGCACCGACCCGGGTCCAGACCGGCATCACCAGCAGGGCCGGGCCGACGAAGCAGGCGAACAGGATGGTCGGTCCCGCCTCGGCGGCCCGCATGACGTGCTCGGCGAAGTAGTTGACGCCGGCCAGGATGGTGGCGATTCCGGCCGACTGGATCACGAAGCAGACCAGCAGCACGCGGAACGGTCGGTTGCGTACGGCGACGGCGAGCTGCGCCCGGAAGCTCACTCCGCTGGCCGCCACCACAGCAGGCTGGCCTTCGTCGGTCGATGTCGACGTCGACCGCCGGATCCGGGTGCCGACGAACGAGCCCAGCGCGCCCAGCACGATCAGCCCGGCCACGAACAGACCCATCCAGCGGTAACCGGGAATCCCGCCACCGCCGGCGTTGACCACGGCCGGTGCCACTGCACCGGAGACCAGGATGGCCAGGGCGAGTACGGCGATGCGCCAGGTCATCAGCCGGGTGCGTTCCTGGTAGCCGCTGGTGAGTTCGGCCGGCATCGCCACGTACGGCACCTGGAAGAAGGCGAAGGCGGTCGCGGTGGCCAGGAAGGCGATCGCGACGTACGCCGCCGCGCCCGGGCCCACGCCGAAGGGGGCGGCGAAGATCGCGGCGAACGACACCGCCAACGCGACCCCGGCACCGAGCAGGTACGGCCGGCGGGCACCCCAGCGGGTCCTCGTGCGATCGGAGATCCGGCCCGCGACCGGGTTGACCAGCACGTCCCACGCCTTCGGCCCGAGCACCAGCAGGGCGGCGACACCGGCCGCGACGCCCAGTGTGTCCGTCAGGTACGGCAGCAGCAACAGCCCGGGTACGGTGCCGAAGGCCCCGGTGACCAGTGAACCGGACGCGTAACCGATGTGCACCCGACGGGGCAGCACCTCGTTCGCCCGCCCGGACGGTAGCGCCGCCACCGACGGTGTGGAGCCCTCCTCGGGCTGCATGGTGCCGGCCGGACCCGGCGACGACGCTGACATGAAGCTGAATGTTATCCGCGTTTCACCTGCGCGGAATCCCCCGAAGATCCCCGTGATCAGGGCGAGGGGGGTGGGCGCTAGCTGCCACGATGTGGGAACCGCCCGTTCCGGATCAACTGCGGACGCGCAGAATAGGCGCGTGCGGGAAACAGTCACGGCCGCCCGGCGGATCGTAGTCAAGGTCGGCTCCTCGTCCCTGACCACAGCGGAAGGGGGCCTGGACACCGGACGGGTGGATGCGCTGACCGGTGTGCTCGGCGGTCTGGCCAACGACGGGCGAGAGGTCGTGCTGGTGTCCTCCGGGGCGATCGCGGCGGGACTGGCCCCACTCGGCCTACGCCGACGACCACGGGACCTGGCCACCCAACAGGCCGCCGCCAGCGTCGGGCAGGGGCTGCTGATCGGCCACTACGCCGCCAGCTTCGCCCGACAGGGGCTGACCGTCGGGCAGGTGCTGCTCACCGTCGACGACGTCACCCGACGGGCGCACTACCGCAACGCGTACCGCACCCTGCGCAAACTGCTCGACCTGCGGGCCGTACCGATCGTCAACGAGAACGACACGGTCGCCACCGACGAGATCCGGTTCGGCGACAACGACCGGCTCGCCGCGCTGGTCGCCGCCCTGGTCCACGCCGACCTGCTGGTCCTCCTCTCCGACGTGGACGCGCTCTACACCGGCGACCCGTCCCAGCCGGGCAGCACCCGGATCGAGGAGGTTCGCGACGCCACCGACCTGGCCGGGGTCGCGATCGGCCGGGCCGGCAAGGCCGGGGTCGGCACCGGCGGCATGGTCACCAAGGTCGAGGCGGCCCGGATCGCCACCGGATTCGGCATCCCGGTGGTGCTGACCGCCGCGCCGCTGGCCGCCGAGGCCCTCTCCGGGCAGCCGGTGGGCACCTTCTTCCACCGCGTACGACAGCGGCCGGCGGCCCGGCTCTTCTGGCTGGCACACGCCACCTCGCCCCGGGGCCGGCTGCACCTCGATCCGGGGGCGGTGCAGGCCGTGGTCGGCCGACGCAAGTCGCTGCTGCCCGCCGGGATCACCGCCGTGGACGGCGCCTTCACCGCCGGTGACCCGGTCGACCTGGTGGACGTCACCGGCGCGCCGGTGGCCCGGGGACTGGTCAACTACGACGCGGTGGAACTGCCGAGCCTGCTCGGCCGGTCGACCGGTGAACTGGCTGCGGCCCTCGGCCCGGCGTACGAACGGGAGGTCGTCCACCGCGACGATCTCGTACTGCTGTAGGGAAGGGCCCCTTCCGATCGGCTTTGTATAGGGAAGTCCCTTCCTGACAACCCGGAGTAGGAGAGCACGATGAGCGTCAACGAACAGGCACGACGCGCCCGCGAGGCGGCCAGCGTGCTCGCCACGGTGACCCGTACGGCAAAGGACGGCGCGCTACAGGCGATGGCCGACGCGCTGGTCGCCCGTACCCCGGAGATCCTGACCGCCAACGAGGCGGACCTGGCGGCCGGGCGCGAGGCTGGCCTGTCGACGGCGGTCCTGGACCGGCTGGCGCTGAGCACCGAGCGGGTCGCCGGCATCGCCGACGCGCTACGGCAGATGGCGGCGCTACCCGACCCGGTCGGCGAGGTGGTACGCGGCACCACGCTGCCCAACGGTCTGGAGCTGCGGCAGGTCCGGGTTCCGTTCGGGGTGGTCGGGATCATCTACGAGGCGCGGCCGAACGTGACCGTGGACGCGGCCGGCATCTGCCTGAAGTCGGGCAACGCGGCGCTGCTTCGTGGCTCGTCGTCGGCGGCCCGGTCCAACGCGGCGCTGGTGGCGGTGCTGCGGGACGCGGTGGCCGGAGCCGGGCTGCCGGCTGACGCGGTGCAACTGCTGGACGCCAGTTCCCGGGACTCGGTCAAGGAGCTGATGCGGGCCCGGGGGCTGGTCGACGTGCTGATCCCACGCGGCGGCGCATCGCTGATCAGGACGGTGGTCGAGGAGTCGACCGTGCCGGTGATCGAGACCGGGGTGGGCAACTGCCACGTGTACGTGGACGCCGCAGCCGACCTTCAGAAGGCGGTCGCCATCACCCTGAACGCCAAGACCCAGCGGCTGTCGACCTGCAACACGGCGGAGTCGCTGCTGGTGCACGCCGACATCGCCGACGCGTTCCTGCCGACCATGCTGGCGGCGTTCGCCGCCGCCGGGGTGACCGTGCACGGTGACGAGCGGGTGCGGGCGTTCTCCGACGCGGTCGTACCCGCCACCGACGAGGACTTCGGGACCGAATACCTGTCCGCGGACATCTCGGCCGCCGTGGTCGACTCGCTCTCCGACGCGGTCGGGCACATCCGGCGGTACGGATCCGGGCACACCGAGGCGATCGTGACCGACTCGACGACGGCTGCCCGGGAGTTCGTGGCCCGGGTCGACGCGGCGGCGGTGATGGTCAACGCCTCGACCCGGTTCACCGACGGTGGCGAGTTCGGGTTCGGCGCGGAGATCGGCATCTCGACGCAGAAGCTGCACGCCCGGGGGCCGATGGGCCTGCCGGAACTGACCTCGACCAAGTACGTGGTGACCGGCGACGGGCACATCCGTACCTGACCGCTGACCGGCTGAGCGTTGGTGGACAGGGCCCTTGCATGAACCACACCGACCGACCTTCGGCCCCGACCGATCCGACGGCCGATCCGACGGCCGAGGCAACTGACGGCCGGCAGCGGTTGGGCCGACTCGACCAAATCCGGGCCACCTTCGAGCGGCTCAAGGGGCTGGAGACCGAGCACGGATTCGGCAACATCCTCGTGGACGGGACTCCCCTGGAGCAGTTTCCCGGCGTCCCCGAAGCCGCCTTCGAGGTGTTCCGGATCGTCGGCAGGATCGAGGGCAGCAACTTCCGGTTCGAGCCGCCGTCGGAGATGCGCAGCGCGGCGGTCTTCCGGGCCCGGCCGGACGATGCGAACGACCCGCTGGGTCCGGCCCTGTCCATCGGCTCCGAGTTGTACAGCGTGCCGGAGCGGCTGCGTGGCGAGATCAGGAGCGGCGCGGGAATCAACCTCGACCTTGAGGATGCCGACGTCTACTACATCGATCCGGACGACTACGTCTTTCTCTACGAGCATCCGGACGAGGAGGTCGACGTCCACGTCCTGGCCCCCGACATCGTCACGTTCTTCGACGAGTTCGTGCTCGGTGCCGGATACCCGGAGTTGGTCGAAACGATCCTGGGGCCGGCGGTACGGGAGCGCCGGGTGCGCAAGGGCCGGTGCCGGGGGCAGTACGAGGACACCTGGCTACGCCTGCTGGTGACCGCCGGGTTGGCGTCCTGACGCTCATCCGCCAACCGGGCCGGGGCTACCGCCGCCCAAGGGCGTCGTGGCTGGCACGTCACGCGGCAGAACGGGCCCCTTCCCGCGCAAAGAGCGACAGGAAGGGGCCCGTTCCCTACATCAGTACGCGGGCAGTGACGGGTCGATGCTCTTGACCCAGGAGAGCACCCCACCCTGGACGTGGACGGCGTCCTTGAACCCGGCCGCCTTGAGCGCGGCGAGTGCCTCAGCCGACCGTACGCCCGACTTGCAGTGCAACACGATCTGCCGGTCCTGCGGCAGCTTGGCCAGCGCCTCCCCGGAGAGGATCTCCCCCTTCGGGATCAGGGTCGCGCCCGGAATACGGACGATCTCGTACTCGGCCGGTTCCCGCACGTCCACCAGGAAGTGGTCCTTGCCGGTGTCCTGCCACTCCTTCAGCTCCAGCGCGGTGATCGTCGACTCGACGACGGCCGCCTCGGCCTCGGGCGACACCGCGCCGCAGAAGTCCTCGTAGTCCTCGAGCAGGTCGGTGACGGTCGGGTTCTCCCCGCACAGCGCACAGGCCGGGTCCTTCCGGACCTTGATCTTCCGGTACGACATCTCCAGGGCGTCGTAGACGGTCAGCCGGCCGACCAGCGGCTCACCGATGCCGGTCAGCAGCTTGATCGCCTCGGTGACCTGGATCGAGCCGATGGACGCGCAGAGCACACCGAGCACGCCGCCCTCGGCGCAGGACGGCACCATGCCGGGCGGCGGGGGCTCCGGGTAGAGGCAGCGGTAGCAGGGGCCGTGCTCGGCCCAGAAGACCGACGCCTGGCCGTCGAACCGGTAGATCGACCCCCAGACGTACGGCTTGCCGAGCAGCACCGCCGCGTCGTTGACCATGTACCGGGTGGCGAAGTTGTCGGTCCCGTCGACGATCAGGTCGTACTGGGCGAAAATCTCGCGGACGTTGTCCCGGTCCAGGATGGTGTTGTGGATCACCACGTTGACCAGCGGGTTGATCTCCCGTACGGACGCCGCCGCAGACTCGGCCTTCGGCCGCCCGATGTCCGACTGACCGTGGATGACCTGCCGTTGGAGGTTGGATTCGTCGACGGTGTCGAAGTCGATGATGCCGAGGGTGCCGACACCGGCCGCCGCCAGGTACAGCAGCGCCGGAGAGCCGAGGCCACCTGCGCCCACACAGAGCACCCGGGCGTTCTTCAGCCGTTTCTGGCCCTCGACCCCGACATCGGGGATGATCAGGTGCCGCGAGTAGCGGCGGATCTCGTCAATGGTCAGCTCGGCAGCGGGCTCGACGAGTGGGGGCAGCGACACGGTGGACTCCCCGGTTGCGGTCCTCGCTCAGCCCAGTGGCTGAGCACATGACGGTTGGTACGTCGCGCCATTGTCGCTCGCCCGGCCCGCCATTGACCATGACGTGAGACACCTGCCCGACATCCGGGATCGGGAATAAAGCGCGACGGATGAGTGACGTCCCGCTGACCGCCCCCGGTGGCCCGTACTGCTAGTCGACGGCGGGCCCGACGTACCGTCGCCGGCCGTCGGGGTACGGCCAGGCGTTCGCCCGGCAGCCGGCCAACCCGTACGCCTGCTGCATCATCACCGGTGCCAGCCGGCCCTCGGCCGGGCAGCCCTGATGTCCCTCCCCCAACTGGTGGCCGATCTCGTGATTGATGACATACGCCTGGTAGACCTCCAGCCCGGCGCCGTACCCGGGCACGGCGGTCAGCCACCGGGCGAGGTTGATGATCACTTTTCCCGGTGTCCGACACGAGGTGAACCGTTCGGTGGGTTGCCCGGTGGACCCGCACATCCGCTCGGCGGTGGCCGGGGTGGCCAGGTAGATGGTGAACTCGGCGCTGGCCGAGGCGGGTACGCGCCGTAGCCGTAGCCGGGAGGAGGCGACCCAACTCCGGTCGTCGCCCAGGATCCCGGCAATGGCTGTCGCGAACGCGTTCGCCCGCTGGCCGGTCCCGTCCTCGACCGCCACCCGGTAGCGACGCAGGACCCCGGCGCTGCCGAGCAACCGCCCCTGGCCGGTTGCGTGCCGGAAGGTACCCGGACCGGTTTCCGGATAGTCCGGTAACGGGGTGGTCGTGAGCGGTTCCGCATCGGGCGTTGCCCCGGTCGGGCCGGGGACGGTGGTCGCCGGGGCCGACGACTCGGCCCCGGCGAACGGGCTGATCCCGGGAAAGGCCAACGGTGTCACCGGGCCGGGCTGTGCTCCGGGCCCGCCGGTGGCCCCGTTTCCGGCCACCGGGGGCCCGGTGGTGGACTCGCTCTGCGCGAGGTCCATTCCGACCAGTACGGCCGAAACCAGGAACACGCCGAGGGCGGCGGCCCGGCGACGACGGCGCAGCATCCGACGGGTCCCGGCCGGGGTCGGTCCGGACATGACCGGCCGGGCCGGCACTCCCGGCGACGCCTCCGGGGTAACCGGTGGCGCCGCTTCCGGTCCATCGGGCGGCGCGGCTTGCGGGACGGCGGGCGACGGTTCCGGACCGTCGGGCAGCCGGTCCGGTAGCCCCTCCGGCAGCCGATCCGGCAGTCCGTCCGGCACGGCCGGCGGCCACGACCGGGGACGGTCGTCGGCGGGACGGTTCGGTTGCGTCACCATGGCCGGTTCAGATTGCCACGGCAGACGGACCGGTCCCCGGTAACGCCGCGCCGAATATCCGATTATTGTCGGATATTGCCGCTGATCACAGTGGCGGCCCGGCGTACCGCTTCCCCTTCACGTACGGCCACGGATTCGCCGCGCACCCCTTGAGGAAGAGGGTCTGCTGCATCATCACCGGCGCGGTCCTTCCGGTACCGGGGCACCGCTCGTGCCGGTGGCCGAGTTCGTGACCGACCTCGTGGTTCACCACGTACAGCCGGTACACGTCGAGCGGGATCCCGGCATCGACGAAGTGCGGCACCGACCTGCGCCACCGGTCCAGGTTGAGGATCGCCTTGCCCGGTGCCCGGCAGGAGGTGTACGGCTTGCCGTTGACCCGGATGTCGACCGATCCGGCCAGACACATCCGGCCGGCGGTACCCGCCGTGGCCAGGTAGACGGTGAAGTCGTACTTCGCACCATCCGGCACCCGTTGCAGCCTGAGCTGGCCACTACCGATCCAACTGCCCGGATCGCCCAGTGCACGGTCCACCGCCTCGGTGAACTCCGCCAGGTTCTCGCCCGAGCCGTGTTCCACCGCGACGCGGTAGCGCAGCAGCCTGCCGGCCCGGCCCAGCACCGCACCGCCGGTCCGGGCGTAGTCGAAACTGCCCTTTCCCGATGCGGGCACCGGACCGGGCAGCTGGTACAGCGGCGGCTCAGGGGTCGACGAGACCGTCGGGGTGGGGACCGGGGTCGAGGTGGCCGGGAGGACGGGATCCGGCGCGGGCGCATTGTTGGCCGGTAGCCAGGCCTCGTGGTTCGTCGGTTCGGCCGGGGACCGCAGGGTGTCTCCCGTCACCACCAACGCAGCACCACCGACCAGGACCAGCAGGAGCATGGCCAGCAGCCCACTGCGCAGTCTGACGACGTACCGACGCTCGGAGCGGGGCTGGGGGCGGAAACGGTTGCGTAATGAGTTCTGCATCGTCAGGTAAACACTCCGCGCATGCGCTCGGGTTGCGGGTTCAGCCCGTGTTGTTTACCACCACCCCGTCCGGGTCAGCTCACGGTCAGGCCAGCAGGGCCTCCAGCCTCCGGTTCACCGCAGCGAGCGTCGCCCGTACGACTGCCTGACGTGGATCGCCGGAGACCAGTGCGGAGCCCGCTAGTTGCTCGACCCACCCGTCGCAGACGAGCAGGACCACGACGGTCGCCACCTCGCAGTTCCCAAATGGGACAAGTGCCGCATGTTCCACAAAGCACCGGCCGCGCTCGGTGACCTTTCGCGACGATTGGAGCAGTTCGTCGATGGCGGCGGCTGCGGCGGTGGCACAGAGTCGCAGCATGTACCCGTCGACCGCCGGCCCGGTGGCCAGCCCGTTGGCCCGCCGGTCGCCAGCAGCCAGTCGAACCTCCACTGTGGCGTCCAGCCCGAAGGTGCTCACCTGCACGTGGTCGATGATGACCCGGGGTCCCGGAGGGCCGTCCGGGTTCAACGGCCGGGAGGGAGCCGTCTCGGTGGTGGTGACCTGTCCACCCGAGTACGACGACGTACCGGCGGTGACCGGCCCGGCGGCGGACGGATTGGCGCCCGCCTGCGCAACGGACGGCGAGTGTGCCGATGGTGGACCGTCCGGGCCGACCGACGGCTCCGCCACGGTGGCCCGTCCCTGGTGCCCGGCCGTCTGACGACGCCGACGCGGCACGTGCGGCGCGGCTTCGGCCGGCCGGAAACCGGGACCGGACGCCCGCCGAATGCCGGAGGGTTCAGTCGGTGCGGATCGGTACGACGTCGGCTCGCTGCGGTACGACGGCGGCGGACCGGGCGGCTCAGCCGACGCGGGCGGCCCCCCGGGCAGATTCTGCGGTGCTGCCGCGAGCCCCATCCGTTCCTGGAGCAACCGGGCCACCTGTCGGCTCACCTCGGCCGGATCGGCACCATCGGCAAGGTCCAGGCGCAGACTGTGCGCTCCAGCCGGGGTGGTCCGCAACGAGGCACCCCGTACGCCGGAGACGTCGCGAACCGCGTCGAGGATCGCGGCGACGTCGAATCCCTCCGGCCGCTCCAACGGCGACTGTTCGTCCTCGCGTCGCAAATGGGTCGCGATCCGGGCCAACTCGGGCGTCTCCGCCGAGGGCTCTGGGGCCGGCAACTCCGGCATGGTCGGCACATCCGGCTCGGCGGGGACGCGTTGTGGCAGTGCGTCCAGCAGTGGATCGGCCGGGCCGGTCGGTGGCGCCTGGCCCGCCGGGTGCACCTGACCGGTCGGAGGTACCTGGTTCGTCGGGGGTAGCTGGTTCACCGGGGGTGCCTCGACCGGCTGGGCCGGATACTCGGGATACCGCCTCCGGTAGGACGGCTGTTCCGCGGGCGGGGTAGCGCCCGGGCCGGATGGCTGGCCGCGGTCAGCAACTCGCGGATAGGCCCCTGTTCCGCCTGACGGCGGCTGGACCCCGGTCCCCGCTGGCGGATAGTCGCCGCCCTCGACCGGGCGGGGGTAGGCCGGTTGCGGAGGTTCGTACCGGCTGGCTGCCCATTCGTTGCGGGCACGACGGGCGGGTGGTGCGGGATCGGGTGACCATGACGTGGGTGAACCCGCCGCCCAGGGGGAGGGATCGTCCCCGCTGATCGGCGGGATGTCGGGATCCGGGTAGCCGCCTCCCCAGGGTTCCCGCTCAGCCGGTTCCGACCTCGACGGAAAGGCCCGTTCCTGGCCGCGCTCACCCCCGCCCGGTAGCTCCGGGCCCCATTCGGGCTGTTGGCCAACGGCGCCCGGATCGGGGACCCCCCCTCGCCAGGGTGGGTGATCCGGACCCGGTGCGGGCTGGAAGCCCGGTGGCACGTCGTATCCGGGTGACTTGTCGTAGGAGGACCGGTCATAGCCGGAGGAAGCCGGGCCTGGGGGCGGTCCGTAGCTCGTCGCGGCTCCCGGGCCGGCCGGCGGACCGGATGCGGGAGCGGACAATGACCGATCACGCCAGTGGGTCGGGGAGTCGCCGGGGGGACTGCCCGGTCCCGGATCGTCGAACGCGTGCCGGGCCGCCTCGGTCGGGTCCACCGCCTCCATGTCGGAGGGGACTGCCGGCTGACTGGACCGTTCGGCGACCGGTACCGGCCGCTGGACCGGCACCGCCAGCCGCTCGCGGGTGGGCATCGGTGCGGCATCCTCGTACGGCTGAGGAGACACGGTGACCGGCTCCCGGACGCTGCCGTTGACCGGCTCCCGGACCGTACCGTTGACCGGCTCCCGGACAACCCCGACCGGCTCCCGGACCGTACCGTTGACCGGCTCCCGGACGCTGCCGCTGTCCTGCTCCCGGGCCGCTCCGCCCGACTCGGGCAGGTCGCCGTCCGGTTCCCGCCCGGCCGTCTGTGACCCATCGGCAGACTGCTCACCGTGGCCGAAGCCGTTGGTCGCCTTGTGTCCGTTGGCCGTCGACTGTTGCTGGCCCGTCGAGGAACCAGCCGGGAACGGAACCGAGCGCAGGTGGGGATAGCGGGCCGACCGTTCCGCCCAGTTCGGCACCGCCCCCGGCTCTCCCGACTGGCGGCGCTGCGACCAAGCCGGCTCCGGCCCGGGATCGTCAGTGGGGGCCGGTTCGGACCATGCTGCACCAGCAGGCGCCCATCCACCGGACATCCGGGGCGAATCACCCTGCGGATCTGCAACGTTACCGTTCTCACCGGATCCGGCAACCCCGGGTTGCCCTGTTTCGTCCACCGTGCGCTCCTTGGTCGCCCCCGCTGAGGCTACCGTGTGGTGACAGTGGCGATAAGTTACAGCGGTGGGCTATTTCGACGATCGGTTGATCAACACCGATCGCGCCCAATAGCGGTAGGTTCGCGTAACTGAACTCGGAGGTGCCCATGACAGCTGCGGGCAGCGGTGCACAAACGGCCGGTAGACCCACTCGCCTGCCCCGCTCGGCACGGCGCAAGCAGCTGCTGGCTGCGGCACAGGAGGTGTTCGTCGCGCAGGGTTACCACGCCGCTGCGATGGATGACATCGCCGAGCGGGCCGGGGTCTCCAAGCCGGTTCTCTACCAGCACTTTCCCGGTAAATTGGAGCTCTACCTGGCACTACTGGACACGCATTGCGACGCAATAGTCGCAAAGGTCCATGACGCGATGGAAGGTACGAGCGACAACAAGGAACGGGTCAACGGCGCGGTACAGGCCTATTTCGACTTCGTCGACCACAAGAGCGAGGCGTTCCGGCTGGTGTTCGAGTCGGATCTGCGCAACGAGCCGGCCGTCCGTGAGCGGGTCGAACGGGTCGAGCAGGGCTGCATCGCGGCCATCACCGACACCATCATGGCCGACACCGGCGTGAGCCGGTTCAATGCCGAACTCCTGGCCTCCGGCCTGGTCGGCGCTGCCGAGACCGCAGCGCAGTTCTGGCTGGCCAGCGGTCGGCAGGTGCCGAAGTCCGAGGCAGAGTCGCTAATGTCCGCGCTCTTCTGGCGGGGCATCGCCAGCTTCCCGCTACAGGGCGAGTCGGCCTGACGGTTGCTCCCGGCAATCGGATAGCCTTCCCAACAGCGCAGTTTTCACCCCAGATGAGGAGGCCCGCGTGGAGGTCAAGATCGGCGTGCAGTACGCGCCGCGTGAGCTGGTTGTGGAAAGCGCGCAGACGCCGGCCGAGATCGAGCAGCTCGTGACCGAGGCGATCGCCAGCGAGGGCACGCTGTCCCTGACCGACGAAAAGGGCCGACGGATCATCGTTCCGGTGAACAAGCTGGCCTACGTCGAGATCGCCGAGGCGGCCCCCCGGGCGGTCGGGTTCACCGTCCGTTGACGGAAGCCGGCGACGGGCGGAGCCGACCGACGACAGCCGTTCCACGTCGAGCGGCTGACCCTGGCCCGGCCCTGGCCGGCTGACCGACCGTCCCTGGTCGGGCTCTCGCTGGTTGGCTGGTGACAGCGTCCATCGGCGCGCGGACCGGGCGTGTGGCGTTGTCCCACGCCCGGTCCACACGGTGCCGGAATCAGTTGTTGAGACCCACCGCCGCCATCCGCGCGGTGTGTGCCACGGTCAATCGTTTGAACAGTGCCTGCACCCCCGCCTGGTCACCGGAGTGGGCCACGATCAGGGCGGTCAGCGCGATCCGCTCGCTGGCCACCCGGCCCGCCTGGGACAGCCCCTCCCCCACCAACCGCCGGGCCCACATGGAAAGCCGGTTGGCCAACTTCGGATCAGCGGCGATCGCCGCTCGGATCTCCTGCGCGGCGAAGTCGTCGTAGCGCGAGTCGTGCAGTACGTCGAGCACCAGTTGCCGGTCTGGTTCGGTGAGGAAGCCCGCGATCTCACGGAAGAAGTCGTCCGCGATCGCGTCGCCGACGTACGCCTTCGTCACCGCCTCCAGCCAGTCCCTCGGCTCGGTCGAGTCGTGGTACGCCTGGAGCGCGTCGACGTAGGGGGTCATGGCGTCACCGGGTGCCACGGCGAGTTCGGCAAGCCGGTCGGCCAGCCGCCGGTAGTTGGTGATCTCCGCCGCGGCCATTTCGCTCAGTGCAGCACGTCGGGGCAGGTCAGGGGCGAGCCGCGCATCGGCGGCCATTCGGTCGAACGCCAGCAGTTGGCCGTACGCGACCAGACCGAGCAGGTCGACCACGGCCTCGGCGGGCACCGTGCCGGTGGGCTGCCGGGGCGCCCCGACGGACTGCGCGGTTTCGACGGGGGTGGACTCAGCGGGTTCTACGGGGGCGGACACGACCGCAGATTACCGCCCTCGGGGATCGAAACCCCGCCTCTCGGCCGAGCCAGCAATCCGGGGCACAAGTGTGCTCAACACCACAACGTGGGACCCCGGCGGAAGGTGTCTGCGACAGGCGGGGACGACATTTGCCCGGCTCAGGTAACATGGAGGAGTTACCGCAGGCCCATGAAACCATCGAAGTTCCTGCCTGCGACGCGCGTGCGGCCCGGTTCGCCCTCGGCATCTACATCTTGCCGGCGACCCGTGTGGCCCGCGCCCACCGAAAACCGCGCCCTACTCCACTAGCGGGGCGCACCACGAGAGGGCACCCCCACAACCATATGAACGATCACATCGAAGAGGCCGGCCAGCACCTGGCCGCCACAGCACCGGTCCGCCCGGAAGCACCTACCTTCGCGGACCTCGGTGCACGTAAGGAAACCGTCGAAGCGCTCGCCGAGGTCGGTATCACCCGGGCCTTCGCCATCCAGGAATACGCTCTGCCGATCGCGCTCCGTGGCACCGACCTCATCGGCCAGGCGCCCACCGGCACCGGTAAGACCCTCGGTTTCGGCATTCCGCTGCTGGAGCGGGTCTTCGCTCCGGGTGAGGGTGGTGACGGCCTGCCGCAGGCGCTGGTGGTCGTACCGACCCGCGAACTCGGCCTCCAGGTGGCCAAGGACCTCGCCGCCGCTGGTCGGACCCGGGGCGTACGCGTGCTGCCGATCTACGGCGGCGTGGCGTACGAGCCACAGGTGGAGGCACTTCGCCGAGGCGTGGAGATCCTGGTCGGTACGCCCGGTCGACTGATGGACCTGGCCAAGCAGAAGCACCTGCGACTGGACCGGGTGCATGCGCTGGTGCTCGACGAGGCCGACCGGATGCTCGACCTGGGCTTCCTCGACGACGTCGAGAAGATCCTGGCGATGCTGCCGGAGGACCGGCAGACGATGCTCTTCTCGGCCACGATGCCGGATCCGATCGTCGCCCTGGCCCGGCGCTTCCTGCGCCAACCGGTGACGATCCACGCCGGGCACACCGCCGAGACCGGGCCGTCCCCGCTGACGCGCCAACTGGTCTACCGCACCCATTCGCTGAACAAGATCGAAATCGTCGCCCGCATCATGCAGGCACAGGGCCGCGGCCTGACGATGATCTTCACTCGGACGAAGCGGGCCGCCGACCGGGTCGCCGAGGACCTCGACTTCCGGGGCTTCGCCGTGGCAGCCGTACACGGTGACCTGGGCCAGGGGGCACGGGAACGCGCCCTACGGGCGTTCCGATCCGGCAAGATCGACATTCTGGTCGCCACCGACGTGGCAGCCCGGGGACTCGACGTCACCGGCGTCACCCACGTCGTCAACTACGACTGCCCGGAGGACCAGGACACCTACACCCACCGGATCGGCCGTACCGGTCGCGCCGGCGCAACCGGGGTGGCGGTGACCTTCGTCGACTGGGACGACATGCCACGCTGGCGGATCATCGACAAGACGCTCGGGCTGGACATGCCGGAGCCGCCGGAGACCTACCACACCTCCGCGCACCTCTACACCGACCTGGACATTCCAGCCGGTGCCCCCGGCAGCCTGCCGACGGCGGAACGGACCCGCGCCGGGCTGTCCGCCGAAGCCGAGGAGGACCTCGGCGGTCGGTCCCGGGGTAGCGCCCGGCGCGGCGAGAGTGGCGGACGTGGCCGACGCTCCCGCAACCGCCGAGGCACCGACGGCGGCAGCAGCCCGGTCGAGGCCGGGGAACTGGCAGAGCCCGTCCGGCCGGCCCGACAGCGGCGTCGTCGGCGGGCCGGCGAGGTGATCAAGGGTCCGGAGGGCGTCGAGACCAGCGTCGTCGAGGCCCCGGTCGCCACGGTCGCCCAGCCGTCGCCGGAGGATGTTTCGGGCGAAGCCGCGAAGTCCCGTACCCGCCGTCGCCGCAGGCGTGGTGGGCGGGGCGTACGCGGCGAGTCCGCCACCACCGGTACGGCCGACAGCCCGGGCACCGAAGAGGCCTGACGAACAGTAGACCGGGATGGCTGCGGTGTCCGGAGCCATCCCGTGCTGTTTTCCCGGGTCCGCCCGTAGTGCCGCCTCCGGGCTGTCCTGCGCTGACCGTAGCCTCGCCGACCTGCCCGAACGGCCCGCCCCGGCACCTGGGGCCGATCCGGACCGGCGCAGAATAGCGACATGCCGGAACCGTTGGACGTGACGCTCACCGAGGTACGGGGGCTGCTGCTGGCCCCGGGTCTGACCCGAGCCGTGGCCGCCGGCCGCCGCCGGGGCCAGGTCCCCTCGGTGGTACGCGCCGAACTGCGGCCGGTGGCGCTCAAGGCCGGGCCACGGTTGCAGATCGTCACCTCGGACGGGGTCCGGCCGTACACCCGTAACGTCGCCCCCGGTCCGGAGGCCGACGCGGCGGTCGATGCCCTGCTGGCCGAGCCGTTCGGCAACTGGCATGTCGAGACCGAGTCCGCCACCGTGCAGGTCCGGGTCACCAAGAAGGGCGATGCGCAGGTGCACCGGTCCGGGGCGGTCCGGCCGGTGTCGGCTCCGGCGGCCCACGACCGGGAGAAGGAATACCTGCTCGACCCGGGTGACCCGATCTTCACCGCGATCGGCGGCAGTGCCGCGAAACGGCGTCAGGTAGACGCGTTCCTCCGGGCGCTGGCCGCCACCCTGCCCGACGAACTGACCGGCCCGCTGCGGGTCGTCGATCTGGGCTGTGGAAACGCCTATCTGACGTTCGCCGCCTACCGCTACCTGACCGACCGGGGCCTCGACGTCAGCCTCGTCGGCGTGGACGTACGGGAGGACCAGCGGCGGCGCAACACGGAGTTGGCGGCGGAACTGGGCTGCGCCGACCGGGTACGGTTCGTCGCCGGCACGATCCTGGATGCCGTGGTCGACCCGGCTCCGGATCTGGTGCTGGCGTTGCATGCCTGCGACACCGCCACCGACGAGGCGCTGGCCCGAGCGGTGCGCTGGAATGCCCGGTGGGTGTTGGCCGCGCCGTGCTGCCACCATGACCTGGCCGTGCAGCTCCGTGATCAGCCGTCACCGGAGCCGTACCAGTTGCTGACCCGGCAGGGCATCCTGCGCGAGCGGTTCGCCGACGTGCTCACCGACGCGCTGCGGGCGGCACTGTTGCGGCTGCACGGTTACCGGGTCGAGGTGGTGGAGTTCGTCGACTCCCGGCACACCCCGCGTAACCTCCTGCTGCGTGCCCGGTACACCGGGTCTACGCCCACCGAGCGGCAGCGCGCCGACTACCACCGGCTGGTTTCCGAGTGGCAGGTCACGCCCCGGCTGCGAACCCTTCTGGGCACGGGTGACGCTCCCCCGAACCCTGGTGACGTCCCCTCGAACCCGGGTGGCGCTTCCCCCGCACCGCCGCACTGACGTCGGGCCACCGCCAATGTCCCGCTGCCCCCTCGTCAGCGGGACACCTCAGCAATGGCAACCACACCAACCGTGGCAACCACCACGACCAGCGCACCGTCAGGGTCGACAGGGAGGGACCCGGGACGGGCGTCGACCCCAACGGTGCCATCCACAGTAGTCAGTCTCGTCTACGGGACCAACAGTCCGGTCGGCTATTTGCGCCGGGCCGGGCTACGCTCGTGTCGGTAACCATGATCCATACAGGAAGAAGGTCGTCTCCTGGGAACGATGGAGGCCGATGCGGAATCACCGCAGGCGGCGTTCTCCCAATTTGTCCGACGCGCCGTCACCGAGGCCCGCGACCAACGGGGCTGGACGGTGACCGACCTGGCCGCACACACCGGAGTGGGACGCTCCACTGTGTTCCGTTGGCTGGCCGGGGACTGGCACGACTACCCGGAACTGGCCAAGGTGCGCCGCTTCTGCGAGGCATTGGACGTGCCGGTCACCGCAGCCTTCTGGGCACTGGGGATCCCCGGTCCGGAACTGGACCATCCGCACCGCACCTCCGACCGGGTCACGGTCGAGGCCGACCTGCGAGCGATCCTGGCCCGACTGGCCGACCCGGCCGTGCCGGCCGAGGAGAAGAAACTGATCCGGGACACCCTGCACCAACTGGCCAGTCCGCCGGGTGCGGACCGGTCGGCCGGGCCACCGTCAGCGTGAACGACGAGCCAGCATCAACTGGAATGTCGAGGCCGCGTCAGCCTGAGTGTCAGGCCACCGTCAGCGTGAACTCGGCGGTGCGTACCGTGCCCTCCACCTGGAAGTCGAGGTACAGCCGGTAGTTTCCGGGGCTCGGCGCGGCCAGCCAGAACTTGACCGCACCACCGACCAACTGCTCCTCCGGATGCACGTGCACGTAGCCCAGGTCACCGTCGCGCAGAGCGACCAGGTGTCCGTACGCACCGAGGTAGCGTTCCAGTCCGGTGACCGGGCTGCCGTTGCGGAAGATCCGGAAGAGCAGCGGCTGGGTCGTCCCGACCTGCGGGGTGCCCTCGAAGGTGACGGTGAAGTCGTCGGCCGTGGCCTCCCGGGCCACGGCGGGCAGTGGTCGCGGTCGATAGTCCCCGGAGGCCACCAGATCGACCCCGAGCGTCACCGCCGTCTGCCGACCCGCACTGTCCGAGGCGGCGAAATCGGCGTACGCCCGCCAGACGCCCGCCTCGGGCAGGGTCAGCGGGATGCTCCAGGTCCCGTCCGGGGCCATGGTCGGGTGCAGGTGCTGGAAGCCGGAGAGGTCCCGCCGTACCACGATGAGGTGCATCGGCTTCTCGTGCTGCACCGTGAAGTTGGTGACCGGCGCCCGGTCCGTACCGCGCACCTGGAAGCGGAAGTCCTGGCTGCGGCCGACCGGGAACGACGCCGTGGTGGGCACCAACGTGAATCCGCCCGCGCTGAGGGAGAGGCCGCCCACCTCAGCGCCGGTCGTCACCCCGGCCGCGCCGGCTGCCGGGTGCTCGTGCGGCGCGGTGCCCGGTGGGTGGACGTGTCCGTCGTCGGCCTGACCGGTGGTGGCCGACCCGCTGGCCGTCGAGGCACCCGGCCCGGTGTCGATCCGGCCGATCGCGAAGCCGGCGATCAGTGCCAGCACCAGCCCGCCCACGACCAGCGCCAGCCGGGTCGAGCCGGGGTCCAGCCGGTTCGCCCGACGACCCGCGCCGCCGGGCGGGGCGGCCACGGATCCACGCTCCGGGTTCTCGGACCCACCCTCCGGGCTCTCGGTTTTCCGCCCCGAAGTTTCGGATTCGTATTCCGGCACAACGTCGGACATTTATCCCATTCTCCCTACAATGAGCAACTCGGCAGCCACTCGAACTTTGTCCCACTTGACAGAACGGCTGCCGACGGTTACCCAGGGTACTCTCGGTTTGTATTTACGTTCATTCATGTATCGCTCACGTAGCCTTTGACGGCCGTAAATCGTTGTACCGATCGTGCCGACAACCACCTTGCCGCGCCGTGCTGCCACGCTTGCAGCCGGGGTGACCGTGGCCCTCGCGCTCGTACCAGTCCCTGCTCTCGCGGAACCCCCGGACGAACCTGTACCGGAACGGGTCACCGCCTCGGCGGACGGACTGGAAGCCCTCGTCAACCAGCACAACGACCTACAGGAGGAACTACGCGCAACGCGGGACCGCGCCGACGCTCTCACCGAGGAGCTACTGTCCCTGGAACGGCGACTCGCCGCCAACCGGGGCCGGGTCGGGCAGGTCGCGGTCGCCGCCTACCGCGTCGCCCGTCCCCGCTCCATGGCCACCGTACTGCCGCTCTCACCCGCCGGCCGGCGGATGGATCCACTGCTCAAGCTGGAGCGGCTCAGCCGGGAGCGGGCCGAGGTCATCACCGACCTGTCAAGATCCCACCAGCGGCTGACCGCCGCCCGACGTACGACCCAACTGTTGCTGGTCCGGCAACGCGACCGTGAGCACCTGCTCTCCGCACGGGTACGGCAGATCGAGGCGGAGATCGCGAAGCTGAACCAGGCCCGGGACGCGGCTGCTGCCCCGGAGTCACCCGCCGAACCGCCACCTGCCCTGGCCTCTGCCGCCGGCGCGAAGGTGGTGCGGTTCGCCTACGCACAGCTCGGCAAGAACTACCGCTGGGCCGGATCCGGACCGGACGGCTACGACTGCTCCGGACTCACCTCGGCCGCCTGGGCGACGGTCGGGGTGAAGCTACCGCACAACGCCGCCCAGCAGTGGCGGACGGTGAACCGGATCAAGCGCACCGAACTCCGTCCCGGTGACCTGGTCTTCTACTACCGGGACATCGGTCACGTCGCCATCTACGTGGGAGCCGGGAAGGTGATCCACGCTCCCCGGCCCGGCAAGCGCATCCGCATCGACGAGACCGACTTCCAGCCCATCCACGGCTACGGCCGACCTCGCTGAACCACACACCCGTACGCACTGAGTGGCTGTTGCGATCCGCGACGGCCACTCACTGCGTGTCGGCCCGGCCGTAGCCTCAGCGAAACACCGAGGCCGAACCGTGCGGCTCAGGCCCGGAACGTCCGACGGTAGGTGTCCGGCGGTACGCCGACCGTACGGTGGAAGTGGCGCCGCAGCGTCGCCGCCGTACCCATGCCCGCCGCCGAGGCGATGGTGTCGACGCTGTCGTCCGTGGTCTCCAGCAGCTCCTGCGCGCGGCGGATCCGCTGCGTCAACAGCCACTGCAACGGGGTGGTGCCGGTCACCGAGCGGAAGTGGCGGGCCAGGTGGCGCGAGCTGAGGTTCGCCTGGCGGGCCAGGTCCTCCACGGTGAGCGGCTGGTCCAGCCGGCGCATCACCCACGGGAGCAGTTCGGCCAGGGGATGACTGTCCTGGGCGGGCACCGGTGTGGTGACGAACTGGGCCTGGCCACCGGCCCGGTGGGGCGGCACGACCAGGCGGCGGGCAACCACGTTGGCGATCGCCGAGCCGTGGTCGAGGCGGACCAGATGCAGGCACAGATCCATCGCTGCGGCCTTGCCCGCAGAGGTGAGCACACTGCCGTTGTCCACGTAGAGCACGTCCGGATCGACCTTCACCCGGGGATAGCGCGCGGCCAGTTCCTCGGTGTGGGCCCAGTGCGTGGTCGCGCTCAGCCCGTCCAGCAGGCCGGCGGCGGCGAGCACGAAGACACCCGTACACAGGGAGACCACCCGCGCACCCGACTCGTGGGCCGCGCGTACCGCCTCGACCAGGTCGGCCGGCGGGTCCTCGTCGACGTCGGCCAGGGCGGGAACGATCACGGTGTCGGCGTACGCCAGCCGGTCGAGCCCGCAGTCCGGCTCCACCAGGAACCGGCCGACCCGGACGGCCTGCGTGCCGCACACCCTGACGTCGTACCAGGGGCCCGGCACGGTGGCCGGGGCGGAGCCGAAGACCTCGTAGGCCAGGGCCAACTCGAAGTGCAGCATCCCGTCGGTAGCGGCGACCGCGACGGAGCGTCGGACAGAACTCATGTCGGAAACTGTACGGGTCTTGTCGTTCCGGACACTGGTACCGGTGGGCCGATGAGGACAGGATTTCCATAGTGGATCACTTCGAGCACGCGGGAGCGGGCATGGAATCGGGTCGGAACGTGGCGGTTTACGGTGCGTACGGGCACACCGGGCAGTTCGTGGTCGCGGAGTTGCGCAAGCGCGGGTACGTCCCGCTGCTCCTCGGCCGCGACCGGGAGAAGCTGCTGGCACTGGTGCAGGCCCAACCGGTACTGGAGACGCGACAGGCTTCGGTCGACGATCCAGCCTCGCTCGACCGCGCGCTGACCGGCGCGGACGCCGTGATCAACTGCGCCGGGCCCTTCGCCACGACCGCCGCCCCACTGGTCGAGGCGGCGCTGCGCGCCGGCATCCCGTACGTCGACGTCGCGGCCGAAATCGAGGCGAACCTCGACACGTTCACGCACTTCGCGGAGCGCGCCCGCGCCGCCGGCGCCGTGGTCGTCCCGGCGATGGCCTTCTACGGCGGCCTCGGCGACCTGCTGGTCACCACCGCGATGGGCGACTGGACGGCGGCGGACGAGGCGCACATCGCCTACGGCCTGAGCAGTTGGCACCCGACTGCCGGAACGATCGCTTCGGGCACGGTCTCCGGGCAGCGACGGGGTGGCCGCCGGGTCCGCTACACGGGTGGACGGCTGGAGTACCACGACGACGCTCTGCCGACCCTGGAGTGGCCCTTCCCGGCTCCGCTCGGCCCCCAGGACGTCATCGGCGAGTTCACCATGGCCGACGTCGTCACCGTTCCCAGCCACCTGGCCGTCCCGGAGGTGCGTACCTACATGACCGCCAAGGCGGCTGCGGACCTGTCCGCCCCTGATGCCCAGGCACCGACCGCCGTCGACGAGCACGGCCGCTCGGCGCAGACCTTCGTCGTCGACGTCCTCGTCCGCTCCGGCGGTACGGAACGCCGCGTGGTCGCCACCGGTCAGGACATCTACGCCATCAGCGCGCCGCTTGCGGTGGAGGCCGTCGACCGCATCCTCACCGGCCGGACCAGGACCACCGGCGTCGCCTCCGCAGGCGCGGTCTTCGACGCCCCGGACTTCCTCCGCGCCCTGTCCTCGCACCTGTCCCTGCACGTCCCGGTCGACACACGCGGCTGACCGTCGGAGTCGAGCCTGCTCAGCCGGCCACGGCGAGTGCCAGCGGCAGTACGCCGGGCGCGCCGGCCTGACGCAGCAGCCGGGACACCATGGTCATGGTCCACCCCGAATCGACGAGATCGTCGACGAGCAGCACCGGACCGGTCGCCCGGGCGACCGAGGCCGCCAATGCGTCGGGGATGGTGAACGCGTCGTGCAGTGCGCGTACCCGCTGGGCACTGTTGCCCCGCGATCCGCCGTACCCCTCGGGCGTCTCCCGGGCCGGAACCTCGCCGAGCAGCGGTAGCCGGCCGACGCTGGCGATCCGTTCGGCCACGCTGCGTACCAGCCGGGGGCGACCGGCCGAGCCGATGGCGACCACGCCGACCGGGCGCGCCGGCCACGGATCGGCACCGTGTGCCCAGGCCTTGAGCACCTCGACGACGGCGTTCAGTACGTCGTCCGGGGCAGTCGAGTCGGCCGCGTCCGGGCCGACCAGGGTACGCAGCCGCCCGCCCCAGCCGAGGTCGGAGAGCCGCCCGACGGCCCGGCCGGGGAGCGCCTGCTCGTCCGGGCCGATCTTCCCGCGCAACGGCACCCCGACCGCGGCCAGCCCGGTCGGCCAGAGCTTCTTCGGCATGATCTCGATGCCCGGCCGACCGAGGAACGTCTGCGCGGCGGCGAGAGCGGCGGTGGAGACGTCGGCGTCGTACTGCGGGCCGGCGCACCGGTCGCACCGGCCGCAGGCGGTCGCCCCGTCGTCGTCGAGGCAGCGGCGCAGGAACTCCATCCGGCAGGCGGTCGTGTCCGCGTACTCCCGCATGGTCTGCTGTTCGGCGGTGCGGGCCTGGGCGACGCGCCGCAGCCGCTCGGCGTCGTAGTGCCAGGGCTGCCCGGTGGCCAGCCAGCCGCCGCGCACCCGGCGGACCGCACCGTCGACGTCGAGCACCTTGAGCATCAGTTCGAGCCGGGTACGCCGCAGGTCGACGATCGGCTCAAGCGCCTGCGTCGACAGTGGACGGTCCTCGGGCAGTGCCGCGAGTACCGCCCGAACCTGGTTCTCCGGTGGAAACGCCAGGGATGCGAAGTAGCGCCAGATGGCCTGGTCCTCGACACCGGGCAGGAGCAGCACCTCGGCGTGCTCGACCGCCCGACCGGCCCGGCCGACCTGCTGGTAGTAGGCGATCGGCGAGGGCGGTGCCCCGAGATGGACGACGAAGCCGAGGTCCGGCTTGTCGAAACCCATGCCGAGCGCGGACGTGGCGACCAACGCCTTGATCTTGTTGTCGAGCAGGTCCTGCTCGGCGGCCCGCCGGTCGGCATCCTCGACCTGGCCGGTGTAGGAAGCCACGGTGTATCCCCGGGACCGCAGGAATTCGGCCGTCTCCCCGGCCGCCGCGACGGTCAGGGTGTAGATGATGCCCGAGCCGGGCAGTTGGTCGAGGTGGTCGGCCAGCCAGCCGAGTCGGTGGGCCGGGCTGGGCAGATCGAGTACGGCCAGCCGCAGCGACTCCCGGTCGAGCGGGCCGCGCAGCACCAGGGCGTCCCCGAGTTGCTCGGCGACGTCCGCCGTGACCCGGCTGTTGGCGGTGGCGGTGGTGGCCAGCACCGGCGTACCGGCGGGAAGATTGGCCAGGAATGTCCGCAGTCGGCGGTAGTCCGGCCGGAAGTCGTGCCCCCAGTCGGATACGCAGTGCGCCTCGTCGACCACGAGCAGCCCGGTGGTGGCCGCCAACCGGGGCAGGACGCTGTCGCGGAAGTCCGGATTGTTGAGCCGCTCGGGGCTGATCAGCAGTACGTCGACCGTGCCGGCGTGGATCTCCCCGGCGATCTCGTCCCACTCGTCCAGGTTGGCCGAGTTGATGGTGCGGGCCCGAATCCCGGCCCGGGCCGCCGACTCCACCTGGTTGCGCATCAGCGCCAGCAGTGGGGAGACGATGACCGTCGGGCCGACTGGCGTCCCGCTCTGGCCGCTGCCGTTTCCGGATCGCAGTAGTGCGGTGGCCACGAAGTAGACCGCCGACTTTCCCCAACCGGTACGTTGCACGCAAAGCACCCGCCGCTTGTCGACCACGAGCGCCTCGATGGCCCGCCACTGGTCCTCACGCAGCCGGGCCGACTCTCCGGCCAACCGGCGCAGCACCGCCTCGGCCTGCTCCCGTACCGCCACCCGATCGTCACCCATCCGGCATTTCTACCAGCATCGGACGGCGTAGCGTCGCTGGCCGTGCGCAGCGCTCAGCGTTCGCCGGGGCGGACCAGCCCGCTCTCGTAGGCGATGACGACGAGCTGGGCGCGGTCGCGTGCGTCCAGCTTGGTGAGCAGGCGGCTGACGTAGGTACGGGCGGTGTCGGGGCTCAGGTGCAGCACCGCACCGATCTCGGCGTTGGTACGGCCGGTGCCGACCTGCGCAAGCACGTCGCGTTCGCGTTCGGTGAGCCCGGCAAGGCGTGCCGTGTCCTGGACCGGGGAGCGGGCCGCAGCAGCCAGAACGCGACGGGTGACGGCGGGCGAGAGCAGCGCGTCCCCACCGGCGACGGTACGTACGGCCTCGCGCAGGGCATCGGGGGTGGTGTCCTTGAGCAGGAACCCGGCCGCACCCGCACGGATCGCCTCGAAGAGGTACTCGTCGTCGTCGAACGTGGTCAGCATGACGACCTGGACCCGGGACAGGTGCGGGTCGGCCAGGATGCGGCGGGTTGCCCCGATCCCGTCGACGCCGGGCATGCGTACGTCCATGAGCACGACGTCGGGTCGCTGCGTTCGTACCACCTCCAGGCCGGCGGCGCCGTCGCCGGCCTCGCCGACGACGGTGATGTCGGGGGCGCGTTCCAGCACGGCCCGCAGCCCGGTACGGATGAGGTGCTGGTCGTCGACGAGGACGACGCGCAGCGGGGTCACGGCGGGCCTCCCGGCAGGGGCAGTTCGGCGTGTACGCGGAAGCCGCCGGTGCGGGCCTGGCCGATGTCGACGGTGCCGCCGAGCAGGTCGACCCGTTCGGACATGCCGCGCAGACCGTAGCCGTGCTCGTCGTGGCGGGTGTGCGGGTCGGGGCCGTGGCCGTCGTCGACGACGTCCAGCGACAGCAGGTTGCCGGTGGCGGTGACGGTCACCTGGGCACGGGTGGCCCGCGCATGGCGTAGCACGTTGGTCAGTGCCTCCTGCACGACCCGGTAGGCGGTCGTGCCGACGACGGCGGGCAGCGTACGGGGGTCCCCTTCGACCTGCAGGTCCACCGGAAGGCCACCCCGGCGGACACCGTCGACCAGGGCGGGCAGGTCACCGATGCCCGGGTCGGGGTGCCGGTGGCCGGTGTCCCGGCGCAGGGTACGCAGGGTGGCGCGCAGCTCGGACATGGCGCTGCCGCCTGCGGCCCGGATCGCGGCCAGGGCCACCTGCGCGTCGTCCTTCGCGCCGTCGGCCAGGGCCTCCTGCGCCACGGCCGACTGGAGCGTCACGACGGAGACGGCGTGGCCGAGGGTGTCGTGCAGCTCGCGGGCGATGCGCAGCCGTTCCGCCTCCACCTGGCGGGCGGTCTCGGCGCGGCGCTCGTCGGCGGCCACCGCTGCCTGGCGGGCCAGCTCGGCGCGTAGCGCCCGTCTGCTGCGTACGGCGTCACCGAGGGCGATGACGGCCACCATCAGCGCCGCCTGTGTCCCGAGGTCGACGCCGAGGACGATCGAGGGGTCGTCGCCCTCGCCCAGCCGGGCGACCACCGATGATGCCAGCAGGGCACCGGCCAACAGCGTGGCGACGCGGATCCGGCCCTGGTCGGCGGCGACGTACAACACCGCTGCCGTGTGCGTGGCCAGCCCGACCGGGGCGAAATCCAGCATGTAGTAGGTGACGACCCCGGCCACTGTGGCCAGCAGCACGGGGACCGGCCGGTTGCGGGCCAGCAGCGGCAGCGCACCGAACCCGGCCGCGTAGCAGTAGCCCGCGACGAGTTGCACGGGTGTTCCGCCGTGGGTGGCGACGGCCGCCGCTACCAGGGTGAACGTGCCGACGGCCAGCAGTGTGTCGATACGGGTGGGTCGGTGGCCTGGCACGTTTCCGAGCCTAGAGCGCCGTGGACGGGCGCGCTGTCGTCGCGAGGCGACACCTTCGTGTCTCGGCGTACGTCCGGAAGCGATCCGGGATCGCGCTTGCAGACGGCAGACCAGGCATGTCGTACGGCCTAGCGTCGGCGGCGACGTCGACCGATGCGCCGGCCCGGCGCGATGACCCCGGAAGGAACCCGCATGCTGCCGAAGAGGCTGACCCGGATTTTGCCGAAGAGGCTGACCTGGGTTGCGCTGACTGCCCTGGTCTGGACGTCGATGCTGTCGTTCGGCGGCGTCGCCGCCGAGACGGTGATGCTGTACCCCAACATCTTCGTCGACCCGCCCGCGTCGCTGGAACGTGCACGCGAGTTCGTCGTCGCGGGCGGCCCCAGCGACTACTTCCCGCCGCTCGGCGCGAGCGTGGTCGTCAGCAGCATCGCGACGCTGCTGCTGACCTGGCGCAACCCACGGCTGCGCTGGTGGATCGCGGCGGCCACGGCGACGTTCTTCCTGTGCGAGTTCCTGTTCTCGGCGGTGTTCTTCTGGCCCCGCAACGAGATCATGTTCGTCGACCCGGTCGGCACCCACAGTGCCGAATACCTGCGCCAAGTGGCCGACGAGTTCGTCACCGGCCACTGGGTACGCCTCGCGGGTGGGGCGGTGACCGCCGTGCTCGCCTTCACCGCACTGATCCGCTGGGCCCGTACGACCGCCCCCACCGGTACGACCACGCCCACCGGTACGACCACGCCCACCGGTACGACCGCCCCCACCGTCATGGTCACGCCCGCCTCCGCCCGGACGGGGGGTGCCCGATGACCGGAGGGTCGCGCCCGCTCGGGTTCTCGTGGCCGGTGCTGGTCGGGCTCGCCGCGCTGGCCGCGCCACGGGTCGTCCTGCACGACCTCGACCTCGTGCAGGAGGGCTCGCCCGTCAACGCCCTGCTCGTGTTCGGGCCGCCGATCTGCTGGCTCGCCGTGGTGCTCTGGCGACGGCCACCGCGCCCGTTCCTGACCATGGTGGTCATCGGCGCGATCTACGGGTTGTTCCTGGCCGCCGGCCACCAACTGCTGTGGACGGGCGCATACGACGGGAACGGCCCGGCCCTGGGCGGCAACCTCGCCGATGTGGACCCGACCGTGCAGGAGGTGGTGCTGCGAGCCGTGGCGGTGCTGTCTAGCCTCGCCACCGGCATCATCGTCGGCATCCTGACCGGAGCGGTCGCGGCGGTGCTGTGCCGGGTCCTGCCCGAGCACGGCGCCCCGTCCCGGCACGGGGGTCCCTGACGGTCGGATGTGCCGCGTCGACGTGGCACATCCGCACACGACAGTCCGGCGCGGCATCACCCCACTCACCGTCACGCCCCCGCATCGTTGCGAGGTGGGGGCGCAGCGCATCTGGCCGGTGGTGTTCTCGCCGTGGCGGGTGGCGGTCTTGAGCCCCACGCCGGTGCGTTGCTGGTCGTCGAGCGCGTCCGAGTCCTTCCTGATGGTCAGGGACGCTGATCCGGAGGCTGTCGAGCTGCCTCGCCTGTGCGCCCATCGCGGCGTCGACCCGAACGGATATCTCCTCGGTCATGCGGTTGTCGGCAGGTCGACGCCGTTACCAACAGGGCGACGCGGCTACCGGCAGGTCGACGCCGTTACCAACAGGGCGACGCAGCTACCGGCAGGTCGACGCAGCTACCGGCAGGTCGACGCCGTTACCAACAGGGCGACGCGGCTACCGGCGGGGCGACGCGGCTACCGACGGCTCCGGTGGGCTGTGGCCGTCGATGGCAGTGCGGCTGCCCCGCTGGTGCGCCCAGCTCGACAGGGTGCCCGGGCTAACGGACTGAGGACACCCACCACCTGTTCAGGTACTCAAAGCTGTTCAGGTACTCAAAGCCGGTCTTGGCGAAAGCGACGACAACTACGCGACACGGGTGCGGCAAACCCGACCGGTACCCCTGCGTGACAGACACCCAGCTACCGCGAGCCATTCGGCTTCCGCCCCCGGCCCCTGCCCCTGCCCCTGCCCCTGCCCAAGGCAAGCTCCAATTCGAGGCGGTCCATGCGCAGCGGCGAATCAGCTCAAGCGTTGTCGAGCACGAAACCCCGCATGAGCTCGGCGCACTCAGCCGCGTGCGTCTCCAACAGAAGGTGCCCGCCGTCGTAGATGTGCGCGTCAATGCGGTCGAGGGCGCGGTGGTAGGCGAGGACCTCGTCGATGTCGAAATAGGCGTCGCGCCGTCCCCACAGCACTAGCGCCGGCGGCTGGTGGACCCGGTGGTACTCAGCGAGCTCACCGAAGCGGGCGACGTGGTTGGCGTAGTCGCTGAACAGCGCGAACTGCGCGTCGATGTTGCCGGGGCGGCTCATGCGCTCCCAGTCGAGATGCCACGACTCGGGGGCGACAAGCACGCGCAGGTACTCGGGCAGCCCGGCGAGGTACTGGTCACGGGTGCCGGCGAAATTCAACCAGTCCGGCAGTTCGGCGCGCCTGGCGTCGCTCGGGTCGGCCCAGTAGGCCTTGGCACTGTCCCACTGCTCGCCGAGGCCGTCCTCGTGCGCGTTGCCGTTCTGGACGATAAGGCCCCGGATGCGATTCGGGGCGCGGGTGGCCAGGTGGTATCCCACCGGTGCGCCGAAGTCGTGCAGGTAGACGAAGAAGCGCTCGACCCCGAGCTGGTCGAGTAGGTTCTCGATCGCCCACGAAAGGTTCTCGAATGTGTAGTCGTACTCGCCGATGGATGGCGACGAAGACATGCCGAAGCCGGGCAGATCGGGCGCGATCACGTACGCGACGTCGGCCAGTGTGGGCATTACTTCGCGGAATGTGTGCGACGAGCTGGGGAAGCCGTGCAGCAGCAGTACCGCCGACTGGCCGGGGCGCCCGGCCTCGCGGAAGAACACCTCAAGACCGTTGACGTCGGCCTGTCGATGGCGGACCTTCTGGATCGCCCGCATTGCGTTCTCCTCCTACGTTCGCTGGCGAGGGTCATCCGCCTTGATGTACCCGAGGTGGTGCCGGCGATCACCGTCGCAGTTGCTCACTCACCAGCTCATCGCGCCGAACCCGAACCTATACCGCCCGGCCACCTCGACACCCCGTATCCGGGTCTGCCGCAGGCCGCGCGTCGTGAAGCAACGCTTACAGGCCGAAGGCACCTCCTTCGACGAGGATGAGCAGGCCGATGCCGATCAGGACGACGGGGAGCAGGATATGGCCCCACCGACTGAGGGTTCTGGCAATGATGGGCCGGGTGGCAAGGAAACGACCTGCTGCGATCCAGACGGCTAGCAGGATGAGGAAGACAATCACGTAGAGGCTCATGCCGCCGATGCCTCCGGCGGCGAAGGCGGGAACGTAGACGCCGATGTTGTCACCGCCGTTGGCAAACGTCACCGCCGCCACCTCGAAGGCCTTGGGCCCGCCGGCGGCGGCCTTTGGCACGCCCGCCTCCTCGGCTGAGCCCTCGCGCCAGTCTTTCCAGACCTGTATCGCGGCTCTGACGCCCAGGGCGAGGGGCAGCAGGCCGAGGTAGGGAACGGCCTGCTCCGGCAGGAACGTGGCACCGAACGCGGCTGCCACGGCGACGGCGAGAATGGCGGCGAACCCGAGGTACTGGCCTGCGGCGATGTTCCTGGTCGCCTTGGCGTGTCCCGCCCCCTGAGCGAAGAACAGAGCCAGGATCAGGATGTCGTCGATGTTGGTGACGGCGAACAGAGCCGCCGCTTGACCGATGATTCCCAGACTCATGACAGCGGGAGGTAGTCGGGCTCGGCCACCGGCGGCAAGGCTATGTCGCAAAGGCAGTGACAATCAGGCCGACGACATCCCACCGGCGTCCCTTCATCAAGCCCCCTCTGGCACCATGCCACCTCTCCCACGACGGCAGAGCATCGCACAGCCACCGCAAACGCTCGTTGGCCAGCCTTCCGCACCCAACCGAACGCTGTGTTCCGGTTCACCCCTACCACCGGGCAGCCAACGAAACGTTGCCGTCTTCACGGTCCAGCGCCTCGAAGAACCCAACCCGCAACTCCGCCAGTGAAAGCACGATCCCCGCAACCCCCTGAAGCCCAGGGTGTTGCGGGGATCGCTAGAACCCGTGAGAACCGGAACGGGGGCGTTGCGAAGTCTGTCGTCAGGCCTGCTTGGCGAAGCCGACGAAGGCCCGCCAGGCGTCCGGACCGAAGGTCAACGTGCCGCCATCCCGGTCCTTGGTGTCGCGGACCAGGACCACACCGGGCAGGTTGTCGGCAACCTCGACACACGCCCCGCCGTTGCCGCTGGAGCGGGTCGACTTCCGCCACTCGGCGACGGTCATGTCCATGTCTTCGCCACCTCCTTGATCAGGTCGATTGACTGGCGGCGGGGAAGCGCGATGGAGCGGACCGCCTCCCACGTCTTGGTCAGCCTAGCAATGTCCATCGAATCGTCCACGATCTGTGCGCGGAGCTGGTTGTCCGCATAGGCGACCCTGCCGCCATCGGGCAGGTCGGCGATGATGAACTGGCCAGCCAGTCCGAGGTAGATCCCCTCGGCCGGCACGACGTGCAGTTGGACGTACTCCCGCTCCGCGTCCGTCACCAGCCGCTCCAACTGCTCCGCCATCAGCCCTGGATGCTCCGGCACCGGCCGGCGCAGGATCGCCTCGTCGATCACGGCGATGAACTGCGGTGGATTGTCGCGGTCCAGGACCGCCTGACGTTCCAGCCTGGCTGCGAGCTGCTGCTCCGCCTCTTCGGCGGTGAACCGGCCACCGGCCAGCGTCGCCCGCGCGTAGGCCTCGGTCTGCAACAGACCCGGAATGACCAGCGGCTCGAACCAGCGCAGGGTGGTCGCCTCGCGCTCGAAGACGATCCACTCGCGCAACCAGATCGGGGTGGCCTCCAACTCCGCCAGTTTCTTGAGCATCCGCAGGAAGAGACCCCCGGTCTGCAAGCCGGCGTCCACGGCCTCCATGTAGGAGACGGTGGGTGGCCGCTGGCCGGTCTCGACGCTACTCACATGCGACGCCGAGAACTGGATCAGTTTGCCGAACTCCTCCTGACTGAGACCACGTGACGTACGCGCATGCCGTAACTCCTCCAGGATGTACTCCATTGCTACGCTCATCGATCCCCCAAACTCTGCCCAGATTCTCCCCGGATCTGCCGCCCCGAATTCCGGGCGCACACGTATAGCCACCAGAACTGCGCGGACGGCAATTGGGTATTCCGAGAGTAGTCGGTCGGGCACCAACATGTCTCTATCGGATGCGGGTGGTTCGGCAAGGCCACACAGGGACCGGATCCGATGCGGGGCCACCGCCGATGTCCCCCACGATCAGCGCGGTGGCCCCCACTCCAACCACTTCCCGAAGGGACTCGTCATGCCCTACAGCGGCGACTACGAACCAATTCCACACCGGCCGGCACAATCGCCAGGCAACCAGGACGCCGAACCCGCCAACGACCGCGACAGGGCTCACGGTCCTCTGCCGGAAACGGAATCCGAGCCAGATTCGCAGACCGCTTCAGCAGGGCCCGTGGAATCGTCGATCCGCCGACACATGTCGAATCGCCGTTCCATCTGATGTGGAGGAAGCACCCGACTGAGAGGCTGCTACTCCCCGGCGACGAGATCCACGTCGAGGCGTACTTCTATCTGGTTGGCCCGTCCCCGTATCACTACGGGGACGGGGTCCTCCACCTCCGCGTCGACGACGTCCGGGAGGACGATCTCGGGCAGGACGACGGCGGCCCACCGCCCGCCGACTGGATCATGGCGTCGGGCGTCCTGATCCACCCCGACCGGGACGCCGGCAACCATCGTCAGGTCGCCATCCGCCGGTACGCACTGCCCACCTTCGTCCCCGAACCCGTACGGCACTGCCTCGGGCCGCCCTCCTGCGCCTGGTGCCTGAACCAGCCCGACCCGGACGCCGTACACGGCTGTGCCCGGCACCGGAGCAACCAACTGGTGAAACCCCCGCCGTACCGGTCCCGGTGCGGCTGCCCCTGCCCGCCCCCACCGGATGCCCCGGCACAGACGCCACCGGCCCGCCTGACCCGAGGTCCGGCGAACTGATGCCACCCCCACCGGCCGCCCGACCACACCCTCCGGTGCTGCCCTCCTGGCTCTGCCGCACCTGCGCCGCCCCGTGGCCGTGCGGCCAGGCCCGGTTACTGCTGCTGCACGAGTTCGGGCGGGACAGGATCGCGCTGAGCATCCATCTGGCGGCGCTCTACACCGCCGCCGTCACCGACCTCCACCGGCTCCACCCGTACGAGGGTCCGGAGCCGGGGGTCCTCTTCCAGCGCTTCCTCGGCTGGATACCGAGACGGCCCTGACCGGTCCTCGACCGGCCAGGGCCGCCGTCCCCTGGTTGGCGCAACCCCCGTTATCCGAACTGGCCAACCTGGTACGCCCCGGCGGGCTGCTGGATGATGACGTTCACCCGGTTGAAGGCGTTGATGATCGCGATGCCGAACACCAGGGCGGCGAGCTGGTCCTCGTCGTAGTGCTTGGCGGCATTCGCCCAGACCTCGTCCGGGACGCCACCGGCCCCGTCGGCGATCCGGGTGCCCTGCTCCGCCAACTCCAGCGCCGCGCGCTCAGCCTCGGTGAACACCGTGGCCTCCCGCCAGGTAGCGATCAGGTTGAGGCGTACCGAGGTCTCTCCGGCGTGCGCCGCTTCCTTGGTGTGCATGTCGACGCAGAAGCCGCAGCCGTTGATCTGGCTGGCGCGGATCTTCACCAGTTCCTGCGTCGTGGCTGGCAGCGTCGAGTCCGCGAGCACCTTGCCGGCCGAGGTGATGTGCTTCAGGATCTTGGCTGCGTACGGGTTGCCGAAGAGGTTCAAGCGAGCGTCCATGGTGAGCTCCTCTGCCCTTGCTGCTGGTTACACAGCACTGACGGGTCAGCTCGGCGAGATGTGACAGGAACCGGTGTGACCCGCGTCTCCCTCCGACGTCGGACGGGCAACCCCCAGAGGCGTACGGGTGAATCTCCCGGCTTGCACCGAATGCCGCGCTGATCCCGTGATACTCAAGGGCGGGTGAAGGCTCGGCGGCTGCTGGCACCCGCCCTGCGGTACCCGGTCCGGGCCGTACCACTGGCCTTCCTCGGGGCGATCGCGGTGGCGACTGCCGTCTTGATGCTGCCCGCTTCCCGGGCCGGCGAGGGGCATGCGCCGTTCCTCACCGCACTGTTCACCGCCACGTCGGCGGTCTGCGTCACCGGCCTGAACGTCACCGACACCCCGGAGTACTGGTCGACGTTCGGCCACGTGGTGATCACCGTAGCCACCCAGATCGGCGGGTACGGGATCATGACGCTCTCGATGCTGCTGGCGCTGCTGGTCTCCCAGCGGCTCAGGCTGCGCAACCGGCTGCTACTACAGGCGGAGAGCAGTGGGTTGAGCCTCGGCAACGTACGGCTGCTGCTCATCCGGGGCGCGTTGATCATCCTGGTCTGCGAGACGCTCATCGCGCTCGTGCTGACCGGCCGGCTGTGGGGCGCGTACGACTACCCGCCGGGCCGCGCGCTCTGGTACGGCGTCTTCCACGCCGTCCAGGCGTTCAACAACTGTGGATTCGCCATCTTCGACAACAGCCTCACCGGTTTCGTCGGTGACTGGTGGATCTGCCTGCCGATCACCCTGGGCGTGATCGGCGGTTCGATCGGCTTCCCGGTGATCTTCGAGCTGCAACGACAGTGGCGGCAGCCGTCCCGCTGGTCGGTGCAGACCCGGCTGACCGTGGGCGGCTCGATCACCCTGCTGGTGGTGGGGTTCGTCGCCATGCTGGCCATCGAGTGGACGAACGTCCGTACCTTCGGCCCGCTGAACGTGCCGACGAAGGTGCTGGCCGCCTTCGTACAGGGGGCCATGCCGAGATCCGGCGGCTTCAACAGCGTCGACTACAGCCTGATGCACGACGAGACCATCGCGATCACCATCGGGTTGATGTTCGTCGGCGGCGGCAGCGCCAGCACCGCCGGCGGCATCAAGGTCACCACCTTCTTCCTGCTGGCCTTCGTGATCTGGGCCGAGATCCGGGGTGAACCGGATGTGGTGATCGGACGACGTCGCATTCCCACCGCCACCCAGCGCCAGGCCATCACGATCGCGTTGATCGGCGTTGCGATCGCCGTGATGGGCACGCTGCTCCTGCTGACGTTCACCAGGGGCCTGCGGTTCCACTGGGCCCTGTTCGAGGTCGTCTCGGCCTTCGCGACCGCCGGGCTCAGCTCCGGCGTCACCGGCGACCTACCGGCCGCAGGCCAGGTAACCCTGATCGTCCTGATGTACGTCGGCCGGCTCGGCACCATCCTCGCCGCGTCCGCGATCGCCCTGAACACCCGGCACCGGCTGTACCGATATCCAGAGGAGCGCCCCATTGTCGGCTAGAAGGAAGAAGCAACTCCCGGCACCCGGCGGTGTCGTGGTGATCGGCCTGGGCCGCATCGGCGCCAACGTGGCACTCACCCTGACCCAGCTCGGACACGACGTGCTGGCCATCGACAGTGACCCGAAGGTCGTCCAGACCATGTCGGAGCAGCTGACGCACGTGGTGCAGGCCGACTCCACCGACGAGACGGCGCTACGGCAACTCGGCGTGGCGGACTTCGACCGGGTCATGGTGGCGCTCGGCAGTGCGGTCCAGGCCAGTGTGCTGACCGTACTGGCCCTGACCGAGATCGAGGTCTCCGAGATCTGGGCGCGGGCGTCGTCGAACGCCCACGCCAAGATCCTTACCGCGATGGGGGCCGCGCACGTGATCTTCCCCGAGGCCGAGATGGGCGAGCGGATCGGCCATCTCATCGTCAGCCGGATGCTCGACTTCGTCGAGATCGGCCCGGACTTCGCCCTCGCCAAGACCCGGGTGCCGCGCGCCATGACCGGTCAGCCGCTGGCGCAACTCCGACTGGGCGAGCGGTACGGCGTCACGGTGATCGGCGTCCAGGGCCCCGACGGAAAGTTCGCCCACACCCGTCCCGACACCGTGCTGGCCCCGGACAGCATCCTGATCGTGGAGGGGGCGATCGACCAGGTGCAGGCCTTTTCGGCGATGTCCTGACCGCCGCAGGCAAGAAGGGGCAGGGTCAGGCAAGAAGGGGCCGGGTCAGGAGGTGGTGGCCAGCAGTTGGTCGACCGGGGCGTACTCGTCGGTGAGCACGAGTGCGTCGTCGACGAACTCGTCCAGTGCCGCGCCGGACAGCACCATGGTCGGCTCGTCGGTCACGGCGGCCAGCCGATCCGTCAGCGCAGCGATCGGCAGCGGCTGGTCGGAGGCCACGATGACGAAGTTCGCCCCCTGGCTCTCGGTCAGCGCGTCCTTCCCGGTCACCAGCGCGACGTGGGCGAACTCGGCGGCGACGGTGGCCAACTCGGCCCGGATGAACCGCAGCGGCGGATAGTCGATCACGTTCTGTGCGTAGATGCCGCCGGGCCGGACGACGCGCCGTACCTGCGCGGCCATCTCCCGGGTGGCCAGGTGCCAGGGCACCACGAGGTGGCCGAACGCGTCGCCCACCACCAGGTCCGCACTGTCGTCCGGCCGGGCGGCGACGAGCATCCGGGCGTCGCCGACGACCGGACGCAACTGCGGCCCGGTCGGTACGGCCAACTCCCGCTGGACCAGCTTCACCAGTTCACCGTCGATCTCGTAGACGAGGTTGTCGGTGCCGGGGCGGGTGGCGGTCAGGTAGCGCGGCACCGTGAAGCCGCCGCCGCCGAGATGCAGGGCGTCCAGCCGGGCACCGGGCGGTGCCAGCACGTCGGCGACCGCCCCGATCCACTGGGTGTAGGCGAACTCCAGGTGGGTCGGGTCGGCGAGGTCGACGTACGAGTGCTGCGCCGAGTTGAGCAGCAGCAGGCGGCCGGTCGGCCGGTCCGGGTCGGTCACCACCCGGGCACAGTGGTAGGCCGTCTCCACGTCACACGGGTTGGGGGCCACCGCCGACAGTCCCGCGCCGACCAGCCCCAGGACCGCAGCGGCTGCCCGTACCCTGGGCCGTCCCGGCACCTCGGTCCGGTTCTGCCGGTGCAGGTAGACACCGAGCGCGAGACCGGTCAGCCCGAGCAGCACGGCGAGACCGACCATGATGGCGGTGCTCGGTAGGGCAGCGACCAGCACGAACCCGGTGCCCAGGGTCGCGGTGATGCCGCCCAGGGTGCCAATGCTTGACAGCCGGCCGACCACCTGACCGGTCCGGCGCAGGTCACCGAGCTGCAACTTGACCACCATCGGGGTGACGGCGGACAGCAGCGCCGCCGGCAGGAACACCGCCAACGCGGTCAGCAGCAGGATGCCGGCGGTCGCGCCGCCGCGCAGCACCTCGCCGGCATAGCGGACCAGCGGCAGGGTGACGGCGGTGGCGATCCCGGCCAGCACCAGCGCGGGCGCCAACAGGGGACGCGGGTCCCGCCGGTCGGCGATCCAGCCGCCGAGCCAGGCACCGTACGCGATGGCGGCCAGGGCCACGCCGATCACCGAACTGGTGACCTGGAGGGTGACTCCGATGTACGGGCCGACCAGCCGGAGCGACGCGGTCTCCAGGACGAGGACCGCGCCGCTGGAGAGGAAGACCAGTACGGCGGCGAGGGCGGACGGCAGCGGTCGGGGCCTGGTCGCCTGGCGGTCGGACAGCGGGCCGGTGTCAGCGACGTTCGGTGGTGACGTGTCCATCGCAGCGATGGTACGCAGCGCCACCGGCCCGCAGGTCAAATCATCGAGAGGTGAACGTGGTTCGTGTGGTCGCCGGCCGGGGTGCCGTTGCCGTTGTAGGCCCGCCAGCCGGTGCTGGGCATCCAGATCTGCCGGTACCAGATCACGTAGAGCACACCGAGCCGACTGGCGTTCTTGACGTAGTAGGCGGCCAGGTTGTTGCCGTACGTACGCTCGGCTCCGGTCGCCGACGAGTTCTTGAAGCCGCTCTTGGCGGACGCGAAGTCACAGGCCCGGCCCTTCGGGTGCTCACCGCCGCCACCGCTGCGATAGCAGGAGACGTACCAGGTGAATCCGGCGGCCTTGGCCTGGTTCATGGCGTGCAGGGTGCGCGGGGTGATGCAGCCGCTCGTGGTCGGGTCGTTGATCGTGCACGACTCCTTCGGCCAGGAGCCGTCGGAGTTACGGGGGGCGGGTTTGGCCAGCGGCGAGTTGGCGTTGATGTATCCGCCGCTGCTCCCTCCGCCGACGGAGGCCAGGGCCCGTTCGGCGTCCTTCTTCTGCTTGGCGATGATGGCCACGAGCTTGGCCTGTGCGGCCACCTCGGCGTCGATGGCAGCCTTGGCCCGCGCCGACTGGTCCTGTGCTTCGATGAGCGCCCGCAGCTTCCGGTCGCCCCGCTGCGCCATCAGGTCCAGCGTCGCGGCCCGCTCCAGGAACTCGTCGGGTGAGGCGCTGTTGAGCAGCAGCATCGTCGGAGTCAGCCGTCCCATCCGGTACGACTGCTCGGCCACCTCGCCCACCTCTACGGTGAGGCTCGCCAGGTTGGCCTCGATCCGCTTCAGCGCCTCAGTCAACGCAGCCTGCTGCTTCTGCGAGTTCTCCAGTTTGTCCTTGGCCTCGATGTATCCCTTGGAGGCTGCTTCGAGCGCGTCGCGCAGCTTCTTGGTGCCCCCTTCGTCGCCGGGCGACGGGTTGGGTACGGCGGCCACGGCCGGTGTCGCCGGGGCGCCCAGGGAGAACAGCATCGCGGCCAGCAGCGCCACGATCAGCCACGACTTGCGATGCCGGTTGACTGCCGTCTTGGGCACGAAGAGGGTTTCCTTCCGTCGGCCGCCCACCCCTACTGCGGTCTGCTGACCGGGTCGGCGGAAGCCGCCGCCGGCACCCGATTGGACGCCGTCTGGCGGAGACCGCGCGTCAGCCTACCGGAACGTCAGCGGGTCGACGGACCGCCGTACGCCCCCGGTGGCTTCGGCACTTCTGCCCTGTCGTCACGACACTTCTGGATCTACCGGGTCGACCGAACCGGCCAGCAACGCTTCGTACACATCGGACCAAACTTGCTCATTCGCGGCAGCCAGCAGGCCGGACTGTTCGTCGGTCGGGTCGTACTCGCCACCGTCCAACCGGCGGACCACTCCACCGGCCTCCCGTACCAACAACGCGCCCGGAGCGTGATCCCAGGGCAGGGTGCGCCAGAAGATGGCGAAGTGCTGGACACCCAGCACAATGTCCGGATATTCCTGACCTGCGCAGTGGTGTCCGGGCAGCAGTTCACCGAGGCCACCCGCACCGGCCGTGACCCGGACCTGCAACGACGTCGGCAGGAACCGGGTCAGCACCGCACCTCGCAGGTCCGCCCGGGGCGGCGCCGGGTCCGTCGTCCGCACCCGCACCCCGTCGACGTACGCACCGACGCCCGCCCGCGCGACCACCAGTCGGTCCGCCACCGGGTCGAGGATCCAACTCGCCTCGGTGACCCCGTCCCGCAGCAGCGCCACCATCACCGCGAACGGCCGACGGCCAGCCGCGAAGTTGGCCGTACCGTCGAGCGGATCGACCAGCCACACCGGTGCCGTACCGTGCAGGCGGGTCAGCACGTCGGCGTCGGCGGCCACCGCCTCCTCACCGACCACGACGGACCCGGGCAACAGCCGCCGCAGCCCAGCGCTGATGATCTGCTCAGCCTCCCGGTCGGCTACCGTCACCAGTTCGCCCGGGGTCTTCTCCTCGACGTCGGAGCCGCCGAGCCGGCCGAACCGGGGCAGGATCGCGGTCGCCGCAGCCTCCCGCAGCAGCGCCCCAACCTCGTCGAGCATGCTGTCAGCCACGCGGCGGCAACTTCACCACGCTCACGAAGAACTCATCGATCTGGCGCACGACAGCGATGAAGCGTTCGAAGTCGACCGGCTTGGTGACGTAAGCGTTGGCATGCAACTGGTAGCTACGCAGAATGTCCTCGTCAGCCTGCGAGGTGGTCAGCACCACCACCGGAATCCGGCAGAGCTGATCGTCCTTCTTGATCTCGGCCAGCACCTCCCGACCATCCCGCCGGGGCAGGTTCAGGTCGAGCAAAATCAGATCCGGCAGTACGGCGTCGGCGTACTCGCCCTCGCGCCGAAGGTAGGCCAGCGCCTCCGCGCCGTCGGACACCACCGTCAGCCGGTTACGCAGCTTGTGCTCCTCGAACGCCTCCTGCGTCATGAGCACATCGCCCGGGTCGTCCTCGACGAGCAGCACCTCGATGGGGCTCTTGCCGTCCGGTGGGGCTGTCATGGTGTCGCCTCATCCCGCTGGGTCATGTTGGGGTCTCTTTCCTGTCCGTATCGTCCGCCTCCCCCGGCTCGGCCGACCCGCCGGGGTCGGTCCGGGCGGCCGACTCGGCGGTCTCGGGCCGGTCGGTCGGCTCGGCGGTCTCGGGCCGGTCGGTCGGCTCGGCGGTCTCGGGCCGGTCGGTCGACCCAGCCGGCTCGGGCAGCTCCGCCAACTCCGTCAATTCGGGTGGCGCGGGCTGGTCAGCCAGTGCCTCGGCCGTCGGCAGGGTGAACTTGACCGCCGTACCCTCCCCGTCGATCGGGGCGGCCCAGATCCGGCCGTCGTGGTACTCGACGATCTTCTTGGCGATCGCCAGGCCGATGCCGGTACCCGGGTAGGCATCCTTCGGATGCAGCCGCTGGAAGATCACGAAAATCTTGTCGACGAACTCCGGCTCGATACCGATGCCGTTGTCCTGGCAGGTGATCTCCCACTCGCCGTCCAACCGGCGGGCTGAGACGTGCACCTTCGCCGGTACGTCCGGACGGCGGAACTTCAACGAGTTGCTCACCAGGTTGACCAGCAGATTGGTCAGCAGTGCCTCCTCGCCCCGGACGACCGGCAGCTCCGACCAGGTCAGCTCGCCGTCCGCCCGTTCCTGCGCCGCCTCGGTGAGCGAGGCCACCTCCTCCATCAGACGGTTCAGGTCCACGTCGGTGAACCCGCTGGTCAGTCGGCCGATCCGGGAGAAGGCCAGCAGATCGTTGATCAGCCGCTGCATCCGCTGGGCACCATCCACCGCGAACGCGATGTACTGGTCGGCCCGCTCGTCGAGTTGACCCGCGTAGCGGCGTTGCAGCAACTGGCAGAAGCTGGCCACCTTGCGCAACGGCTCCTGGAGGTCGTGGGAGGCCACGTAGGCGAACTGTTCGAGGTCGCGGTTGGACCGGACCAGCTCCTCGGCCTGTTTCTCCAACTGGCTGTTGACCCACTCGATCCGGGTACGCGCCTCGCGTACCTCGGCCAGGTCCGCGGAGATCTTCCGGCGCATCGCCTCGATGTCCCGGGCCAGCCGGGCCAGCTCCGGCGGCCCGGACACCTCGATGCTGCGCTCGTAGTCGCCCCGGGCGACCGCACGGACCTGCTCCGCCAGGCCGGTCACCGGGCCGATGACCAGGCGGTTCAGCGACGTCAGCAGGGCGGTCCCGGCCAGCAGCACGACCACCGCGGCAATGACCAGCATCACGACCAGCGCGTTGCCGGTCTGCCGGGCGTCGTCGGCGACCTGGTTGCGTAGCTGGAGGATCTGTTCACTCAGCCGGTCCACCGACTGACGCAGCTGGTCGAAGAGCAGGCTCCGTTGCCCGGTGAGCAGTGCCTGACCCGCCTCCGGGCCGCTGGTCCCGGTCGCCTCGATGGCCGGGACCGCGACACTGGCCCGCCACCGCTGTGCCTGGTCCCGTACGACGTGCAGCTGACGCCGGATGTTCGGATGGCCGTCGAGCAGGGCATCCATCGACGCGATCAGGTTCTGTTCCTGTTCGACACCGCTGCGGTACGACGCGAGGTCCGCCTGGACCCCGCTCACCGCGTACCCGCGTACCCCGGTCTGCTGATCGACCAGGGCGTTGAGCAGCCCCTGCACCTCGATCCGCAGCGGACCGGTCTTGTTGAGCAGGATGTCGAGATGGTCCCGGTTCTTGGCGGCCACCCCGGCCCCTCCGGCCGCCAGACCGGTCAGTACCAGTCCGACGACGACGCAGAGCGCGGTCACCCGCCGATGCAGGGTCCAGGTGGCCCAGGTCGTCAACAACCGCAACCGCCGCGTCACCGGCCCCCTCCCCGACTGACCAGCAGCATCGCCACGTCGTCGGCCAGCGGTCCGCCGTTGAGTTCCTCGGCCCGGCCGACGAGCCAGCCCGGCAGGGCCCGCAACGGCACATCGCCGGCGTCCCCGGCACCGAGCAGACCGCACAGCCCGGGCACATCGAGTCGATCACTTCCGCTGCCGACCCGTCCTTCGATGAGGCCGTCGGTATAGAGCAACAGGGACCAGTCCTCCGTCTCGAATTCCATCTCGTAGGCGACCGGGCGACGGGGCTGCACCCCGAGCAACAGCCCGGTCGGGGCCGGCACAGGAGCCACCTTTCCCTCGGTGAGCAGCAGGGGTGGCGGGTGCCCGGCCAGCCGTACGGTCGCCCGGTTGGCCGCCAGATCCAACCGTACGGCGGCCACGGTCGCGAAGATCTCGGGTGCCGAACGCTCACTCGTCAGCACCTGCTCGACCGCGGGCAACACCTCGTCGTCGGCGACCCGGGCCAGCATCAGCGCCCGCCAGGCGACCCGCAGTTCGACGCCGAGCGCCGCCTCGTCGACGCCGTGCCCACACACGTCGCCGACGATCAGGTCGACGCGGTCCGGGGTGGTCTGCACCACGTCGAAGAAGTCCCCGCCGATCAGTGCCGCATGCCGACCCGGCCGGTAGAAGGTGTGCACCGCCACCTGGTCGGTGTCCATCAGTGGTTGGGGCAGCAGGCCACGTTCCAGTCGGGCGGATTCCGCCTGGCGCAACTCGACCTCGCGTAGCCGGCGGGCATTCTCGTCGGCCCGCTTACGCTCGACGGCGTACCGCAGCGCCCGGGCCAGCAGCACCCCGTCGACCTGGCCCTTCACCAGGTAGTCCTGCGCCCCCTCGGCCACCGCCTCGATGCCGAGGTGCTCGTCCTTACGCCCGGTGAGCACGCACACCGCCGCCCGGCTGGACATGCCGAGCACCTGGCGCAGGCCGTCGAGTCCTTCCGCGTCGGGCAACCCGAGGTCGAGCAGCACACAGTCGACACCGGCGATCCGCTGCCGGGCCTGGTTCAGGCTGGTGGCGACGACCAGGTCGATCGCCGCGTCCACCTCGGCCAGCAACTCTCCGACCAGGAAGGCGTCCCCCTCGTCGTCCTCGACGAGCAGGACCCGTAGCCGCTCACCCCGGGACAGCGGTGTCCCGCCTCCCGGACCGCCGTACGGGAGGACCGTTCGTGGTGCGATAGAGGAGCCGGTCACGTCGCCACCTCGCTCCCGCCGATATCGAACCGCTTGTCGTGAATCCGCTGATCCTGCCTCACTGGATGTGACTGCACAAAACGGCCGACGGCGGACACGCCGACACCCGGGGTGTCATCCAGCCGGAACTTCCGTCGTGCCCCGGCCCGCCGGGGACGACGATGCCTGCTGGCTCTGCCGGCGGATCCGCTCCGCGTGGTCGGCCATCACCGCGCCGAGCACTCCGTGTAGTCGACCGCAGTCCTGGCAGTGCAGGTTCTCGTCCAATCGTCGGCCACCGCAGCCCGCACAGCTACCCCGGTCCGTCGGATCACGGTAGCCGGCCAGTGCCTCGCCCAACGCCCGGGCCAGGTGCGATGTGAGCGGAAACGCCCCGGAGTCGAAGCCGCTGCGTACCTCGACCGTCCCTACCGGGGCGGCATCGGGATCGGGATCGTACGGCGAGACCCGCTCGAAGAAGTCCCGCAGGACATCGACCGGGTCCGGCACGTGTACTGATGCCATACGCTCCACGCTATTCGACCCACCGCGCATGCGGTAATCCACCGCGCCCGCGCATTGGGCAGGATAGTGACCCCCGACACCCCCAGGAGGCACCGTGGGCGCCCCCCTACAGCCGCCAGCCGACCGGGCGCTGGCCCGCCCCGCGCGCCGCGGTCTGGCCGCCGTTGCGGCCCTGGCCGCGCTGGTCGCGGTCGGTGCCGCCGCACTGTTCGACCTGCGTACCCCGGCCCCGCTCGGCACGGACGCGCCCGCCGGCGAGTTCAGCGCGGAACGGGCGTACGACAACGTCCGGGTCGTCGCCGAACGGACCCATGTCGCCGGCAGCCCGGCCAACGACCAGGTCCGCGCCCACATCGAGGGTGTGCTGCGTGGCCTCGGACTGGAGACGGAGATCCAGGACACGGTCGCCGACGAGGCGGGACAGTTGAGCGGTGCCGCCGGTGGCGCAACCCTGGCGCGGGTACGCAACGTGGTGGCCAAACTGCCGGGCAGCAACCCCACCGGTCGGGTCTTCCTGGTCGCGCACTACGACTCGGTGCAGGTCGGACCGGGTGGCAACGACGACGGCGTAGGCACCTCGACCATCCTCGAAGTGGCGCGGGCACTGCGGGCAGGCCCCCAACCCCGCAACGACATCGTCTTCGTGCTCACCGACGCCGAGGAGGCGTGCCTGTGCGGGGCGGAGGGGTTCGCGGCCGGCCACCCCCTGGCCGCCGACGGTGGCGTGGTGCTCAACCTGGAGGCCCGGGGCAGCAGCGGCCCGGTAATCATGTTCGAGACGTCCCGCCGCAATGCCGGCCTGGTGGATGTCTTCGGCCGGGCTGCGCCACATCCGGTGGGTACGTCCTTCGCGGTGGAAATCTACCGACTCCTGCCCAACGACACTGACTTCACCGCTTTCCTCGACCACGGATTCACCGGCCTCAACTCCGCCTACATCGACGGCGGGGCGCTCTACCACACCCCGTTGGACACTCCGGCCGCCGTCGACCGGTCGACCCTGCAACACCACGGTGACAACGCGCTGGCCCTGGCCCGCGAGTTCGGTCGGATCGACCTGGCGGAGGTGTCCGCCGGCAGCGATGCCACCTACTTCCCGGTGCCGGGCGGGTTGGTCCGCTACCCCGGCTGGCTGACCTGGCCGCTGGCCCTGCTGGCGGTCGTCGCCGTCGGCGCGCTCGGTTGGCTGGCCCGGCGTAGGGGCCGCACCTCGTGGCCCCGGTTGGCCGCCGGATTCGGGCTGGGCCTGGTGCCACTGGTCGCCGCGCCGTTGGCCGCCCAGGGGCTGTGGTCCGCGATCACCGCGATCCGGCCCGGCTACGCCGAACTACTCGATCCGTACCGTCCACAGTGGTATCGACTGGCGGTGGTGGCACTGGCCGCCGCGATCCTGTTCGCCTGGTACGCGTCGACCCGTCGCCGTACCGGTCCGGCAGCGCTGGCCATCGGCGGGCTCGGCTGGCTGGCCGTACTCGGTGTGGTCTTCGCTGCGGTGACCCCCGGTGGGGCGTACCTGACGACGCTGCCGGCGCTGGCCGGCGCGGTGGCCGGAGCCGTGATGCTGCTGGCCCGGCCCAACGGGCCGTGGCCGGTCGTCGCCGGTACGGCGGGCGCGGCGGTCGCCGTACTCATCCTGCTGCCGACCGTGGTGCTGCTCTTCCCCGCCCTGGGCATGGCGATGGGCGGCGTGGCTGCCCTGGTCACGGTGCTGCTCGGCCTGGCCGCGCTGCCGGTGATCGACCTGCTGCATCCAGAGGCCGGCGGGCAGCGGGCCATGCCGGCGGTACGCGCCCGGCGGTACGCAGCGGTCCCGGCACTGGCCACGGCACTGGCGGCGGTGGTGTTCGCCGGCACCGGACTCGCCGTCGACCGCTTCGACGCCGCCCACCCCGTGCCAACCCACCTCATGTACGCCCTGGACGCCGGTACCGGTCAGGCCCGGTGGATCAGCCGGGAAACCGATCCGCAGCCCTGGACCGCCCAGTACGTCGACACCTCCGCCCCGGCCGGGGACGACTTCCCGGGGCTCGGCCTGGCCCCGGACCGGCAGGTGAGCACCGGAGCGGCACAGTCGGCCAACCTGCCGGCCCCGACGATCGAGAAGCTCGCCGACTCGACCTCGGCCGGGCTACGTACGCTGCAACTACGGCTGCGTCCCCAGCGGGCGGTACGCCTGGTCACCCTGCACGTGGACGCGGCCACGGCCACCGTCGAGCGGGCCACGGTCGCCAGTCGCGAGGTGCCACTGGCCGGTCAGGAGGGGCAGCGCTGGGGTTTCGGGCTGGTGTTCCACGCCCCGCCGACCGAGGGCATCGAGATCACCCTGGTGGTACGGCAGACCGGTGGACAGCTCGGATTGCGGGTGATGGACGCCAGTGACGGACTGTCCGACCTGCCGGGCTTCCGGCCGCGCCCGCCCGACGTCGGCATCGTCGGCTCGCACAGTTCGGAAATGGTGGCGGTCGCCCGTACGTACCCGATCTAGCCGGCCCACCGGCCGACGAGTCGGCCTGCGGCAGTCACGCCGAATTCGGGAAGGTCTGCCGCCAGCAGATCGAGGCCGGTGTCGAGATAAGCGTGCTGGATCTGTCCGCTGTATCGGCACCGGGCCGGAACTTCCTGCTGGACCTCGCCATCTTCGACGGGTCCGTCAGTTACGAGCTGACCCCCGCACCCCAAATCGGCGACATTCCGAGCTTCTGGACCAAGACGACCCTGGTCCTGAAGGAGGACCGCGTACGGGAACGGATCGAGCAGTTCAACGAGCTGTGGGACCTGACCAGCCCGGTGCAGTCGTAGGCCCGACTATTTCCACCGACCGCCAAGGACTTACTTCCAGCGGAAATGGACGAAGAGGCGGCCGAAGTTCTTGGAGTCCTTCTCCACCCGGTGGTAGAGCTGCTTGACGTCCTTCTGGTCCAGGAACCGCAACACCCGCTTCTTGAGCTGCCCCGACCCCTTACCCGGAATGATCTCCACCAGGGTCGCCTTCTTGGCCACCGCCTCGTCCATGATCCCGCGCAGCGCCCGATCGATGTCGTGGCCACGGTTGAAGATGTCGTGCAGGTCGAGCTTGAGCTTCATCGCCTGTCCACCGGTCGGTCGGATCCCATGGTGACCAATCGTAGGCCGACCGGGTCGGCAGCCCCCGCTCAGCGACGGCTGCCGACCCGACTCTCCACCCGACGCAACGCGGTCAGGTACTCCTCGTCCCCGGCGCGCATGGCGGCGGCGATCCGCAGATGCCGCAACGCCTCGGAGGTACGCCCGACCCGCTCCAGGGTGCGGCCCAGCACGTGGTGGGCGTAGTGGTCACTCGGGTCCCGTTCCACCAACGCCCGCAGCTGCTCCTCGGCCCGACCGAGTTGGGCGGACCCGAAGTAGGCCCGGGCCAGCAGTTGGCGTACCGCAGCGTTGTCCGGCTCCGCCGCCACGATGGGCTCCAACAGCCGGGCTGCCTCGGTCGGGTCGCCTGCCTCGAAGAACATGGTCGCCCGTCGGTACTCCGCCAGAAGATCCACGACCCACCTCCTCGTAGTGCCACGTCCTACCGACGCTGGCACAAACTCCGCCAGCCCTGCGAATCTTCCGCCCCTCTCTTCCCCACCGTGCGGGCCCGGAATCACGGATCGGGTGGCCCCGGGAGGGTGGACTGATGGGGATCGGGAGGGCGGGCGGTCATCGGAAGTCAGCGGGGACGGATCGCCCAGGCCCGGACCCCACCGACGATGCCAGCTGTGTTGGGTACGACCACCACATCGTCGCCCATCCGTGCCACCTGCTCGGCCCGGATCAGCCGCGAGTTGCCACCGCCCAGATACAACCGGTCCCACAGGAAGACCGGTCGTAGACCGTCGACGACGCCCCGTACCCGGCGGGACCAGAAGGCGTCGCCCAACCGGCGGCGCTCCGGTTCGCCGATGTAGGTGTCGTAGCTCATCCCCCAGCGCGCCGGAGCCTGGGACAGTTCCAGGTGCGGCGCCAGCACACCGCCGTCGAAGAGGGCACATCCCAGCCCGGTCCCGAGGGTGAGCACCAGTTCCAGGCCGGTACCGGCGACCACACCGGCACCGTGTACCTCGGCGTCGTTGAGCACCAGCGCCGGCATACCGAAGGCGTCGGTCAGACCGCTCTGTACGTCGAAGCCGGACCACTCGGCGACCAGTTCCGGGTCGACCCTCGTCCGCGGGCCGGATCGGGTGACGTAGTGCGGGGTCGACACCACGACCCCGTGCCGGATCATGCCGGGCATTCCCACGGTCACCCGGTCAGCCCTCGGCAACTGGCTACCAAGATCTAACAGGGTCTTGATGAAGAGAGAGGGTGGCAGCGGGTACGGCGTGGGCACCCGCAACGGCCGGGCGTGCATCGTCCCTGCCTCGTCGAGCACCGAACCCTTGATACCGCCGCCGCCACAGTCGATCGCGAGAGTGGTCACCACAGGCACAGTCTGCCGGGCCCACCCGTTGCCCACCGGGCCGGCACCAATTCGCTCGACATCTCCCGGGTGCCCGGTAACATCGAGCCCTCATGAGCGCCACGCTGATCGTAAAGGACCTCGCCGCCGGGCATGGCGATCGTGTCCTGTTCTCCGGTCTGGACCTCGTCGTCGCCCCCGGCGACGTGATCGGCCTGGTCGGGGCGAACGGCGCAGGCAAGTCGACGCTGCTCCGTACGCTGGCCGGGCTCACTCCGGCTGAGCAGGGCACGGTGCAGCTCAGTCCGCCGACGGCAACCGTCGGACACCTGCCGCAGGAGCCGGACCGCCGGCCGAACGAGACCGTACGGGAGTTCCTGGCCCGACGTACCGGTGTCACGGCAGCGCAGGCGGCGCTGGACGCGGCGACCGAGGCGCTCACCGTCGGAGCTGCCGGCGCGGACGACGCGTACCCGGCCGCGCTCGACCGCTGGCTGGCGCTCGGCGGTGCCGACCTTCCCGAACGGGCCGAGCAGATCGCCGCTGAACTGGGCCTGACGATCGACCTCGACCAGCCGATGACCACCCTCTCCGGTGGTCAGGCCGCCCGCGCCGGACTGGCGTCACTGCTGCTCAGTCGCTTCGACATCTTCCTGCTCGACGAGCCCACCAACGACCTGGACCTGGACGGGCTACGCCAACTGGAGAACTTCGTCACCGGGCTGCGGGCCGGGACGGTGCTGGTCAGCCACGACCGGGAGTTCCTGACCCGTACGGTGACCCGGATCGTCGAACTGGACCTGCCCCAGCAGCAGATCCGCCACTACGGCGGTGGTTACGCCGCCTACCTGGAGGAGCGCGACATCGCCCGCCGCCAGGCACGAGCGGACTACGAGGAGTACGCCGACACCCGGGCGAACCTGGAGGCACGGGCACGGACCCAGCGGGCCTGGATGGAGAAGGGTGTCCGCAACGCCCGCCGCAAGGCCACCGACAACGACAAGAACGTCGCACACTTCCGGGGCGAGACCAGCGAGAAGCAGGCCGCCAAGGCGCGGCAGACCGACCGGCTGATCGAACGCCTGGAAGTGGTCGAGGAACCGCGCAAGGAGTGGGAACTGCGGATGGAGATCGCCGCCGCACCCCGCGCCGGAGCGGTCGTCACGGCGTTGCGCAATGCGGTCGTACGGCGGGGTGACTTCACCCTCGGCCCGGTCAACCTCCAGGTGGACTGGGCCGACCGGGTCGCGATCACCGGCGCGAACGGTTCCGGCAAGTCCACCCTGCTGGCCGCGCTGCTGGGTCGGCTGCCGCTGGACGAGGGACACGCGTCGCTCGGTCCCGGGGTGGTGGTCGGCGAGGTCGACCAGGCCCGGGGACTGTTCGTCGGCGATCAGCCACTGCTGGACGCCTTCGGTGCCCTCGTACCGGAGACGACACCGGCGGAGGTGCGGACGCTGCTGGCGAAGTTCGGCCTGCGGGCGGCCCACGTGCTACGGCCGACCGGCACCCTCTCCCCCGGCGAGCGCACCCGGGCGGCGCTGGCACTGCTCCAGGCACGCGGGGTCAACCTGCTCGTCCTCGACGAGCCGACCAACCACCTCGACCTGCCCGCGATCGAACAACTGGAGTCGGCGCTGGCGTCCTACCCCGGCACCCTGCTGCTGGTCACCCACGACCGGCGGATGCTCGACGCGGTGCAGACCAACCGGCACCTCCACGTGACCGCCGGTCAGCTCAGCGAGAGCTGAACGGCCAGCTGAGCAAGGGCTGAAAGGTTGCCCGCCGCCAGGCGTAACCGGCGCGCAACCGGGTAGCCCCGGCCGGGAGGTGACCGGAAATGGTCGCGCTGGCACACTCGTCGCCCTCCGCCACCCGACTACGGGCGGTGGACGACTTCCTCAGCGAGGCGTACGCGGACCTCGTCAAACACGACGACCGGCTGCGTGACAACGCGGTCGAGGTCCGGTTCGACCGGGGGGTCGCGCACCTGACCGGTGACGTCGCCGACGCCGAGGAACTCCGCCTGGTACGCCAACTCGTCGGGCGGCTGGACGGGGTGCTGGCGGTCTGGTCCCGGGTACGTGTCGGCGGGCGACAGCCGATCGTGCTGGATCTCGGCTGCGGCCCGGCCAAGCAGTACCCGGACAATCTCGGCTTCGACCTGCGGGTCGCGCCGGGGGTGCACGCCCAGGCCGACCTGTCCCGCTCGTTGCCGGTCGCCGACAACTCGGTGGACGTGATCTTCACGGTGCACATCCTGGAGCACCTGATCGACTTCCTGGTCCTGGTGGACGAGTGCCACCGGGTGCTCCGGCCCGGCGGGGTCCTGCACGTGATGAGCCCCTGGTGGCAACATGTCAACGCGGTCGCCGACCCGACCCACGTACGGCTGCTCGACGTACAGACGATCAAGGGAATCTGCCAGCGACCGCCGGGCACCCCGCGGTGGTATCCACTGCACGCCGGCTGCGACGGTGCGTCGATCTTCGCTGATCTCACCCCGTTGGGTGTGGACGACCCGGAACCGGCCGCCAGCCACATGGCCCGCTTCTTCGACTAGCCGGCCTCGTCGCGTACGTCGGTGGCTGTCCGACTGTCGAGCTGGGTGCACAGACGGGGCACACCTGCCCGGCGACTACTGGACCCTGCTGGGCCAGGCAGACCTGGTCCGCTGGCGGTCATGACGATCAGGGTTCGTAAGCATCTGCTGTCCCAGCAGCAAAGGCAGTGCCAGCGGACCAGCAGCCCCTTCGGCGTACGCCTCGTTTGTGCACCCAGCTCGACAGCCTGAACAGGGGCGACCGGGATTCCGCTCCCCGTCGGCCTGCGTAGCCTTCCGCATGACCTTCCGAGCCGACGTGATGCCGGAACGGACAGGAAATCAACCGGTCCTGTCGAGTGCGGCCAGCAGCTTGGCGGCGAACCGGTGCAGCTGCGGGTCGAGGGTGTCGGCCGGTTCGGCGAGGACGTCGCCCGGGGTCACCCACCGGATCGCCGAGAACTCCTCCTCGTCGTACGAGACGATCGTCTCCCGGTCGGCGCGCAGGACGTACCAGAACGAGACGTCGGTGTGCTGCCCGAAGCCACGGGTGGTCGTGACGGTGAGAAAAAACGGCCGGTCCCCGGTCAACGTCGACGGTACGGCCGAAATCCCCAACTCCTCCCGGCACTCGCGCGCGACGGTGTCCCACGGGTGTTCCGCCGGCTCCACGTGACCTCCAGCCGGCAACCACAGTCCGGCCTTACGGTGCGCGACCAGGAGTAGCTCGCCCCGGTCCTCGTCCAGCATCACGAAGTAGCTGACCAGGTGCTTCGCTGGCACGTCTGGCTTTTGTGTCCGGTAGAGCGGCTCGCCGTCGGCGATCCACTCCGCCGTACCGACGATGTCGGCCCGTTCCGCGTCGTCCCATGGCTCGATCCCAGCCAGCAACTCCACCAGCCGAATCCGGCGCAGTGGCTCTGTGGTGTCTGGGGTACGGGCACGAGTCGCGATCACTGCGGCATCTTGCCAGTGTCGTACGACATCGCCTAACCGGTTTCTGACACATCGACCACTGCCCTTAAAGGCATTTATCGATGCCCATACCTGTGCCTTGGAGTTTCCACCCGATTACCGGATGTGGCAAAGACTCGACAGAACACTGAGTTGTGGCGACGTGTCCCAATTCGGGGGTGCCGCATGAAAGCGCCGGCCGACCGTGAGGGAGCCGAGCACCGGGCCGTACGGAATTCGGCGATATCGCCTGATCGGTCACCCGCCGACAGCGAGGCCGGGGCGGAATCCGTGGCCACTCCTGCTCGGCGAGCACCCTCGTCGGCACTGACTCCTGCAATGGCACAGCGGTTGCAGGCCGCCGCCGGCAACCGCGCGGTTTCGGGACTGATTGCCCAACGGCGTACGGCCCCGGCACGTCCGGCAAAATCGGCCAAGGCGGCGTCCAGCCGGCCCACCGCACCCACCGGTCCACAGCAGACCCAGCGGGGCGGGACAGTCCCGGCGTCGGAGCCGGCGGCTTCGGTCGGGTCGTCGACCGTCGATCCGGGCTCGTCGTTCCTGTCTCCGGTGCAGCGGTTGGCGGCGGATGCGTCGGTGGTGTCCCGGCCGCCGGCGTCCGGGGATCCGAAGTTCACGGCGTTGACGGCGGACGTACGCGGTAAGCAGAAGCAGATGTCGGCGCATCCGCCGGCGTCGTCGGAGGCGGCGAAGGCCCAGGGCGCGGCCAAACCGCCGCCGGACGACAGGGAGGCCCAGGGCAAGACCGCGAACGCGGAGAAGATGAACGCGGCGAAGCCGGGCGAGTTCGACAAGGCCGGGTTCGTACGGGCGGTGAACGAGGCGATCGCCGCGCAGGCCCCGAAGAACCTGGACGAGGCCGACAAGTTCGGTGAGTCGGGTAAGGCCGACGCGGTCAAGGGTCAGGTGCAGGGGCAGGTCACCGACGGGAAGAAGACCTCGGCGGAGGCGATCGACACCGCGACGAAGGCCCCGCCGGACACGTCGGCGGCGAAGGACAAGCCTGTCACCCCGCTGGTCGCGGACCGGCCACCCGGCACCCCGGGCACCCCGGACCCATCGAAGGCGGTGCCCGGCAGGGCTCCTGCCGCCGCTACCGACTTCTCCGACGGGCCGGCGCAGGTCGACCAGCAGATGGCCGACGCGCAGGTCACCGAGGAACAGTTGGCCAGGTCGAACGAGCCGGAGTTCACCGACGCGTTGAAGGAGAAGAAAGCCGGCGAGCAGCATTCGGCGACCGCGCCGGGTCAGGTGCGGGCGGCCGAGGCGCAGACCCTGGCGGGGGCGAAGGCTTCGGCGGGTGCGGCGGGTGCGGCGGCGATGACCGCCCTGGCGGCGGACCGGAAGCAGGCCGGGCAGACCGTCGGGGAGGGTAAGGAGGCGGCGAAGGGTTCGGACGAGGCGAAACGGGCGCAGGTCACCGCGGTCCTGCAGAAGGTGTTCGACGCGACGAAGAAGGACGTCGAGGGCATCCTGTCCGGGTTGGACAGGAAGGTCGACGACGCGTTCGGCAAGGGTGAGAAAGCCGCCCGGGATGCGTTCACCGCCGAACACAAGCGGCGGATGGACGACTACAAGGACAAACGCTACTCGGGGTTGGTCGGGAAGGGGCGGTGGATCAAGGACAAGTTCGCCGGCCTGCCCGAGGAGGCGAACCAGATCTTCGTCACGGCCCGGAAGGGTTACGTCGACCGGATGCAGCAGGTCATCTCGTCGGTGGCCGACATCATCGGAACAGAGTTGGGTCGGGCCAAGGCACGCATCGCCACCGGCCGTGACCAGTTGCAGGCCGAGGTGAAGAAACTCCCGGCCGACCTGCAGGCGATCGGGAAACAGGCCGCCGGGGAGTTCAGCGCGAAGTTCGACGAGTTGACCGAGTCCGTCGACGCCAAGGGCAAAGAGTTGGTCAACACCTTGGCGTCGAAGTACAACGAGGCGTTGAAATCGGTGGACGAGGAGATCGCCGCCGAGAAGGAGAAGAACAAGGGCCTGATCGCCAAGGCCGTCGACGCCGTCGGCGGAGTCATCAAGACGATCATGCAGTTGAAGGACCTGCTCCTCGGGGTCCTGGCCAAGGCCGCCAGCGCGATCGCCGGCATCCTGAAGGACCCGATCGGGTTCCTCGGCAACCTCGTCACCGCGGTCGGCGCCGGCCTGAAAGCGTTCATGGCCAACATCGGCACCCACCTGAAGAAGGGCCTGATCGGCTGGCTCCTCGGCGCGATGACCGGCGCCGGCCTCGAACTACCCGCCAAGTTCGACCTGCGCGGCATCATCACCATGATCGCCTCCCTGCTCGGGCTCACCTGGGCAGCGCTACGCGCCCGGATCGTGTCCCGCGGCGTGCCCGAACCCGCCATGACCGCCGTCGAAGCGTCCGTCCCCGTCGCCCAGAAACTCCAATCCCAAGGCGTCGCCGGGGTCACCGACGAGATCAGCCAGCAGGTCGGCGACCTGAAAGGCAACCTCCTCGGCAAGATCAGCGAATACCTCATCCCGACCGTCCTGATCGCCGGCATCACCTGGATCATCTCGCTGCTGAACCCAGCCAGCGCGTTCATCCGCGCCTGCAAAATGATCATCGACATCGTCACGTTCATCGTGACCCAGGGCGCCCAGATCATCGAATTCGTCAACGCCGTACTCGACGCTGTCATCGCCATCGCCAAAGGCGGCACCGGCGGCGTCCCCGCCCTCATCGAGAACGCCCTCGCCCGATCCATCCCCGTGTTGATCGGCGCACTCGCCGCCATCCTCGGCATCGGCGGCATCGCCAACAAGATCCGATCCTTCTTCCAAACCCTCACCAAACCAGTCCGCAAAGCCGTCGACTGGATCACCGACAAGATCGTCACAATCGGCAAGAAACTCTGGACCAAACTCAAGAGCAAAAACAGAAGTGGCAACAACGGCAAGGATCAACGATCCGCGACGGAGAAGACGGCCGCCGTCAAGGCTGCGATTCGCGACGCCGAAGCCATAATGGACAAACCAGGAAGCTCTCGCCAGAAAGTTCAGAGCGCTCTGTCGCGAATTAAATCTCGCCACAAGCTCAATGAGATAAAAATTGTCGATACTCAGACCAGTTTCCACGTTTATGCGTCCATCAATCCAGACGACACGTCGAAAGAAAAAGACAAGAGCGAAATAGTAGAGATCGCCCGAGAGGATATCAGCACCACAAAGCCGGAGCTAAGCAAAAGCAGCTGGGATGTGAACCTCAAGGCCAAAGTGCCGGGGGGGTCTGTACTGTGGGGAATGGCTTCAGTCAACCTAGATAAGAACGGGAAGCCAGACACCGAGGGGCCGTCGATGTACATCAGCAAAAAAGACATCACCATCGACACCGATGAAATAGAGTTCAAGGGTAGAAAGATCACCCTCAAGACAAAGTTCTCAATCACCGACGTCGCATTGGAACTCGTCAACGCTGCTTACAGGTCAACCTTTGGATCAGATCCGCCCGTACTCAACGGCAGCCTAGCCGAAAAGAACAAGGCAAACTTCCAGCGCGAGTGGCACAAAGCCCAGCTTGCCAACCCAGGAGCGGACTCCGACACCTGGGCCCAGACGGCGATCCGCAACATTTCCTTTGGCCGCTCACGGATCGCCTTAGGGTACGACTTATTCGAGTTGAAGATGGGCCAACTCACCCTCGTGGACCTCGGAGAGGAGTTTGGCTTCCAACGAGTTCCCGACACAATCAACATAGTTGCCAGGAAGTCAAAGCCGTAGTAGCGTCTGCACACTCGATAAAATCGGAAACCTCGTTACTGCGGAGCCCATCTTGATCGACAACTTAAATGCATTACCTTCAGAGGTTCTCGAGGAAGCTCGACACCTCCAAGGACTCCAACAATACAAATTCCTACTCTCACGGACGTCAAAACGCAACCATCCATTCCTGGAGTCATTCATCTCAGATGTGGTCGAGGGCCGCCAGAATACCGTTTCGTGGAGACGGGGTGGAGTGCTCGTACCCGAGCGGCGACTGGCGGAAATCCTGCAAATTTCGGCCGCAGAGATCCTCTCACCCCTCGATGCGCCTGGCAACATTGGCTGGCAGCGTGTAGCCGTACCTTCGGGCTCCAGAACACGCGATCCATATGTCGGTGCGCCCGCGACCCGGCACGACGAAATCGACTACCTGTGGTTCCCCAAAGAAAACGCCACCCGCATCGCCCTCGCCGCGGCCGTTCTCGAACCAGTCACTCGACCCGAAGTCGCCGTTCGTCGGTGGATAGCACATCGGACCGCTATCGTGCTGAGGGCCACGAGCCATCGATTCACCGATATAGCCGACATCGCCCGGGCGCTGGACATCAATGTTTCTCTACTGTCAGCCGATGCCATCGCGGCGCTACATGGGCTCATAGCAGAGTCGCATGGCGATTTAGAAAATGAGGCAACATTTGGTTTCTCCGGCCCAGACTCACTGTACGAGTAGCGTCCCGACCGTTTGGCTGACCAGCCTTTTGGAGAGGACAACCGCCCTTGGTTATCAGAAGATCTCACGCTAGAAATGAGGATCTTCCACCACGAGCCGGTCAGGTGGTGATCGAGACGGTCACGGTGCCGATCAGGATGCGGTGGTCCGAGCAGGCGCCGCCGCAGCTGGTCGAGATGGCCAGCGAGTCACCGTCGTACGACCCGACGATCCGGTTCTGCCGTACGAAGATCAGGTCGATCTTCTTGCCCTGGCCGCACAGCCCCTCGGTATTGCCGTCGTACACCGTGGTTTCGCCGTAGCCGACGCAGCGGGAGTCGGTGTCGTCGAGTTCGCGGTAGAAGCCGGTGTTCCCCGAGTTGTTCGGGACGTTCAGGCTCGACGAGTACCAGGGATTCATCCGCCCGTAGTGGGGCTGCGCGTTGAAGTCGCCCCCGATGATGACGGTGTCCCCGGCGGTGTGGAACGCCTCCACCCTGGTCAGCACCTCACCCAACTGCGTTTCGTTGATCTTCCTGCCGTTGATCACCTCGTTGGACGGGGTGATGTGGGTGGTGCAGAACCTCAGGTGCGGTCGCGCCGCCAGCGGCGCGCAGAGCAGCTTGCGTGTCTCGGTCGTGCCGTCGGCCGCCAGTGCGTACCGGTTGGCCGAGCCGAGCGGCGCCTTGCTGAAGATGGCCACCCCGAACGGCTCGCCACCGCAGGCGGTGTCGTTGTGCGGCTCGAAGCGGGAGAAGTTCTCCACGTCCTGCGGCCAGCCGGAGCTGCGCAGGTTGGCCTGCACCGCCTTGTACTGGCTCCAGCAGAGTTCGTTGAGGGCGGCGAAGTGCGACGAGCGGTTACGGATCGAGTTGCTCAACGCCGGGATCAGACCGTTGGTGGTGGAGCCCCGGTGCATCTTCCAGCCAGCGACGTTCCAGGACCAGACGTTGTAGGTGGCGTTTACCGTCGCCGCCTGTGCCGGCGTCGGCCCGGCCAGCACGGCCAGCGTCGCGGCCACCAGCACCGCCAGAGTCCTGCGGAGTCGCATCGGTTCCCCTTTGGATCGTCGGTCAGCCCCGGCAGTCCGAGCGGGCCGCATCGATCTTCACACATGTCGACAGACGAGATCCATAGTGGCCGGTGGATTAATCGGGCACTCTTGACTACCATCCGCGATTGGAACATGACTCAACGTCAAAGCTGATTCGCGCCGTCCCGACTCGCACCCGACCCGTACCGACAGGGGGAGACACCGAGATGACGGACAACCAGCAGACCAAGGACGTACGCGCCTACCCGTTCGCCGGACCGGACCGGCTCAACCTCGATCCGACCTACGCCGAGCTGCGCCGGGAACAACCGCTGATCCGGATCCGGCTGCCGTACGGCGAGGACGCCTGGCTGGCCACCCGTTACGCCGACGTCAAGACCGTCCTCGGCGACCTCAGGTTCAGCCGGGCCGCCGCCATCGGGCGCGACGAGCCACGCAGCACACCCCAGCTGATCCAGGACGGCATCCTCACCATGGATCCCCCGGACCACACCCGACTGCGCAAACTGGTGGCGAAGGCGTTCACCGCCCGTCGGGTGGAGCAGCTCCGACCCCGTGCCCAGCGGATCGCCGACGAGCTGATCGACCGGATGGTCGCCACCGGGCCCCCGGCCGACCTGGTCGAACACTTCGCCACCCCGCTGCCGATCCGGGTCATCTGCGAACTGCTCGGCGTACCCTTCGCCGACCAGGGCCGCTTCCACACCTGGTCGGAGGCGATCGTCTCCACCACCTCGCTGAGCCCAGAGCAGATCGACGAATACCTCGGCAACCTGCACGCCTACATGGCGGACCTGATCGCCCAACGCCGCCACGAACCGGCAGACGACCTGATCAGCGCGCTGGTACGGGCCCGGGACGAGAACGCGGACCGGCTCACCGAGACCGAGATGGTGACGCTGGCCGCCGGGCTGCTGGCGGCCGGGCACGAAACAACCGTCACGCAGATCTCCAACTTCGGGTACGTCCTGCTGACCCATCCTGTCGAACTGGCCCGCCTCCGGGCCGACCCCGGGCTGATCCCGAACGCGGTGGAGGAACTGTTGCGCTACGTACCGCTCGGTGCGGCCTCGGCCTTCGCCCGCTACGCCAAGGAGGACGTCGAACTCGGTGGCGTCCTGGTCCGGGCCGGGGAGCCCGTGCTGGGGGCACTCGCCTCGGCCAACCGCGACGAGACCGTGTTCGCCGAACCGGATCGACTCGACCTCACCCGCGAATCCAATCCGCACATCGGTTTCGGGCACGGCGTGCACCACTGTGTCGGAGCACAACTGGCGCGGATGGAACTCCAGGTGGCACTCGGCTCGCTGGTGGACCGCCTGCCCGGCCTCCGACTCGCGGTACCGGAACCGGAGCTGGCCTGGAAGAGTGGTCTGCTGGTACGCGGCCTGAGCGCACTGCCGGTGACCTGGTGAGCGGCGACTGGCGGGTCACCGTCGACCGGGACCGCTGCATCGGATCAGGTATGTGTACCGGGGTCGCCCCCGAACACTTCGTACTCGTCGACGGGAAGTCCACCGCGACCGTCGACACGACGGCACCAGCGGAGACGGTGACGGACGCGGCGGACTTCTGCCCGGCAGAGGCGATCACCGTACGAAGCGTCACCGACGGCCAACTGATCGCACCCGAGCAGTAGCGGGTGCCGTCTTGTCGGACCGGGTCCCTATGGTGTCGGCGTGCCAATCGAACGGTGGACCACCGAACAGATTCGTGCCCTGGCTCCCGATGCCAGCTCCATGGCGAGCGCCCAGAAACTCAGTGGCGCGGCCAAGTGGACGGCGACCGGCCTCAGCGACGACGTGCTGTGGGGACTCTGCCAGGGCAGCGGTAAGAACCCGTACCAGGCCTGCATCGACCTGAGCGAGCCCGCGTACCGCTGCTCCTGCCCGAGCCGCAAGTTCCCCTGCAAACATGCGCTGGGCCTGCTGCTCCTCTGGTCCGGCACCGATGTCGCGGAGCAGACCGCCCCCACCTGGGTCGACGAATGGCGTGAGTCGCGGGCCGCCCGGGCGGCCAAGGTGAGCGCCCGACGGGCAGCGGCGGCGGACGGCCCGGTGGACGAGGCCGCCGCCCGCAAACGGGCCGAGCAGCGTACCGGCCGGATCACCGCCGGTCTGGCCGAACTCGACCAGTGGTTGCTGGACCAGGTCGGCCAGGGCTTGGCCGGCGCGGAGCAGGCCGACAACAAGGCGTACCAGACGATGGCCGCCCGGCTGGTCGACGCGCAGGCCCCGACGGTGGCCGGTGCCGTACGACGCCTCGGCGACATTCCCGGCGTCGGTGCGTACTGGACGGACCGGTTGCTCGGCGAGCTGGCCATGGTGCGCCTGCTGGTGGCCAGTCACGCCCGGATCGACGAGCTGCCCGACGACCTGGCGGCCACGGTCCGCGCCCGGATCGGCGTCCCGGTGTCGACCGACGAGGTGCTGGCCGGCAGTCCACTGCGTGACCACTGGCAGGTGCTCGGGCAGGTCGACGAGGCCGAGGACCGGCTGACGGTTCGACGTACCTGGCTGCGCGGGGTGAACTCGGGACGGTTCGCGCTGGTGCTGGCCTTCTCCGCCCCCGGTCAGGCACTTCCGGCCGACCTGGTGCCGGGCACCGTGCTCGACGCCGAACTGTGCTGGTACCCCGGCGGGCTGCCGCTGCGGGCACTGGTCGCCCGCCGGCACGGTCAGGTCGAGTCGATGGGTTCGCCGGCCGGTGCGACGTCGGTACGGGTGGCGTTGGCCGCCTGGTCCGCCGCGGTCGCCGCAGACCCGTGGTGTGAACGGGTCCCGATGCTGCTGGCCGACGTGGTGCCCAGTTCGGACGGACATCTGGTCGACTCCGTTGGCGACGCCCTGCCGCTGCACCCCGGCGACGAGGATCCGTGGTGGCTGCTGGCCGCCACCGGTGGTCAGCCGGTCACCGTCGTCGGTGAGTACGATCCGGCCGGCTTCCGCCCCCTCGCCGCCTGGCCGCAGGACCGCTACCTGACTGCCGTACCCGGCACCGACCGGTTCCGCCCGACGCCGCAGCTGCCGCCGGAACTCGTCGCCACCGCACTGGTCGGCACCAAGCGTCGGCCCGATGCCCAGGGGAGTGTGACGGTGGACGGGCACCTGCTGCGGTGCACCGGAGCTGCCGCACATTCCGACAGCCCCGGTACGCAGGCCGGCGGCCCCACCGACCCGGCGGCCGTACTGCTGGAAACCGCTGCGGTCGCGTTGACCTACCGCAGGGCCGGGGTCACCGTGGCCGGTGGGCGGGCACCTGTCGCCACCGCCCCCGAGGAGACCCGACCGGTGGTGCCGCAGGCAGCGGTCCGCCGCCTGCACGAACTCCTCGCGGGTACCCGTCGGGACGGCAACGGCATCGAGCTGCCCGAGGACGCCCTGGCCGACTGGCTGCGCTACGCAGCCGAGCGTGGCTACCGGGTGCCGGTCGAACTGGTGCCCGCCGTGCTGGACTTCGGTCGGCCGAGGAACGAACTTCGTTCCGTGATCTCCGCTGTCGCCGGTCAGCGGGGAAACTGGCTGGCGACGCAACGTGCCCGCTGGCAGTACCTGCTGGTCGAAGCGGAGAACGTCCCGGTCGTCGCCGACCCGGGCCTCTGGGGAACCGGTACCCGGGAGGAACGGCTGGCCCACCTCCACGCCGTACGCCACGTCGACCCGGCCGCCGGCCGTGACCTGCTGGCCTCGACCTTCGACACCGAGCCCCCGAAGGACCGGGCGGAGTTCGTCGCGGCGCTGGCCACCGGCCTGTCCCTGGCCGACGAGGAGTTGCTGGAACGGGCGCTTCGCGACCGACGCAAGGAGGTACGCCTCAACGCCGCCGCGCTGCTGGCCACACTCCCCGAGTCGGCCTGGTGTGGGCGGATGGCGCAACGGGCACTGCCCTGCGTACGGCTGGAACCGGACGAGACGGGCCAGGACCAGTTGGTCGTCACCCCGCCGACCGAGGCCGACACCGACCTGCGTCGCGACACCACCCAGACCGTGCCGACCGACAAGGCCGGGCTCCGGTCGTGGCTGTTCGAGGAGGTCGTCGCCGGCACCCCGCTCGACGACTGGACCACCGCCTTCGGACGCCCCGCCGAGGCGGTCCTGCAACTGCCCGTGGCCGACAACTGGAGTTCGACGCTGTACCAGGGCCTGGCCCGGGCCGTGTTGGCGCAACGGAACGTGGCCTGGGCGGTCGCCCTCATCGATCGCCTGGCCGGGGCGAGGAAGCAGGAACTCCGCTCCTACCACCGCCACACGATCGGCGAACTGTACGGCGTGCTGCCGCCCGCCGAACTGGCGAAGCGGATCGCACATGGCCTGCGCCACGAGCCGGAGCGCGCGCAGCACCTGGTCTCCATGTTGCCGACCCCGTGGTCCGACGAGGTGGCCGACGCCATGTTGGTCGCACTCGACGCGCTGGGTCGCCACGGCGACCGACACGGCTGGTACATCAGAAACCTGTGCCGACAGGCAAGCGGGGCCATGCCCGTCACGTACGCCGAGCCGGTCGCCGCCCTCGCCAAGATCCTGGCCACCGACCATCCGGACCGTGGTGGGGGCAGCAACCTCACCCAACTCGCCGCCGACCTCACCTACCGCCGCAACATGTACGAGGAGCTCCAATGACAGTGATCCGTCAGCACGCCGAGCAGCAGTTCGCCGAGGAGTTGGCGCTGCTGGCCGCCGCCGACGACCGGCCCCGCCCGCCCGGCTGGAAGCTGTCGCCACAGGCCGTGGTCACCTATCTGCTCGGCGACGGCGGCAAGGTCTCGCCGAAGTACGTCGGACCGCGCCGACTCATGGAGGTCGCGGTGGCGACCCTGGCCACCGACCGGGCGCTGCTGCTGCTCGGCGTGCCGGGCACCGCCAAGACCTGGGTCTCCGAACATCTCGCGGCGGCGATCTCCGGTAACTCGACGCTGCTGGTGCAGGGCACCGCCGGAACCGCCGAGGAGGCGATCCGGTACGGCTGGAACTACGCCCGGCTGCTGGCCGAGGGACCGTCGGAGGCGGCGCTGGTGCCCAGCCCGGTGATGCGGGCGATGCAGACCGGTGCGGTGGCCCGGTTCGAGGAGCTGACCCGGGTGCCCTCCGACGTGCAGGACACCCTGATCACGATCCTGTCGGAGAAGACCCTGCCCGTACCGGAACTGGGTAGCGAGGTGCAGGCCGCCAAGGGCTTCAACATCATCGCCACCGCCAACGACCGGGACCGGGGGGTCAACGAACTGTCCAGCGCGTTGCGCCGCCGGTTCAACACCGTCGTGCTGCCGGTACCCGGCTCCGCCGACGAGGAGGTCGACATCGTCGCCCGCCGGGTGGCGCAGCTCGGCCGGTCCCTGGAACTGCCCGAGGTGCCCCCGGCCATGGAGGAGATCCGCCGGGTGGTGACCGTCTTCCGGGAGCTGCGCACCGGGTTGACCGAGGACGGCCGTACCAAGCTCAAGTCGCCGACCGGGACGCTCTCCACCGCCGAGGCGATCTCCGTGGTCACCAACGGCTGGGCGCTGGCCGCGCACTTCGGTGACGGGGTGCTACGGCCGTCCGATGTGGCCGCCGGCATCGTCGGCGCGGTGGTCAAGGACCCCGCCACCGACCCGGTCATCTGGCGGGAGTACCTGGAGACCGTGGTCCGGGAACGCGACGGTTGGCTGCCCTTCTACCGCGCCGCCCGCGATGTCTGAACGCTTCTACGGGGTACGCCACCACGGCCCGGGTTCGGCGCGGGCCGTGGTGCGGGCGCTGACCGAACAGCAACCCGACCTGCTGCTGATCGAGGGCCCGCCCGAGGCGGACGAACTGGTCCGCTGGGTCGCCGAAGAGGGGCTGGAACCGCCGGTGGCCCTGCTCGGCTACGCCACCGACGATCCCCGGAAGGCCGGGTACTGGCCGTTCGCGGTCTTCTCCCCGGAGTGGCAGGCGATCCGCTGGGCGGTGGCGCACAACGTACCGGTGCGGTTCTTCGACCTGCCGTACGCGTACCGCGTCGGTCTGAAGTCGGCGGACCCGACCGAGGGCGTCACCGGGGAGACGCCGGCCGAGGCGTCGGCGGACGTGCCGGCCGAGCCGGCTGCGGAGGCATCGGCGACCGGGGAAACGCCGGCCGAGGACGCTACCGGGGAGGCGGCACCCGACGGGGCCATGCCCTACCGGCCGACCGACCCGATCGGGGAACTCGCCGCCGCTGCCGGCTACGACGATCCCGAGCGCTGGTGGGAGGACGTCGTCGAGCACCGGGGCGTACCGGTCTTCGAGGCGATCGAAGAGGCGATGACCGCGATCCGCGCCGAAGCACCGGAGGATCCGCAGGACCTGCTCCGCGAGGCGTACATGCGCGGGGTGCTGCGGGAGGTGCGCAGGACGCACGACAACATCGCCGTGGTGTGCGGCGCGTGGCACGTGCCCGCACTGACCACCAGCGTGCCGGCGGCCCGGGACAACGCCCTGCTCAAGGGGCTCAAGAAGGGCAAGGTCACCTTCACCTGGGTGCCCTGGACGTACGGTCGGCTGACCTCCTGGCAGGGGTACGGGGCCGGTGTCCGCTCCCCCGGCTGGTACCACCACCTGTTCACCGCACCGGACGAGGTGCTCACCCGCTGGCTGGTCTCCGCCGCCGGGGTGCTGCGGGACGAGGGGATACCGACCTCGTCGGCGCACGTCATCGAGGCGGTACGCCTCACCGAGTCACTGGCCGCCCTGCGCGGCCGGCCACTGGCCGGTCTCGCCGAACTGACCGAGGCCACCCGGGCGGTCCTCTGCGACGGTGAGGACCTGCGCCTCGATCTGATCGACCAGCGGCTGGTGGTCGGTGAACGCCTCGGTGCCGTGCCGGACGGTGTGCCGATGGTGCCGCTGGCCCGGGACCTGGCCGCCCAGCAACGCACCCTGCGACTCAAGCCGGAGGCCCTGGAACGGCAGCTCGACCTGGACCTACGCAAGGACACCGACCTGGGCCGCAGCCGACTGCTGCACCGGTTGCGGCTGCTCGGCGTCGGCTGGGGCGAACCGGGCGACGCCCGCCGGGGCAAGGGCACCTTCCGCGAAGGGTGGCGGCTGCGCTGGCAGCCGGAATTCGCGGTGTCCCTGGTCGAGGCGGGCCAGTACGGCACCACCGTCGAGGCCGCCGCAACGGCGAAGATCGCCGAGGCGGCCCGGGACGCGGGTTCACTGGCCGAACTCACCCCACTGGTCGAGTTGTGCCTGCTGGGTGACCTGACCAACGCCTATCCGGCCGTGCTCCAGGCGCTCCAGACCCGGGCGGCGCTCGACGCCGACGTGGCGCACCTGATGGCGGCGCTGCCGGCGCTGGCCCGCACCCTGCGTTACGGCGACGTACGTGGCTCCGACCTCGGGGCGCTGCGGCACGTCGCGGAGAGCCTGCTGGTCCGCATCTGCGTGGGCCTGCCCGCCGCGGTCGTGTCACTGTCCGACGACGCCGCCCGGGCACTGCGCGACCACGTCGACGCCGTCCATTCCGCGATCGGTCTGCTCGACGATCCGGACCTACGTAACCGCTGGCTGGACACCCTGGCCTCGCTGGCCAGGCGGGGCACCGAGGCCGGCACCGCCCCGCAGCATCCCGTCCACGGTCTGCTGGCCGGCCGGTTGACCAGGTTGCTGCACGACGCCGACCGCCTCGACCCGGCAGAGACCCGGCGACGGATGGGTCTGGTACTCACCGTCGGAACGCCAGCCCCGCAGGCGGCCAACTGGATCGAGGGCTTCCTCGCCGGCGGTGGCCTGCTGCTCGTCCACGACGTGTCCCTGCTGTCCGTACTGGACGAGTGGTTGACCGGCGTCGACCCGGACTCGTTCACCGACGTGCTGCCGTTGCTGCGCCGTACGTTCGGCACGTTCGCCGCACCGGAACGCCGCTCGATCGGTGACCGGATCGCGGGCGGCACCGCGCTCGACGACGACGCAGGCAAACTGCCCCCGATCGACCACGACCGGGCGGCGCTGGTCCTGCCCGCCCTGACCACCCTGCTCGGACGGGAGATTCAAGTGATCGAGCGAAGCGAGGTGGCCGCGTGACCGCGCACGTCGCCGATGCCAACGTCGACCCGGAGCGGCTACGCCGCTGGCGGTTGGTGCTCGGCGACGCCGCCGACTCCCCCTGTGGGAAGGTGACCGGTACGGACGCCACCATGGACGCCGCGCTCGCCGCCCTCTACGACAGCACCGAAGCCAGCGACGGTGGCCGGAAGCGTACGGGCGGGCTGGGTGGCTCCGCGCCCCGGGTGGCCCGCTGGCTCGGCGACATCCGGGAATACTTCCCCAGTACGGTCGTGCAGGTCATGCAGGCCGACGCGATCGAGCGGCTCAACCTCAGCCGGCTCCTGCTGGAACCGGAGATGCTCGACGCGATCGAGCCGGACGTCCACCTCGTCGGCACCCTGCTCTCGCTCAACCGGGTGATGCCGGCCAAGAGCAAGGATGCGGCCCGCCAGGTCGTCCGCCGGGTGGTGGAGCAGTTGGAGCGCCGGATCGCGCAGAAGACCCGGGCTGCGGTGACCGGGGCCCTCAACCGGGCCACCCGGATCAACCGCCCCCGGCACAGTGACATCGACTGGGATCGCACCATCCGGGCCAACCTCCAGCACTACCAGCCCGAATACCGGACGATCGTGCCGGAACGCCTGGTCGGCTACGGTCGGCGTACCAGCTCGGTGCAGCGGGACGTGGTGCTCTGCGTCGACCAGTCCGGCTCGATGGCGGCGTCCGTCGTCTACTCGGGGATCTTCTCGGCGGTGCTGGCCTCGATGCGCTCGCTGCGTACGTCGCTGGTCGTCTTCGACACCGCCGTCGTGGACCTGACCCCGGAACTCCACGATCCGGTGGAGGTGCTGTTCGGCACCCAACTGGGTGGCGGCACCGACATCAACCGGGCGATCGGCTACTGCCAGGGTCTGATCACCCGGCCCCGGGACAGCATCTTCGTGCTGATCAGTGACCTCTACGAGGGCGGCGTACGCGCGGAGATGCTGCGCCGGGTCAGTTCTCTCGTCAGCGCCGGGGTGCAGGTGGTGGTGCTGCTGGCCCTGTCCGACGAGGGTGCACCGGCGTACGACCGACAGAACGCGGCGGCGCTGGCCGCGCTCGGCGTACCGGCGTTCGCCTGCACGCCGGACGCCTTCCCCGACCTGATGGCCGCCGCCATCGAACGTCGCGACCTACAGGCCTTCGCCGAGCAGTTCGCCGACCGGTAGCTCCCTGCGTCGCCTGCCCCTCCATCGGTGCTGGGGCGGGCGGGCGACGCAGGGCTCCAACCGGGGCCTGCTGCGCCTACCATGACGCAGTGCTGATGACTGACTGGTTGTCCGATGTCTGGGCACGGACCCGGACGGTGTGGATTCTCAGCGGCGGCCTGGCCGATGGACCGCTGGACGACCGTGAACTGCTGGCCGAACTGGTCGACCCGGACCAACTGAGCCGGGCACGGGAGCTCACCACGAATGGCAGGTTCACCGGCGACATCTGCCGTTGCCTCGGAGGCCCGACGCTGGCTCTCTACGATGTCGACGATCAGATTCTCGGCAGCGCGACCCTCCACGGGCACGGCAGTGTCTCGTGGGAGCGGGACAGGTTCGCCGACGACCTGGACGTGGCCGAACCGACCGCCCTGACGCTGTTCCTCTCCGAGTGCGGCGTCAACGGCATTCTGAGCAGCAGCCTCTTCACCGACCTGGCGAAGGCTCTCGGGTACTACGAGAAACCCAGAAGGCCACAGTTCCGTCCCGCGAAGCTCCCAGCGACACTGGCCGAACGCCAGGTGCCAGATCTCCTGCGCGACGATCTGGTCGGCGTCACCGGGGACGGCACCGCGAAACTCCCGGACGAGCGGGTACGCGAGTTCGCGCTGCGGCTGGCCGCCGCCGAGCCGGATCCGGTGGCGCGGGCCGGTGCACTGCTGAACTGGCTGGGCCGGCTGCCGTACCCGACGGAGGCGATGTGGGGTGAGGGTGTCCTCGTCCGCCGGTTGCTGGCCACGGTGACCGATGCGGACATCGTCACCGCGGCAGCCGCTGGTGAGCCGGTCGTGGCGCTGGGTGCGCTCAACTGGGTAGCCCACCAATCGGACGACCGGGCGGTCGCCGCCGCGATCGCGCCGACCCTGCGTCGGCTGCTGTCCTGAACAGACGGAGCCGGGCCGGCTGGACGGGCTGGACGGGCTGGCCGGGCTGGCCGGGCTGGACGGGTGGCACAGGTGGGACCCGCGCGGACAGGTGGGGCCGAGCGACGGGTGGGACCGGCCGGCACACCACCGATCAGCCCTGCACCACGCCGGAGGTCGCCTCCCGTCCGTCGTGGTCGGGCACGTCCAGGTATCCACTGGCCTGTAGTTCGAACAGCTCGCGGTAGAGGCCACCTTCGGCCATCAACTGGTCATGGTTGCCCTGTTGGATGAGACGCCCGTGTTTCATCACATAGATCTGGTCGGCGTGCCGGACGTTGGCCAGCCGGTGGGTGATCAGGACGATCGTCCGGTCAGGATGCCGACGTAGGTTCTGGAAGAGCGCATGTTCGGCGCGGGCGTCGAGCGCGGCGGAGGGCTCATCACAGATCAACAGGCGGGCGTCACGGTAGAGCCCGCGCGCGGCGACAAGGCGTTGCCACTGCCCGCCGGAGAGGTCGTGGCCATCCTTGAACTCCCGGTCCAGGAGGGTCTCGTAGCCACGGGGCAACCCGTTGATCATCTCGTGGGCGGCGGCGGATTCGGCCGCGTCGACCATGCTGGGCCCGCTCTGCCCCGCTGACCGGTCGTGCCGGCCGACCATGATGTTCTGACCGGCAGTGAACGGGAACTTCCACCAGTCCTGACTCATCACCGCGACCTGGGCACCAAGGTCGTACGGGTCGAGCCGTACGGTGTCGACCCCGTCCCATCGGATCGTGCCGGAGGTCGGCCGGTAGAGTCCGGCGATGAGCTTGGCCAGGGTCGTCTTGCCGGAGCCGTTCTCGCCGACCAGCGCGACGACCTGTCCTTTTCGTACCGACAGGCTGACCCGGTCCACGGCGGGCTCCCCCGTGTCCGGGTAACGCAGACTGACCTCGTCGAGGTCGATGGTCTCGAAGCCGCTGGTCGGTTCACCACCGACGGCTCGGGTGTGGGTTCGGGCCCGGTCCAGGAAGTCGCGGAAGTCCTGGTAGTAGAGGGCATCCTCGTACAGGGAGTTGGTGGCCTGCACGGCGGTGCCGAGGCTGTTGTGGGCGGCCTGTAGCGCCAGCAGCGCGGTGGCGGCAGCGGCCAGCGCCACGACCCCACCGAGTAGCAGCCCACCTAGTACGGCGTAGACGGCGAAGCTGGCCAGCCCGGCAACGGACGCTCCCAGGACCCGGGTGGTGGTCTGGGCGCGGACCAGGAGAATCTGGGCCCGCGCCTCGATACTCATGACCCGGCGGTACTCGGCGAGGAGGAATCCGCGCATCTGGTACGCACGTACCTCGGCTGCGGTGTGCCGGTTGGCCATCAGGGTGCCGAGCATCCACATCCGCCGACGCCGGGTGATCCGGGCCAGCATGGCCAGATACTGGCGGCGGGCCATGCGTACCGCGGTGACAGCCTGGGGAATCCCGGCCAGCAGCAGGCAGGGCAGGAGTACGGGCTGGATCACCGTCACCGCGGCGGCGGTGGCGACCACCCCGACCACCCCGGTGATCAGGTTGACGGTGTCGTCGACGATCGAGGCGGCCTCGGTGACGCCCCGGTTGCGGGCCCGGTCCATCTCCTCGGCGAACCCGGCATCGTCGAACGCGGCCAGGTCCACGGCGGTGGTCGCCTCGAACATCCGCAGCTCGACCTCATAGTTGATCAACGGGGTGAGCCTGGCCTGGGCCCACCCGGCCGCGATGCCGAGACCGCCTCGGGCCATCACCGCCAGTGCGGCCAGGACCAGGGCCGGGGCGGCGGCACGGACCCGGTCCGGCGTGGGTCCGGAGGCGAACAGTTCCCGCAGCACGTTACTGGTGGCCAGGAGGCCGAACGTGGTCATCACGCCGGCAGCGATGTTCAGGCCGATGGAGGCTACGGTGTCCACCCGACTGGTCGACCAGGCCAGCGCCACGGCCTCCCGGACCAGGTGCGGCAGGCGTCGGGCCACCGACCAGAAACTGGTGTGCGAGAAGGCGGTCGCGTGGTGCAGCCAGCCACGGTCCTCCAACTCCGGCAGGATCTGTTCCGCTGCTTCGGTCTGCTCCGCTGATTCGCTCTGTTCTTCGGTGGCTCGACGTCGCTGACGTACCCGGATGGATGTCATCGCTGCTCCTCCGTCACTGGCCGGAGTTCCGTCCGCAGCACGGTCCTGGGCCACGGTGTCGGCTGCAGCATCGGGTGGCCGCGAGCACGCAGGGTGGCTGCCAGCACCGGTTTCCTGCCAGCGGGGTACGGAACCGCCAGGAGCTTACGATGCGCAACCAGACCCTGTCTTCAGGTAATCGGCGCGTCGCGACGAGACGATGGTGACGGCAACTGTGACGGCTCGCGACGGTGACAACCCGCACGGTGGCAGCTCGCGACGGTGACGGCTTACGACGGCAACGGCTAACAGCTGTCCCGTCGGTGGGGCGAAGCGGAGCTCAGTCCTGAAGGATGGCCGCGAACCGCGTCTCCGCGAGTTCGAACTGTTCGAGGATGTGCTGCTTCGCCTCGTCGTCCAGTGGGGTGTCCGGCCGGGCGACCAGTTCCCGCAGGACCGGCACCAGCGGACGGTACTTGGCCGCAGCCCGGAGGACCTTGGAACCGGTCGCGTGGATGACCCCCACGCCGTTGTCGGTGAAGTCGGACGCCTTGATCACCCGCGCCCACGGATCCCGGTCGAGGCTGGCCGCGACATGCTCGCGGTACTGCTCGTCCCGGTCCCGATCCGGGTCGTACTGCGGGTTGGTCACCGAACGGACGAGGCCCGCGACCCGTGGACCGAAGTCGCGGGCCAGCACCTGAAGCGCCGCTGCGGTCGCGTCGACGGGCTGGCCACCGGCCAGGGCCTCAGGGTGGTCCTCGACTGCGTCGTGCAGCAGCGCGGCGACGATGACGTCGACGTCGTACACGCGGTAGTAACAGATGATCCGGATCGCCACCCGCAGCAGGTGGTTGAGGTACGGCTCGCGTACCCGCCGATCGTCCCGGTGCAGGTGATCCGCCAACGCGAGCGCCCGGTTGAGCTTCTCCTGCTCGGCCTCGTCGAACCGGGCGATCTCCAACGCGAACCGCTGCCGCAGCCCGTCCTCACCGTAGACCTCGGTGATCGCATGCAGTGGCATCGAAATCAGGTACGCCGGGATCGTGTCCTCCACGGTGCATTTCTACCTGATGCAGATGACGATGTATGCAATGGCGGTCCGCCCAGATCCGAAGACCGTGGTCAGCGCTGTCCGGGAGACGGCGGTCACCCCGATCCGGGAGGCGCTCAGCCGCACATTGCGGCGATGGCGAGGACACCGGCGAGGGCCGGTGCCACCAGGGCTGCGGTCGTTGCCGCGAGGCGGCCCGGCAGACGACGAGCGGGCGCGGCAGTCTGGAGGCGGTGCAGGCGCACCACCACGTCCGAGCCGGACATCGACAGGGCATGGGCGGGACGGGGCGCCTCGGAGAGCGCGATCAGCGCCGCTCCCACCGCCCCCGGCCCACAGGCGCGGACGGCGGCGTCGTCGGCGCACAGCTCCACCAGCAGCCGTACGGCGTCCGGTGCCTGGCGGGTCAACGGCAGCCAGGGCAGGGCTGCGGCAAGGGCGTCGACGGCGGAGACGATCAGGTGGTGTCGACCGCGCAGGTGGGCGTGCTCGTGGCAGAGCACCGCCGCACGCTGTGCCGGTGGCAGTTGCTCGACGCCGTCACTGACGACCACCAGGCCACGGCGACCACCGACGCTGTAGGCGACCGGTGCCGCGTACGGCATCCGCAGCACCGGCTCCGGACCGGGGCCGGTCGTACCGCCGAGCAGGGTGAGCAGGTCCTGGTGGGCCTGTCGCAAGCGGCGTTGCGCCCGCCAGTGCCGCAGCGTCGCGGTCGTGAGGCGCACCAGCAGGGCGACCAGGGCCAGTGCACCGACGGCCCCGAGAGCTTCGTCGACACCGGGGCGCTGGAGATGGCGTACGGCCAGCCAGCATTGGTGCGCCAGATATCCCAGCCGGGCCTGCTGGCCGCCCGGGATCAGGAGCAGCACCACACCGGCGGCGAAGGTGAGCACCGTCGCGGCGGTGACGATCAGCCAGCCGAGCAGGACGGTGAACGGGTCCCGGATCCGGTGGACCGCCGGATTCAGGACGGCCGGTGCCAGCCAGGCCAGCACCAGCGGACCGACGACCAGGGCGAGGGCGAGGCTCACCGGTCGCCCGATCGCTCGTCCAGGACCTGCCGCAGCACGGCCAGTTCCCGTACGGATGCGGAGCGGGCAAAATGCAGGAGTACGACATCCGGGTCGGTGCTGGTCTCCAGCATGCGACGTAGCGTCCGGGCGGTGATCTCCTCGCGGGTGCCGGACGGGCGGTAGCGGTACGCCTTGCCGTCCTTGTCGCGTAGCACCCACTGTTTACGGTGCAGGTTGTCCAGCACCGTCATCACGGTCGTGTAGGCCAGGGTACGGCTGGTCGACAGCCGGTCGAGCACCTCACGTACGCGAAGTGGGGTGTCTGCCTCCCACAACACGTCCATGACGACGGCTTCCAACTCGCCAAGGCCGTTCACCGCACCCGCCTTTCGGACATTCCCGCCAGCTTACGCCTGCGCCAGCCGGCTGCCCGCCTGCCCGCCTGCATCAGGCGGACCACTCCCGGCATGAGCGCCCCCGGTCACGGGGTCAGGTTGGGGATGTCGAACCAGGTGAACGGCGCCCAGGGAAGGTTACGCAGCACCGTGCTGTAGAGCAGGAATGCGGCGATGTAGGTGGCGTACGCCCAGGCGGGCAGGCGTAGCGCGGGCAGCGCCCGGCCGAGCCACACCGCAGCGAACCAGCGGATCCCGGCGTAGGCCAGGAACGGCACCGCGACCAGGGCGAGCAGATGATGCCGGGCGGCCTGCACCAGGTCACCGTGCAGTAGGTAGTAGAACATCCGGGTTCCGCCGCAGCTCGGCCCGTTGATGCCGGTCACCGCGTGCCACAGGCACGGTCCGGTGGGATCGGCGATCCGGTCGGTGGGGTCGAACCGCAGCACGAAACCGACCGCCGCCGCGAGGAGGGCCACCACGCTCGCTGTCGCCCACCGATGTGTCCTGACGTTGGAGATCTCCACCGGGCTCCCCATGTCCACCTCCACTCCCCATCTACTAGTACGCCATAGTAGGTCACCTACTATGGCGTACTAGTAGCACCGGGCCGGGCAGTTGTACGGCATCCGGCAGTTGTACGGCGTCGGACGATCACGTCGCGAAGGAGTGAGTTGTGCCTATCCGGCAACAGAACCGTGGGAAGCGACTTCCTACCAGGATCGGCATCGGCCTACTGGGCCTGGCCATGCTGGCGACGGCAGCATGTCAGAGCACGGCTGTCGATTCCGCAGGATCGGACGGGTTCGGACACGTGCACGGAATCGCCGTCAACCCTGGTGACGGGCGGCTCTATGTCGCGACCCACCACGGAGTGTTCCGGGTTTCAGCCGCCGAACCGGCGAAACGGGTGGGCAACGGCAAACAGGACACGATGGGTTTCGCCATCGCCGGAGCTGACCGGTTCCTCGCCTCCGGCCACCCCGCCCCCGGCGAAGGCGGGCCGGCGCACCTCGGGTTGATCGAATCGACCGACGCAGGGCACAACTGGCGGACTCTGTCGCTGGCCGGGAAGGCCGACTTCCACGCCCTGCGGGTGGCGCAGGGCATCGTCTACGGACTGGACTCCACCACCGCGTCGCTGATGGCCAGCACCGATCGGGTCAACTGGCAGGTCCGCTCGACGGTCGAGACGAACGACCTCGCCGTCGACCCCGGTCGGGCCGAGACGCTTCTTGCCGCAACCGATCAGGGGGTACGGCGATCCGGCGACGGTGGCCGTACCTGGTCGTCGGCCAGCGGTCCCGCCCTGCGACTGCTCCACTGGTCGGAGCCCACGCAGTTGTGGGCGGTCGCTCCGGACGGCCAGATCCTACGCTCGACCGACGGGGGTGCCGCCTGGTCGACGACCGGTGGTCGCGTACCGAACGCCCCGGCCGCCTTCACCGTCGACGGCGGCACGATGTATGTGGCCACTGAGGACGCCAAGCTGCTGCGCAGCACCGACACCGGGGCCACCTGGCAGGCGATGTAACACTGTCGGCACCTCCCTTGACCCCGCCTGCAAATCTGAACCTCGACTGCCGAGGTCGAGGAGGAACGATGTCCCTCAGGTCCTTTTCGATACTGTTGGTCGGGCTCGGCATCGGTACCGCTGGCGGCGGCTACCTCGGCTCGGTCGCCATCTGGCCCGGCGTCGTCATCACCCTGGTCGGCATGGCGCTCTCCTTCGTCGGGCCGGGTAGGGACCTGTCCGCGCCGGAGACCACGGGTCGGTCCGAGACCGAACGGCCGACGATGGCCAACCTTGGCACCAGGGTCGAACAGATCCTCAGCCTGGCTGAAAGACAGGCCGACGACGTCACGGACGCCGCCAGGGTCGAGGCGGAGCGGATCCTCGCCGATGCCCGGTCGACGGCGCGCGCCCTCCTGGACGAGGCAGCTGGACGCACTACTGCGTCGCCGTCCTCGGAAAGTTGGCGGACAGGACCGGGCAGCGCACCGACGAAGTCGGACAATCCGTTGGCTGGCGGGGATCCTGACCGGCCAGCCTGAGCGTGGGTAGCGACCCGCGTCGTTCCGACGAGGGTCCGGCCCCGGCCCGGTTCGCCGCACTAAAATCCGGTTTGCTCCACGCGTACCCCGGCCGATGATGGCCTGACCCTGAACCTCTAACGAGAGCTACCCATCATGCGCTGGTCTCAGATGCACATACCGACCCTGCGGGAGGATCCGACAGAGGCGGATGCGCCGAGCCATCGGCTTCTACTCCGAGCGGGTTACATCCGCCAGTTGATGGCGGGCCACTACTCACTGCTGCCACTGGCGGTACGGGTACGGTCGAAAATCATCGACGTGATCCGCGAGGAGATGAACCGGATCGGGTCCCAGGAGTTCTCCCTGCCGGCGCTGCACCCCGCCGAGATCTGGCGCAGGAGTGGCCGGTGGGACATCATGGGCGAGGAGATGTTCCGGCTGCGTGACCGCAGGGGTGCTGACCTGGCCCTCGGCATGACGCACGAGGAGATCTTCACGACGCTGGCGCTGGAGTTGAACTCCTACCGCGACCTCCCGCAGATGTGGTACCAGTTCCAGACCAAGTTCCGGGACGAGCCCCGCCCCAAGGCCGGGCTGATGCGGACCCGGGAGTTCACGATGAAGGACTCCTACAGCTTCGACCTGGCCCCGGAGGGTCTGGACCGGTCCTTCGACCTGCACCACGAGGCGTACGTCCGGATCTTCTCCCGGCTGGGGATCTCGGCCATCCCGGTGGAGGCGTCCAGCGGCAGCATGGGCGGCGCGGCCTCGACGGAGTTCATGTTCCCCTCGGCGGTGGGCGAGGACTTCGTGGTGCACTGCGCTGCCTGCGAGTACGCGGCCAACACGGAGAAGGCGACCGCACGGCTGGAGCCGAGCACCGACGACGAGGGCCTCGCCGTCCCGGAACGGTTCGACACCCCGGGCGTACGCACCATCGACGACCTCGCCGTACGGTTCGGCGCCCCCGGCGACCGGCAGGTCAAGACGCTGGTATTCGTCCTGGACGACCAGTTGACGCTCGTACTGCTGCGCGGCGACCACGTGCTGAGCGAACAGAAGCTCGCCGACGCGACCGGGGCGACTACCCTGCGTCCGGCACACGCGGACGAGATCCGGGCCGCCCTGGGGGCCTCGCCGGGCAGCCTGGGCGCGGTCGGGGTGACCGATCTGCCGATCCTCGCCGACGAGGCACTACGCGGCCGGCGGAACATGTTCACCGGCGCGAACATCGACGACGTACACCTGCGGGGCGTCGACGTCGACCGGCACATCTCCGTCGGCACCTGGGCCGACCTGCGGGAGGTGGCTGCCGGCGAGCCGTGCGTACGCTGCGGACAGCCGCTACAGGTCCAGCGGGCGATCGAGGTCGGCCACATCTTCAAGCTGGGCTACAAGTACAGTGACGCGCTCGACGCGACGGTGCTCGACCCGACCGGTGCCCGTACCAGGGTCATCATGGGCAGTTACGGGATCGGTGTGGAACGCGCCATGGCCGCAATCATCGAGGGGCACCACGACGACAGGGGCATCGTCTGGCCGATGCCCGTCGCCCCGTTCCACGTCGCGGTCGTGGTCGCCCAGTCCGACAACACAACCGTCGCCGAGGCCGGCGAGCAGATCTACCAGCAACTCCTCGCAGAACGGGTCGAGGTGATCATCGACGACCGTGCGGAGCGGGCCGGAGTGAAGTTCCGCGACGTCGAACTCGTCGGCATTCCGCTACGGATCACGGTCGGCAAACGGACCCTGGCCGACGGCGTCGTCGAGTTCACCGATCGGGCCAGCGGCCAGACCGATCGGATCCCGCTGGACCAGGTGGTCGAACACGTACGGAAGGCAGTCGACCTGGCGAGATAGCGGTACGGCAGACACAACAACCTGCCGCCCTGCCCGCCGAACGCGGGCAGGGCGGTGGCCGTTCATGGGGGGGTATCCCCCCGCACCAGCAGCCCCGCTACACCGACCACAGTTCGTCAGGTGCCCTGTCCGCCAGCAGGTCACGTCGCCCCGAACACGACGAGCACTCGTGGGCGCTCATAGGTCTCTGGTCACAGGTAAGCTGGGCACTCGCTCCCTCGTAGCTCAGGGGATAGAGCAACGGTTTCCTAACACGCAGCTCCGCCCGTGTCCGCAGACAGATGACCTGCGGCTTTCCGTTTTCCTGTCTACGTGGGCCGGTCGCAGCGGGCTGTTGCTGTGCTCGCGTACTGAAGGTCGGTAAGAGGGCTGCGGGTTTTGGTAAACCCATCGTCAAAAGCCTTCGCCGCCGTAGGTTCGCCGATCGCATGGAATGTGCGTGCAACTTCGCTGTGGGCAGGGTCGACCGACCTATCTGGGTTATTCCACGCCACGGCTGAGCACCGAAGTAGCAATACGACTCCGGAGGGCCTCGTCGGTTATCTCAGACAAGAGCTTTCGAGCCAGGTTAGCAATCCATCCTGAGTTTGCCTGCAACGCGTTGATGAGTGCGTCCAACTCCTGTACACCAGCCAGGTGGCGTCTAACGGAGCGAGTTCGGCGGGCAGCGGCACTGTCGAGAGCGCCCAGAAATCCTTCCGTTTCAGGGCGCGTTCACATTCGGCAATTGCGCGCCGCGCCTGCCCCGCGATTTCAGCTGCGTCCAGCCCGGCGGCAGCGGCGACCGCACCAACCCACCCTCGTAGGCGATCGGCGCTATCGACAGTGATCGCATCTGTATAGCCACCAATCGTTACGTGGTCGGCGCCGAGTGCAGCGATCGGGATGCCGAGGCTACTGTAATGCCAGGTCGCCATGGTGGGCTTGATAGGTTTCGTCGATAGCGCTGCGACCGCCTTGAGTAGGGGCCGTTCCCAGCCAGCCCGTTCAATCGGCTCGAACTTGGATCGCCCCAGCGAGATCTCACTGGGGTCCGTCCGCTCGAGGGAGCCCACACGCAAGGCTTTGGATGGCCTCCCATCCTCAGCCGAGTTGGCCGAGGATGGGAGCCTATGCGGCGTCGCGTAATGGCAGGGCGGCGAGACGGTACGGATTATCGCCGCTGGTTGTGATGGTGCGGCGGCTGGTGAAGCCTGCGGTCGCACCTCTCAACGTCAGGTCGGAGTTGTCCGCGAGGATGGCGGCGCGCGCCTGCTGTAGCACGGCAATCAGTTGGTCGGTGGACCAGTGTCGGGTTCCGCGCCGCCGTCATCGTCGATGATCTACATATACGCGAACGGCTGCTTGCCCGTTCGGCTCGTAGTACTGGCGGCGTCAGCTCAGGGCCATTGCAGTCTAGGGATGCCGCTGGTCACGGCGGCGATGAGGTCGTGTGGTCGGCGGTTAATACGTCTGGTGACGCGAGCGATGTCGGCCTCGCCGCTGGTGTGGTGGTAGCTGATCGCAGTGTTGCGATGACGGCGGGTCCGGTGCCGGTCCGGATCCCAGTCCAGCAAGACCCTACGCCGTCCCGACTGTTCTCCTGCGGCGGCGTTTTCTGCGGATGATTAAGTTTGTCAGGAGTATTCCCGCGATGACTAGAACCCCGACGAGCACCAGGCCAGCGATCTTGAGGTACATCCGGTACTCCGGCCCCATACCGCCGGGCGGCATCTTGCCGGGGTGGGTACGGCCGCTGGCGATCACCTCGTCGGCGATGTCGACACCATGCATCTGTTCCCCCGTGCCGGTAAGCAGCCCCCGGATGTCGCTGCCGGACAGGGCCACCACGTCCGTCCGGTACTCGGTCCATCCGCCGAAGGTGATGCCGTCTTCTACGCCGAAACCAACCACCTTCGTACCCGGCCTGGGATGATAGCGGGCCACCACAGCCGCCCCGTCCGGTGCCCAGCCCAACAGGCGCAGCGCGACCAGCCCCGCCTGCTCAGCGAAGGGCTTCGCCGCCAGATCCGCTCCGGAGCTGGGATCCACGATGCGCAACAGCCACTTGGACGCGTACGCATCACCCGTACAGCAGCGCCGCTGGGTCACCAGCGTCAACCCGCGACCGTCCGGCGTCCACGCGCCCTTACCGGCGAGCTGGGTGTCGTCGGGCACGGTGAACTGGCTTCGCCCCTCGCTGCCGATCGTCACCACGGTGACGGTTCTCCCCGACTGGTAGGCGAGCATACGGCCGTCCGGGCTGAACGCCGCCAGCCAGCCGTAGAAAAGCGTTCGTGGATCAACATCGGCAACCGTGGTGAGCTGGTTGGCGGCCAACTCCCACACCGCCAGCACCGTCCGGGTCGCGGGGTGAGCCTCGACCGAGCCATCCCACTGCCGCACGTACCGGCCTTTGAGACCGACAACGGCCAGCCGGTCACCATCCCTGGACCAGGCAACCGGGAAGGTGTCCTCGGTGCCACCGACGGTAGGCAGGCCACGAGTCTTTCCCGTACGCAGGTCCACAAGTTGGTTGGGCGTGGCCACGAGGTCGCCGTCGCCGGAGAGTATCGACTCCTCTCCAGCCCGGGTGCCCCAGCCGTCGGACAGCAGGCGATATTCGTCGGTACCCGCCGAGACCGCCGCCACTGTGCCCGTGCTCACCGGCTCGTACCACCAGTTCTCACTGGTGAAGATCATCGAGGCGGCGCCCAGCGGGCGGCGCTGTACCGACCAGCCACCCCACTGTGGCGTGCCGACCCGGTCCGGCAACGACAAAGCCTCGGACGCTCCGGCCGCAGCCCCGACCGGTCTCGACTGGCCCCGCCAGCCGACCAGCCGGGGTGCCATAACAACACCAAGCACCAGCACCAAAACCACCCCAGCCGCGACAATCGCCCGATGCCGCCGCCGCAGACCGGCCTCGGCGACCAAACCCTCATATGAGACGTACGCCGGCACCCCGGCCACGTTGTCCCGCATCGCCTCCGTCAGTTTGCTGGTCACCTGCCCACCTCCTCGACAATCTGCCCAAAGTCCAGCAGATGCGGCGCCACCAGACGCAGCCGTGCCAGCCCCTCATGGCCGTACCGTTTGACCGCTCCAACGCTGCAGTTGAGCACCACAGCCGTATCGGCCTCGGTCAGGTCCTCGTAGTACCGCAGCACCAGGACCGCACGCTGCCTCGGTGACAGTGCCGCCAGTGCCGCGTCCAGGCTGATTCGCAACGCCAACGTCGGGCACTGGTCTGCCGACATCGGTTCGGGCACCTGCCCGGTCAATACCTCTGGTATCCGTCTCCGGCGTCGACCGGAGAGGTAGAGGTGGTAGATGACCTGCCGAATGTAGGCTTCCGGGCCGTTGGCACCCACCTTCTTCCAGTGCCGCAGCACCCGCATCATCGCCGACTGGAGCAGATCCTCCGCCAGGTGATGGTCACCAGTCAGCAGGTAGGCGGCCCGGGAGAGCGATCCGCCTCGAGCAGCCATAAACTCCCGAAGCCCCGGGTACTGCTCGTCCGTCATCTGGCACCTCCGTCCTATAAATACGCCCCCACCGCCGCTGACGGTTGGGGGCGCCCCACGGAGACCTAAATCACACCTTAAAGCGGTCAGGGCAGACACCTTAACCGAGCAAACGTTACGGAGCCGGCCCCACAGCGACCTGCCGCTGTGGGGCCGGGATCCATCACTTCGATCGGTTGGCCGGGTGGCTACGGGCTAAGGGCCGACCGACGCGTCACCAGGCGTGGTAGTACCGGTAGTGGTATGTCCCCCACCCCACTGCTGTCCACTTGTCCTGGATTGGCCACCAGATGCCGAAGAACCGGTACGAGTCCGTGTCCTGCCAGTAGCGCCGAGAACTCTGGTAGATCTGTAGCCACTTGGTATTCCCACTCCTAGGGCAGGGCCAGAGGCCACACCGGGAGCGTGCGATCTTGAGTGGCCACCAGTGCATATTGATGACCCGGCCGCAGTTAGGCCATCGACATGTATCGCCCTTGCCGCTCAGGTCGGTGCAGCCGATCGGATCACCGGAGCAGTACTCATAGGGATTCGCGCTACCGCCCTGGACCGGGTCCTGAGACAGGAACCGACCGGTGTACGGGTTGTAGAGCCGGATTCCCATGAGTACGAGACCCGCCGGGGTGTCGGCAGCCCGTTGCTTGGCACCGAGCCAACCATACCGTTGGACCCCGGTCACCCCCTCGTCCCGGGCGAGCCCGTGCTCGTTGAACTCGCTGACCGCAGAAAGGCCTTCCGCGTTGCCCTGCACCGATGCGACGACGTCACCGTGCAGGTTGCCGATCCGCCAGCGGATCTCGCCGGTGCCGCTGTCGAAGTCACCGGCGACGCCCGCGACCCCGTCGACCGGTCTGGTGTAGCGGGCCGGTGTCTCCTGGGTCCAGGACGGGTTGTCGTCGTCCCCGTCGTAGTGGTGGGTTGACTGGACGATGGTTCCGGACCGGTCGTCCGACCAGCTACGGAGCCGTTCACCGGTGACGTCGACGGTGTATGTGGCTGAGCCACCCGCACCTTGGCTGATCGACTGGACAAAGCCGTTGACGTGGTAGGCCAACGTCACGGCCGCTCCGGAGTTCGCCGTGTCCGCTGCGGGCAGCGTCGTGGTCCGGCCCAGCGCATCGTAGGCGTATCCGCTGGCGACCGAGAGCCGGTCGGCCTGGTCGTAGGACCAGGTGACGTTGCGCAGCACGACGTCGGTGGCGCAGCCACCGTTGGCGTTCGCCGCGTAGGTCGTCCACCCGGTGCGGTTTGACGCCGTGTCGAGTGTGTATCGCTGACTGACGCAGATGTCGTTGCGGGTGGTGCTGCTGCCGGTCAGTCGGCCTGCCGGGTCGTACGTGTAGCTGCTCCGCGAGAGCGTCGAGACGTTCTCCCGTACCTGTCGGTGGATCGACGACATGCTGGTCTCGAGGAACAAGGTGCAGTCCTCCGCAGCACACCCCGGCTTGGTGTAGGCCACCCTGCTGGGGGTACCCGTCTCGTCCGTGGCCCGGGTGACCACGATTCCGTTCGGCCAGGTCTCCGACGACAGGTTGCCGTCGGCGTCGTAACTGGCCCCGAAGGTACCGGCCTGGGCATCGACAACCGAGGTCAGCAGCCCACGGCGTTCACCGCCACCGTCGTACGTGTAGTTCCGGGCGGCCTTCCCATCGTCCGTCGTCGCTACTCGTCCCCGCAGGTCGTACGCCTTGGTGGCAGTGGCCCCATCGGCGTCGGTGTAAGACACGAGCCGACCCAGGCCGTCGTAGCCTCGGACAATCTCGGCGGTGACCGAGCCACCCGTCACCGACTGGGTACGGGTCAGCAGCCCGGTGGCCGGGTCGTAGACATTCCGTTCGGTCGGTACCGGAGTACCGAGCGCGGCCGGCGCGCTCACCGTCTTCTCGTGAATCCGTCCGGCAGCGTCGTACGTCGTGGTGGTGGTTCGCAACGTCGTGGTGGCGACCTTCTCGGTTACCACCCGTGGCTGGCCGAACATGTCGTACATGGTGACCTTGGCCGGCAGGTCCGGTCCGCTGGTCGCCTGTCCGCCGGCCTCCTCCCGGCATGGCATGGCCACCCACTCCGGCCGGTTGTCGCACTCGCTGTAGCCGGAGCCGACCCCGGCCCGGTAGTAGACCACCTTGCGGGTAGCCGGGGTGGTGACGCTGGTGCCGCCGGCTGGGTTGGTGGTAAGGGTGACATGGCCGGTCACCGGGTCGTACCGGGTACGGGTGGTGAGCGCGAGCCCGCCCGCGTCCACCGTTTCAACCGTCGGTTGTTCGAGGTCCCAGTCGTAGGCGGTGGTGCTGGTCCGGACGTCGAAGTCGCCGAATGTGCCGTCGCTGTTCCACACCCGGACCATCTCGTCCTTCGTGGTAACCAGGTTGTACGGCTCCGCGCTTGCCGGCGCGCCCTGGTCGTAGGTGTACTTGATGCGCTTGCGGCCCCGAACAGTTTCGCCGTTGGGCAGCATCACGTCATGCTCCGGATCGAGCGTGCTGTCCAGGCGCTGCCCGTCAATGGAGTAGACGCTGAGGCTGGAATGGCTACGCGCGATCACGGTCTCGGCTGCTGCGTCGTCGTCGGGACGGGCATCCAGTGCCCGTGCGCGGTTAGCGGCAGTCAGGGACCGGATCGCGTTGCCCCGTGTGTCGTACCAGGTGGTGGCGATGTGACCGCCCGGTTTGGCGGTGTTCACCGAGCGTGCGTTGGCGTCCATGTAGGTGACGGTTGCCCGCTCGTACGAGGTGGGCAGCACCCCACCCGCCGGGTTGCCAGTGGGCACCTGATCGGCGGGGAAGACCGCCGTGGCGTCGGTGGGCTGCTCGGTCTGCCCCCACCGGTTGGTCTGCGCCGGCGACAGGTCGTACGGCGCACTCGCGCCCGACACGGGAACCTTGTAGACGACCGTTTCCACCGACGTGCCAGCCGCCAGTGCGGATCGGCTCATCCGGTGCAGCCGGCCCTTGCCGGGGTCGTTCGGGACGGTGGTGTAGGACAGCTCCCACGGTTCCTGCCCCTTGGGCTTCACCGTCTTGAGGATGCCGTCCGGGTTGTAGTCGTAAGTGACCCACACGTGTCAGAGCGTGCCGCTGTCGTTCCAGTCCAGCCGTGGGTCCCACACCGCCCGCAGCTTGCCGGTGTTGTCGTAGGTGTAGCGGGCCATCGTCACCGTTCGTACCGCCGGTGTCGTCAGGTCCGGGTCCCACGCAGTGAAGGAGACCTCCTGCAGCCGCCCGACATGGTCACCCCAGGCGGATTCGGTGGTGCCGGTGGCGGTGGTCGTGGTGGCGTAGGTGAAGTTGACCGCCCGGCACCCGCGGGTGACGGTCACGCAGGTGACCCCCTCGGCCACGGCGGCAAGCAGCCGGGTCGGACGGATCACCTCCTGGTTCCCGATTGTGACCTTCTCCCAGCTCAGTGTGGTTATCTGGCCGGCCGGCACGGTGACCGACGTCGGAAAGTACGCGCCGGCAGCGGTGCCGGCGAGTCGGGTGAAGACGACCACGCTGCCGTCGGAGTTGGTGAGGGTATATGCGTCGTTGGCGCTGGCGTAGACAAGCTTGAGCGACTCATGCCCGATTTCGGCGTCGTAGCTGGACGTGCTGCGTGCGGTGAACCCGATCGTGTTGCCCTCCCGAGTGCCAACCTGCACCAGGGAGCCGTACACGTGCAGTGAGGTGTAAGGGGAGTCGGCCCGTTCCACCTCGACGCTGGACACCCAGCCTGGACCGAACATGTTGGCTGTGTCCGTGTCGGTGGCGCGCCGGGTGTTGTAGGACCGGCTCACGACGAGACTGCTCTCGAACGAGCTGGCCGCGACGTCGGTGTCGGTGAGGGTGAAGTTGCCGGTGATCAGGTTGACCGCTCCGGGGCCGATCGCCTCGGCTGGCGCGGTGGCCAGGGTGCGGTCAAAGGAGATCTTGATGGCTGGGGACGTGCCGGTGCTGAAGACCGCACGCACCTGCAACGGGCCGTCCCGGGGCACGGACTGGGCGTCGGCCGCCGCCAAGGTCGCCTCCACGTCCCAGTTGATCTTCGCGAACTCGCCGTTGCCGGTGGTCGTGACCGGCCAGGTAACTGGTCCGCCGCCTGCGGCGAGGGTGACGTGGCCGGTGGGGATGTCGGTCCATGCGTCGACGTCAGCCCGCCGCCATTGGTACGTCACGCTGGTTGCGGTGGCCTTGCCCGTGGCGGTCAGCGCTGCCTTGGCAGCGGTGATGTCGCCCTCCTTCGGAGAAGTCACCGCACCGCCGACCCCCACCCCTACCGAGAACGAGTACGTCTGGATGGCCGAGACGTTTCCGGCCCGGTCCCGCGACCGTACATAGAGGACTTGCGGCCCCACAGTACTCGGAGTGATCGAGGCAGTCGCGTTCGCGCCGAGGCTCGACGTCGTCACCGACTTGTCCGGCGGGTTGACGTTGAGACCATACTCGTAGGCGGCGATGTCGGCGGTGCCGTTGGCGCCGAAGGTAAAGCTGCCTGCGGTGCCCGCGTCGCCGGCCCAGTCGTTCGTCGGGTAGTCGGTCGAGGAGACAGTGGGCAGGGTCGACGGGGCAGTGGTGTCGACAATGAAGGCACAGTAGCCGGTCCACGGACCGTCAACCACACCGTCGTTGCCTTGCACCCGCCACGAGTACGTGCCGTTCTCAGTGAAGACACCGGCTGGCACCGTGGCCGACTGCCAGGACCCGGCAGCGGCGGGGCCCACCGTGGCGGCGCCGAGCGAGGTGCCCCCGCCCGTGAGCCATTCGAACTTGGCTCGGACCTGTGACCCCTCGGCGTCGTTGATCTGTGCCTGCAACTTGGGCGTCGTCGTGTTGACGTACGGCAGGTTCGATCCAGTCACACACGAGGTCGAGGGCACGGTCACCCGCGATCCCACGGTCGGGTACGACGTATACGTGACAATCAGCTTTGTCTGGTTGGTGTAGAACTTCTTCCAGCGATTCTGCGTAGTCTCATACTCACCGGCCTCGTTGCACGCGCACATCCCGACGGTGTAGAGCGACGAGCCGTTGTTGGCTGCCTGCCGTACATCGGTGGTGAGGCTCGCTCCCTCCCAGGTCATGGTCATGTCCGGCTGGTTCGCCCCGCAACCGCCGCTCTTGTTGGCGTTCCCCTCGGCCGAGTCGAGCCAGACCCCGGAGGGTAGGGGCCGAGTCGACCAGGCCATCCGGGCACCACTGGCGACCGTGATGCCGCTCGTACGGTAGAGATGCGTCCAGGTCGGTTCGCATGCCCAGGAGTGCCAGAGCCTTGCGGTCACCTGCGCCGACTGTACGTACTTCCCCTTAATCGCCGAGGTGTCGAAGTCGAAGTACGACCGGTAGAGCGCACTGTCGAACGAGTTCTGGCCGACCCAGGCATAGCCGCCGAGGTCCCAGTTGCTGTTGATCGAGTTGGAATACGCCCACTTGCTCGACGTGACGGTCCACGACGGGTCCACGTACACCGGGTACACCGTCTCCGCGCTGGCCAGCATCGCCTCGTCCGGCGTCAGTTCGAGTCTGCCGCCATTTACCCGCGTCTGCACGCCGCCGACCTTGGCCCCGTCGCCGGCCGTCGTGGCCGAGGAACGCTGCGCTCCCGGATCCGGCTGTGGCCGGCCGACCGTCCGGTCGGAGCCGGTGAGCGTGTCGTCGCCCGGCTGCCACAACAGGGGTTGGGCAGAGTCCCACATAACGGCCGCGGGAGCCGTCGCCAGCGTCCGTCCGGCGTCGGTGGCACGCAGCGAACCGTCACCCGCAGTGGCGACCTGCGCATCGCCCCCGAGTTGGAGGTTAAGCCGCCCCGCACTGGTGCGGGCCGCCTCCGGGGTCTTGATGACCCACACGTGGCTGAAACCGGTCGTGGTGGCTCTGGCCACCAGGTCAACCCCGGGTACGACCTCCGGGTAGGTGGCCGACGCGCCCTCGACCACCGGCTTCGGTAACGCACCCTGCCAGGTCAGGGTCATCGACTTCCCGGCACTCCGAAGTTCCACCAGGGGCCTGTCGCCACCGGGGGAGAATTTGACGTCGGCCACCGACACGGCTGGCCGCAGCACACCGTCGGGGGCGGTGACCAGCGACAGGTTCAGGTCCTTCCACGACCCGTCACCCATGCGGGCACGTTGGGGCTCCACCGCCGACTCGAACGTCACGGTGCCGTCCGGGTTGGCGACCGCCGTGGCAAACTCCGTCGTGGCGTCCAGGATCCGAACCTTCTTGCCGGTCATCCGCGCCGTAACCAGCGCTGCTGACTCGTCCGGTCGGTCCAGCAGCCCGCCCGGCTCCACCATCGGCGTCGGGGCAGGCTCCGCCCGAGCGGGGGACGGTACCCAGTCGGCGAGGGTAGCGGTCAACAGCACCGCCAAGCTGAGGCTCACCCAGCCGCGCCGCCCCGCCGCCGCCGTAACGTGGGGCGTCGAACCCCACGCCCAGTGTCGCACTTTCACTGACCCTCCTCGATCAATTAAGGAGTAGTCAGAGAACTACAAACAGTTGCCCAGAAGGGATCATCCCGTCAGTCTTAGAGGAGCGACCGAAAGTCTCTTGTGGATGGCGCGACGGCGTGTAGCTGAGCGATCTTCGCTGGTAATAGCATGATTACAATGAGTAGGCCCCGAAGGTTCGTAGCTACCTGAGGCAAAGATCACACATTCGACGGACTCTATGCGTTCGGCACAGTCATGATCGATTACCCGCTTGATCGGCACGGTCGGGCTGGGCCGGGAGGCAAGGTCATCATCTCGTTCCCAGAGCGTGGCGAAGCCGTCGTTCAATAGGTCGAAATGACTCACAGCATCGCCGCGTTGGTCAACGAGCGACCCATTCGACCTCAAGACCACCCAAGATCCACTCGGCGATGCCCACCGCGCTCAACGAGTGGTCACGGCAGATCGGGCCGGCCCGCCACTCCGACGCCCACTGCCATAGGTCGTCCAGGTCGTACTCCCCAGCGTGGGTGGCCAGCCATTCGTTCAAGACCCGGGAGGCCGGTCCCGTGGCTTCCTCGTTGTCTCCGACGTCCAGCTTCACCGTCCCGGACTGGTGTTTGGCCTGGCGCTCGATCGCGGGGCCGGGAGGCGTCACTTTGGTGTTCTTACGCAGCTTCATCCTCCGTGGCTGGTTGCAGCCAGTCGCTGTCAGGTCGTGCGAGAAGACGAGCATTGTTGTATGCCATCGCGGTGGTGAGGACAGTGTGGCCTCGGTAGAACTCTCCTTGCCGGGAGACCACCAGAGCGAGGTCTACCGTACTCGCATCGAGTAATGACAACGGAAGCAGCAGTTGGACTGTGTCCTGGGCCGGATACCACGTGGGCACTGCCGCCTTGTAGTTACGGCGAACCCGCGTTTCCGCCCCCTCAACAGCGCCTTTCAGTGCCATACGGGCTAGGTGCGGATTTCCCTGGAGAGATGCGGGAAAGCGGTCAATGTTGCCCTGCTCGTTGAGGATGTGACCCTCGCTCACCACAAGCTCTCTATGCCAATCGTAGATGTAGTCCGCTGGGTTCTCGGTGTAGGTCACAAAATCGGGACGTGCGGAAGGTGGAAAGTGATCCATGAAGTCACGCCCACTCTCCAGCCGCCAATCTACGAAGGTCCACGTCTTATCCGGTCGATTGGATCGCCGAAAGAGCCCGTAAATCGTCTCCTGGCGAGGAGTTGCCAATCCGGTGTTGAAGGCGGAATGGGCACCGTCGGTACTCGTTGAGATCTTTCCCTGCTGCTGCGCCCGTTCGAATGTCCACCGAATGTAGTTACGCAGGATGCGGTTACCGCCCTGCACTTCCTCCTCCAGCCCGTCCCACCGTTCGGTTTCTGCCATGCCTGCCAGGCGGTCGAAGAGGTCAGCGTCGCCAGTGCCATCCCTGAGACTTGCACCTGACCGTACGTAGCCCAAGTGCGCGTAGTCGAAGAGGGCATTCCCGGCCCCTGGTAAACCTGATGGGCGCGGAGCGCGTTGCGCGGGCGGCACGGGCGGTGATTGCGCCGCCCCATCGAAGTGCCGCTTCAGACGCGCGAGGTCGGTCGGCGACGCTGATCCTTGCTGCTCGCTGCTCATTGGGAATCGCCCTTCTTCGAAACAACACGCAACGGGTTTAGGCCTGTTGCCCACTGAACTAGTGTCGCGTAATTGAGATCTTTTACGTGGCTTGGTGTTACTTCGTGGTGGTTGACTTTGGCTCGTGGCGTTGACGCAGCAGCAGCGGGCTGAACTGTCCAGCCTGGTCGGTGACCGGCGGGTGGACGCGGTGGTGGCGGGGCGGGACGAGGGCCGCAGCGCGGAGGAGGTCGCGGTCCTGGCCGGGGTGTCGCGTCCGACGGTGAACACCTGGGTACGCCGCTACCACGCCCATGGCGTGCCAGGTCTTGCCGATCGGCCCCGGCCGGGTAAGCCTGCCGAGGTTCCCGGGTCGATACGGGCTCGGATCCTCGCGTTGACCCGGATGACACCACCGGCTGTGACCGGCCTGACGCACTGGTCGAGCCGGGAAATGGCCACCTACCTGGCCAGACACGAGAACGTCACGGTGTCGCACAACTTCATCGCCGACCTTTGGCGCGCCCACGGGCTCCAGCCGTACCGACACGGCACCTTCAAACTGTCCCGCGATCCGGCGTTCGCCGACAAGGTCGTCGACATCGTCGGCCTGTACCTGAACCCGCCCGACGGCGCGGTCATGCTCTGTGTCGACGAGAAATCGCAGGTCCAAGCCCTCGACCGCACCCAGCCGCTGCTGCCGATCGACTTCGACCGCATCGAGAAACGCACCCACGATTACGTCCGGCACGGCACCACGAACCTGTTCGCCGCCCTCGACGCCGCCACCGGGCAGATCACCGCCCGATGCTTCCCGAAACGACGAGGCAGCGAGTTCCTGGCGTTCATAAAGACGGTCGCCGCCGCGTATCCCGACCGCGAACTGCACGTGGTCGTGGACAACCTGTCCACCCACACCACCGACGAGGTGAAAGCCTGGCTCGTCAGGCATCCCCGGATCGTCTTTCACTTCACCCCCACCGGCTCCTCCTGGTTGAACATGGTCGAGATCTGGTTCAGGATCATCACCCGCCAGGCCATCCGACGCGGAACCTTCACCTCCGTGGTCCGCCTGACCAGGGCGATCAACGACTACGTCACCGCCTGGAACACCGACGCGAAGCCGTTCGTCTGGACCGCGACCCCCGGCGAGAGCCTGGCCAAGGTCCGCTGGGTCCACACCGAGGTCCGCAAACTCCTCACCAACAACGACAAGTAAAAGATCTCAATTACACGACACTAGATCAGAAGGATCTGATTATCCCCGATGCAGCAGGTGATGCCGCTTTGGGTCATGGCCCGGATCAGATTGGTGCGTCGGAAGCCGGGCTCTGCGCCATCCACACCTACCTGGTCGCCGGTGAACTGCTTGCTCTCGGGCAAGCGGCGGCATAATCGTCAGGCCTGTCGCCTCACAGCAGGGCGGCCGCGACAGCCGGCAAGGTCTCGGCGATGTTGTGCAGGCGGACGTGGGCGGCGTGCTGTGCGGTGAAGGTCCGCAGCGGTATATCGTTCGCGCCGTACCTGGCTTTGAAGCGATCGCGCAGATGCTGCGATGAGCGCGACAGCAGGTCATTGACTGTGCTGGTGCTGGTCTGCAGAAACCGCAGCGGCGCGGTTCCTGCTACCCACAACTCGGGCCGTCGACCGGAGTGGTCCATCGCAAGGTGTACGAGGTCGGCGGTCACCCCGCGTTGGCGCATCCGGTCTCCGCCGGACCATACGGCGACTTTGAACTCGGCGATGCGCCGGTCGGTTTCCAGGTCGAACGGGCGTGACGAGTCGTTACCAGGTCCCAGCGAGGGACGGTTGATGATGGTCTCGCCTTCTTCGAGGATCTGCGGGAGGGCGAGGGAGATGACGGTGGCGTGGATGACGTCACTGACACGCCCTACGTCGCGGCGCACCGCCAGGGCGGCGTGCAACAACTGCTCAGTCAAACCAGCGGCGGTAGTTGCGGCTGTGGCAGTGTTGCGGTCGGTGCCGAGCAGGGCGTGTTCCAGTGTGCTGACGGTGGTGGTGAATGGTCTGGTGCGCAGAAAAGCCACGAGGGTGGCGAACGCCGCCCCGGCCTGCTCGACGGCGATGGGCGATAAGCTGTCGTCTTGGGCGGTCAACTGACGTGGCGGCTGTCTCATGGGGCTCCGGTCCATAGCTCAAGGTTGACGTTGCCGTCCGGACATCGTTCAGGGTCGTCATGTAGCTAACCTTGATCGCCTGCACGAACATGCGTAGCACGTCGGTCGGCGCGTCCAGGTAGTCGACATCGTTGCTCAGGACGTTGATGCCCATGCCGCCGGCCCGCGACAAGGAACACACTGGAGAGCCGGCCCCGCCAGTCCAACCGGTTCCGTTGCCCGTCAGTCTCACCACTGGCGCTCACCCCGACAGCATGACGTCACCGGTCGAGCCTTGCGGCCAGCGTGGCCCGTCGGGGCATCCTCACATCTGCCCCCGAAATCCTCACCGCCCTGGCGATAGCCGGCCCTGACGCAAGCTGTCCGAACTACCTATATTGATGCGTACATCTAAATTCCGCTTATATGATGTCTAGACAGCGTAAAGATTCGACGGGTTCGACTGCCCATGTGTCCTAACTCAAGGAACCTGACGCCGGACCACCGAACCTGATGCGGGAGGTCGACGGAGCTGATGCGACGCGTCACCGCGACGGCTTCCAAGTCACCCGCGGCCAGGACCGCGTGACGGGCATGCCTGCGGGTCAGCCCGAGTACCTGCTCGACGAACGTCCGCCGCAGGCAGCTGCTGTTGACGCCGATCGACATCCTGCCCGACCGCACCGGCGAGCAGGACCCCACCCGCTTTGCGTGCTTCTGGATACCGTTACGGGCCGCGCACGTCCTGCAATCTGGCCAAGGTGCCCTCGTAGTCCTCTTCAATAAATTAGAACGCCACGTCCGCTGATCAACTCGTCCTGGCAGCGCGTTCGCAAAATGAGCCAAGCCCTCGGCCCCTACCACATCCCGCCTTCCAGCTAACTGCTCTGCCCCTCGGGTCTTTCTGCATCGGGACGTGGATCGGCCGCCGAGAGACGGGTACGTGGAGCCGGGATGACGCCATCTTCCACAGATGCCGATCCGCCCCGAACAGGGAGGCGGATCTTCCGGAAAACGCTCGGGGAGCGGATCGATCGACGACCAGGTTGACCGACGGATCGATCCGCCGGTCGCAAAGGGGTGTCAGCTCAGGCGGTCGAGTGCGGCTCGCAGGCGAGCCAAGGTTCGCTCACGTCCGAGGATCTCGATCGACTCGAACAGCGGCAGCCCGACGGTGCGGCCGGTCACCGCGACCCGTACCGGTGCCTGCGCCTTGCCAAGCTTGAGCCCCCGCTCGACGCCGATCGTCTCCAGCGTCGACTTGAGCACCTCGGCCTGCCACTCGCACGTTTCATACGCCTCGACCACGGCGGCCAGCAGGGCCGGGGCGTCAGCGTTCATGGCTTTCGCCCACGCTGCCTCATCGGCGGCCGGCTCATCGAGGAACAGGAAGTCGACCATCGGAACAATCTCGGAAAGCACCGCGATCCGGGTCTGCGCCAGCTCAGCGACAGCAGCAAACGCGCTGGCGTCGTACGCCTCCGGCCGCCACAGTGCAGTCTCACCGCTCAGCCACGGCTGGCACGCCTCGACAAACGCCTCCACCGACAACGCCCGGATGTAGTCCCCGTTGAAGGCCCGGAGCTTCTTCACGTCGAAGAACGCTGGCGAGGGGTTGACGTCCTCCAGCCGGAACTCCGCCACGATGTCACCCCAGGGCAGGATCTCCCGATCACCGGACGGCGCCCACCCGAGCAACATCAGGTAGTTCCGCATCGCCTCAGCGAGGTACCCCTCAGCGCGGAAGTCCTCCAGGGCCACCCGGTCCCGGCGCTTGGACAGCTTCTGCCGCTTCTCGTTGACCAGAATTGGCGCGTGCACCCACACCGGCGGCTCAGCACCCAACGCATCCCACAGCAACTGCTGCTTCGGCGCGTTGGGCAGATGCTCCTCAGCCCGGATCACGTGGGTGATGCCCATGACCATGTCGTCAACCACGTTTGCCAGCAGGAACACCGGCGACCCGTCGCCACGGGCGATCACGAAGTCCTCGATCAGCGCGTTGTCGAATGTTGGCTTACCGCGTACCAGGTCGACAATCACAGTCGAGCCGTCGTCCGGCGTACGGAACCGCAACGCCCGGCCTTCCCCAGCGGGCAGGCCGCGGTCCCGGCAGAAGCCGTCGTAGCCCTTGTGCTCGCTGCCCGTACGCGCAATGACCTGATCCCGAATGCAGTCGCAGTAGTAGGCACGCCCGGCAGCGAAAAGCCGGCCGATGGCCTCGCGGTGGTGCTGGGCATAGTCGGACTGGAACAGCGGACCCTCGTACTCACTCGGGCCGATGCCAAGCCACTCCATCGCATCGAGGATGCCCTGAACCCACTCCGGGCGGTTCCGCGCCGCGTCCGTGTCCTCGATCCGCAGCACCATCGTTCCGCCCGACTGTCGGGCCAGCACCCAGTTAAACAGGACCGATCGGGCGTTACCAACGTGGAACATACCCGTAGGTGATGGTGCGAATCGAACTCGGATGCTGGAGCTAGTCACACAACGCAGCCTACCGACTGTCAGATGATCATGCCTGGCAATATCGACGTCGAGGCTTTCAATCAAGTCACAACCAAATGGCTCCCCATCCTCGATCTCGTTCTTCTCACCAGCTCAAATGCCCACAGCCGGGACCGCGATTGGTCCTGCCGATCGCCTTCAGACCCTTCACCGACAGTGACAGGACGAATTCGTCCGCCCCGGGCACCGAGGCTGACGCTCGCGAACGATCCGCAGGTCGCACGTGAGTACCACGTCGCGTGCATCGCACCTTGACCAGATCAACGTGGTCATGGTGTTCCAACTGATCTATCTGGTCGCGATCCGCGTGTTTGACGCCCTGTTCGTCGTGGCCCGCAGTGACAGTGCGCAATCGCTGAGCTATCCAACAGGTATTTCCAGTCGATGCGGCCCCGGACCGCGTCAGCCGGCCAATGCACTACCTGGTCGCCGAATCGATGCTGGGCGCGGCTGCGGCAACTGCGGTGGCCCGATCGCACCCGCGCTGATCGCGCACTGGTCAGGACAACAAAGGACCTCTTGTCTAACGACCTCGTGCATGGTTGCGAATCCTTGAGTCGACATCGAGATCGCCACCAAAGACGGTCAAGGACTTCGGCGTCGTCAAGCATCGAGCGCGCGCTGGGCTGGCTCATGCAGCACCGCTGGCTCGTGCGCGACTAGGAAGCCCGGTCCGACAACTCCGCCAGCATGATCACCTTCGCCATGACCAACAACCTTGCCGAAGCGCCTCACCGACGAAACCGCCCCCAACCTGGCGAGACACCTAAATGCACATCGCTCACAAACAACGTGAATCAGACACCCTCTGGTCGGGATGGAAGTGGGGCGCGTCCGCTTGAAAGCTGCTCGGTGAGTCGTGGACACAGATAGGCAGCTATAGGTAGGAGCGGGTACTCGTGCGTACCCAAGCATCGCTGGCTGCCCGATGTGTGCTCCGCCGGTCGGAGCAGCGGCGACGAAAATCGGTGGGCACGGGAGGGCACTCCTGGGCGCTCGCGGGTAACCGCTGGCAGGTAAGCTGGGCACTCGCGCCCTCGTAGCTCAGGGGATAGAGCAACGGTTTCCTAAACCGTGTGTCGCAGGTTCGATTCCTGCCGGGGGCACCTCGAAGATCAGCAAAAACGCCACCTGACCAGCAAATACGCTCTCGCGTCAATCGGTCGACCTGTGCAGTCAGATGCCACCCGAAGCCGCCGTTTGTCTCCATCCACGGACTATTCACGGATTGATCTTGAAGACGTTTTCCCAGGTCGCACCCGCTGTTCCGGCCAAGATCCGGATTAGTGACGGCATCAGCGAGGCTACGTATCCGGACCGCCCAACGCGTCCTCGATCCGCTGGTTGGCCGTCGCCTCCTGGCCGTCGATGCACTTCGCGTACACCTTCAACAGCACGTCGACCAAGTGGCCGGCACGTGCCGCGACGTCGGTTTGCCGGAACACCGGAGTTCAGCCAGAGCGACACCGCCGCGTGCCGCAGGTCGTACGGACGCCCGGCCAGTGGCTACGTCACCTGCGCCGGAGTCAGCGCCAGCTTCCGTGCCGCCTTCCGCGCCCGCGAGTACGTCGACGAGGCCACCATGCTGCCGCGCTCACGGCGGAACAGCCGCCCATCCTCAGCGACCTCGAACCGGTCAATGTGCTGCCGCAGCATGCCGACCAGTTCCGGCGGAATCGTACGCCCCGAGGCTCCGCCGCAGCCCGATGCTTCAAGCCCCGCCGGTCGTGCACCTCACCACTGTCCGTCCACCGCTTGCCCAACTGGGGCCGGTTGTCGACCAGCGTCAGCCGACCCCACCCGGTTGCCGGAAGGTGGCAGTCCTGCTCCCGCAACGCCAGCGCCTCACTGGGCCGCAACGCGGCGAAGTACAGACAGGCGAAGAACGCCACCAGGCGCACACCCCGACCGACCCGACCCCGCTCCCCCACGTACGAAACAGCGGTCAACAACTCCCGCGCCTGACGACGGTTGAGCACCACCCGCCGATCAACCGACTCGGCGACCTTCGTTCGCTGCGCCGGTACCCGGATCTTGTCGACCGGATTGAACTCCAACGCGCCCAGCTCCACCGCGTACTGAAAAACGTTGTAGAACACCGACCGCTTACGCCGAACCGTCGTCACAGCCGCCAACAGGCCATCGAGTTTCAACGCCAGCGGCGTCCAGCGCTTTCCGTACCGTGGCCGTTTGGCCCACCTCGGTCGCGCTCAGCGCTTCGTCTCGTACCTGGTCAGGATCACGCCGCCGGGAAACGTCCGCGTCTCCACCAGGTTCAGGTTCACCCAGCCGTCCAGCGCACTGAAGAAGGGCGTGCCGCCGCCCACGAGGACCGGATGGGTGACGATCTCGTACTCGTCGATCAGCCCGGCCCGCATGGCTGCCCCGGCGAGCGTTGCGCCACCGACCCTCATCGGCCCGCCGTCCTCGGCCTTGAGCCGGGTGATCTCGGCGATCGCGTCGCCGGTGACCAGGCGAGCGTTCCAGTCGACCTTGTCGATCGTTGAGGAGAACACCACCTTCGGCGTGTCCCGCCAGTTCCGCGCGAACTCGATCTGCGCCGGGGTGGCGCCCGGCTGCTGGTCGCCGGTCGGCCAGTAGGCGCTCATGTTCTCCCACAGTTGGCGCCCATACAGAAACAGGCTGATCACCCGCTCCTGATCGAGCCACCACTGGAACAGCTCATCGTTCGGCTCGCCCCAGCCGAGGTCGTCGCCGGGCGCGGAAATGTAGCCGTCCAGGGTCAGGTTCATGCCGTAGATCAGTTTCCGCATAGCGCCATGCCTTCCGTCAGTCGGTCTCGGAAGACTAGACCAATCGAGCGGAGGAAACTGATCGGCGCGCAATCTGTTCGTACGGACCGGCTGCTGACCCTCGCTCAAGACTTCCAAGCCGCTCGTCCCGTACACCTTGTTCGTGCCATTAGCCTGCCATTAGGGCGGGTAAACCACGGTCACTCGCGAGCATTGGTCGAGGCACTTACCCGCGGCGAAGATGCCTTCATGATGACTTCGCTCGATTTCCCAAGCTGCCGTTTCAGCAGGTCAGAGGCCACGCATCGGCAGAGCCGTACTTTATTCCTAAACCGTGTGTCGCAGGTTCGAATCCTGCCGGGGGCACCTCGAAGATCAGCAAAACGCCACCTGACCAGCGGATCAGCTTCCCAGTCGATTTGACCTTGTAGGCAGCCGTAGGCCGCCCTCAGCCGCCGCTTGTCGCCAGTCATGCAAAACACATGCAACGATCTTGGTCGAGTTTCCGCAGGTCAGACGACACAAATGCAACGAGGCCGCAGCGTCAGCCACGACCTCCCGCACCCTACCTGTAATCGTCATCGGCTCAGTGCCACCTCGATCCGCTCGCTCACTCGGCAATCGTGGCCAGGAACTTCCGCGCAGCCTGTTCCCCGGCTTGATCCTTGGCCCAAATGCCCCAACGGCTGCGAGCAGCACCTTTATAGACAGCAGCGAACGTGTGCCAGACGTGCACTCTGAACCCCTCCTGCTCCCACCACTGCTCCGTATGCCCGGACGCCTCCGACAACAGGGTCAACCCGGCTGTGCCCGCTTCGATCGCATCCACAGACACAAGCTCGTCAGGCCGCACGCGCATCCACGCGGTGCACTCCTGGTAGATGGCCTCGGCCTCAAGTAACGCATCGACCGATGGGAACACGGGCACATCAGAAGCGGTGAAGTCGTATGCAAAATACGAAACCTCGCCACTGCCCCGAAGCCAGACCTGGTGCGGGTGCGCCACGCTGTGTTCTAGGAGATCCGACATCGGCCCCACATCGTCCGAGTCATAGTCACCCGCATCCCACGGCCACGGCCCCAGCGTGACTACCTCGTCGAAAGACCATGCGACACTACGGAACCGCAGCCCTCCGTACCGTGCCTGAATTCGTCGGAGCAACTCCAGAGCCGGCTCGACGTCCACTCCCGGCAGCCCGCCAAGCGTCGACCTAAGCTCGGCGTCAGTCGGCCCCTCCGCTACATCAAACGGCACTCTGTCGGCCCGATCGGCCAGAAACCGCTGTGCCCGCTCAGACAGCCCTGTCGGATCATCCAAGATGTGTCGCATGCGTTCATGATCCATGTCCACGCATCAGCCATGACCTCCGCGCCCTACCCGTGATCATCATTGGCTCAGCGCCACCTCGATCCGCTCGTTCATCCGGCCAGGGTCCCCGTCAAGGCACTTCGCGTACACCTTGAGCAGCACATCGACCGAGTGCCCCGCCCACTCCGCGACGTCCGGAGCCGGGAGGCCACCGTTTAGCCAGAGCGAGACGCCCAGGTCGTACGGCCGCCCCGCCTTCTTGCGACCACGGGGCTTGTTTCGGCTGGATACATGCCTACGACGCCGAGAAGGACGCCCTGGCTGGCCGGGGGGTACCGGTAAGACGGAGGTGTCGACCACGCGAACCGCCGAGGCCCCCGGACCGGGCTCTACGCTTGGGTGAGGCGACGGGGGGTGCTGTGCGAGATGAGCCGTCTGACCGTTCTGGACGAGGTGGCCTGGGAGGGCCGAAAGCTCCCAGGTGACCGTACGGCCGCATTGTTGCGGGCGCTTGTCGGTGCCGGGCCCGGTGGGCTCAGCGAGGACGCGTTGGTCGACCAGGTGTGGGACGACGGTGTCCCAGCGAACCCCCGCAAAGCATTGCAGGTAGTGGTATCGCGAGCACGGTCCGCAACTTCGGGTGACGTCATCGAGCGCACCCGGAGCGGCTACCGGCTCAGTCTCGCCGCGAGTGAGGTCGACGCCTGGGCGCTGCGGCCGGAGGGGCTGCGGCTGGCCGCCGAGGGCCGATATGCCGACGCCCTGCCGCTTCTGGAACGGGCGGTCCGCGACGACGACACCGAGGTCGTCACCGCCCTGCTACGAGCCCTCGCGGGAGTACGGGGTGTGCCCGCCGCGCTGACCCACTTCGAGGAGTACCGGAGGCGGCTGGCTGACACGCTCGGGATCGATCCGTCGCCCGAGCTGCGGGCATTACACGCCGAACTGCTGGCCTCCGATCGGCCGGTGCGCAACGGGTTGCGTTTCGACGCCGACCGGTTGGTGGGTCGGGAGGCCGATACCGCCGCATTGCGCGTCCTGGTTCGTACCCACCGGGTGGTCTCGATCGTCGGCTCGGGCGGCCTCGGCAAGACACGGCTGGCCCATCTGGTCGCCCGGTTGGCAGAGCAGCCCGTCGTCCACTTCGTCGAACTCGCCGGCGTCACCTCGCCGGAGGGGGTCGCGATCGAGGTGGCCGACGCGCTCGGCGTACGCGACACGGCATCCGGCCGGGCGGTCACGATGCGTCCAGCCGACCTGCTGACCCGTCTGGTCGACGCGGTCGGGACCGTACCGGGGCTGCTGGTGCTGGACAACTGTGAGCACCTGGTGGAGGCCGCCGCCGACCTCGTGTCCGCGCTGGTGACCCGTACCCCCAACCTGACGGTGCTGGCCACGAGCCGGATCCCGCTCGGCCTGCCCTCGGAACGCACGTACCCGCTGCCGGAGCTCCCCCCGGACGAGGCGGCCGTGCTGTTCGCCGAGCGGGCCACCGCGGCCCGGCCCGGGGTGGTTCTGCACCCGGCCGAGGTCCACGACCTGGTGGTCAGGCTCGACGGGCTGCCGCTCGCGCTGGAGTTGGCGGCGGCGAAAGTCCGATCGATGAGCGTCGCCGAGATCACCCGGCGGCTGGACAACCGTTTCGCCCTGCTGCGCGGTGGCAGCCGGACCGCTCCCGAGCGCCACCAGACCCTGCTGGCGGTCATCGACTGGTCGTGGAATCTGCTCACCGAGGAGGAACGCGTCGCGCTGCGGCGGTTGGCCGTCTTCCGGGACGGATTCTCCCTGGACGGGGCCACGGCGGTGCTGGGACACGATGCTCGTGAGGTCGTCGCCGGGTTGGTGGAGCACTCGCTGGTGGTGGTCCGGGAGACCTCGACGGTGCGATACCGGCTGCTGGAGACGGTGCGCGAGTTCGGCCGTATGCAACTTGTCGACGCCGGTGACGACGCGTTGGCGGACCGGGCGCTGACGGCGTGGGCGGCCGAGCTGGCATCGCAGGCCGGTCACCGGCTGCACACCCCCGACCAGGTCGAGACGATGGCCCGGGTACGGGAGGAGGAGGGCAATCTCGTCGACGTCCTGCGCCGCAGTCTCGCCGAGCGTGACGTTCCGACCGTAACGGTGCTGTACGGGGTGCTGGCCGGTTTCTGGGTGATCGAGGGTTCGCATGCGAAGGTGCTGAGCCTCGGCTCCGCTGTCGTGGAACTGTTGCTGTCGGCGCCGACTCCGCCGGAGCTCGTTGCCGGTACCCGGGTATGCCTGGGCATCGCGGGAACCAACGAGATGATCCTTCGCCGGGCGATAAGCGAGCCCGTGCTGAACCGTCTCCGCGAGCTCGGCCCGGGCCCGGAGCCACAGGTCGCGTCGATGGTCCGGTTACTGGTGGAGTTCGGTGTCACTGCGGACCAGCAGGCCGAGCGGTTGGCGGCGTTGGGCGATGACCCTGACCCGACCGTCGCGCGGCTGGCCCTGCTCTGGTCTTCGCACGCCTACGAGAACCTCGGCAATCTTGCCGCTGCCCGCTCCGCCGCCCGGCGGGCGCTCGACCTGTGCGACGACGCCAACGGGCCGTGGATGCGCGGCACCCTGTCGGCGACGGTCAGCGGCCTGGCGCTCCAGACCGGTGATCTCGTCGAGGCCGGGGCTTACGCCCGGGCGGCGCTGCCGGTGTTGAGGGCGCTGGGTGCCTATGAGGACCATGCGCAGATCCGGGCCGGTCTGGCGATGCTGGCCCTGCACGAGGGCCGGCTCGACGAGGCTGAGCGGATCTTCGACGAGGTCGCGAGCGAGGACGGGGCACAGGCCCTGTTCAGCGGTGCGATGGAACTGATGTGTGGCCGGGCCGAGTTGCTGCTCGCCCGGGGGGAGACGGAGGCCGGGCTGGCGGCGTACGCGGCGGCGGTGACAGCGATCAGCGAACGCGCGATGCCGGGCCTGCAGGCCGTCGCCTTCGCACCGTGGGTGATGTTCTCCCGGGCCGCGTTGGTCACGGCCTTTGCCCGGTACGGGCGGTCCGCGCGCGGCGACCGCGACACACTCGTCCGTGACGCCCGGGCCGTCCTCGGGCAGGAGGGCTTTCTAGACGTACCGGTGCTCGGTGGTGTCCTTTTTGCCCTTTCGGTGTGGGAACTCACCTTCGGTGACCGGGGTGCCGGCGCGACGCTACTCGCCTACGCCGACCGGTTCGCGTTCAACCGGATGCTGCCGAGTTTCGACTGGTCGTGGGCGACCTCGCTCGCGCAGCCGGCCCAGATCGCACCCGGCGATCCGGTCCAACTGCGCGAGCCACTTCAGGCCCTGCTCCGGGGCCTGGCCTAGACCTTGCGGTGGTACGACGGGCAAGACCTTGCGGTGGTCAGTACAGCTAGACCTTGCGGTTGTACGACCGTACGGCCAGCGGTGCGAAGACCGCGACAACCACGGCACAGCCCAGCAGTGCCCAGGCGACGTCACGGGTGAGGGTGCCGTCGTTCATGAGGTCACGGATAGCGTTGATGACCAGCGAAACCGGGTTGACCTTCACGAAGGCCTGTAGCCAGCCGGGCAGGGTGTCAGCCGGAACGAACGCATTGGACAGGAAGGTCAGCGGAAACATGATCATCATGCCGGCCCCCTGTACTGCCTGGGCCGTCCGCAGCACCGTGCCGAGCCACGCGAAGATCCAGGACAGGGACCATCCGGCGATGACCACGAGGGTCCACCCCGCCGCGACGCCGACGAACCCGCCGCCGGGACGGTAACCCATCAGCAGGCCGGTGATGATGGTCAACGTCGCGGCGATGCCGTACCGCAGCAGGTCGGCGGCCATGGGCCCGGCCAGGGGCGCGATACGCGCCATCGGCAGTGACCGGAACCGGTCGAAGACGCCCTTCTCCATGTCCTCCCGCATCTGGGTGCCGGTGGCCATGCAGGCGGTCAGCGACGTCTGGGCAAGGATGCCCGTGATGATCGTGGGCAGGTAGCTCTTCACGTCTCCCGCGATCGCGCCGCCGAAGATGTACGTGAACATCGCCGTGAAGAGCAGCGGCTGGACGACGACGTCGAAGAACTGCTCCGGATTGCGTTGCATCTTCTTCAGCGCGCGCCAGGCCATGGAGAAGGTGTGGCTGGCCGTCTCGCGCAGAGACGTGTACGGGTTCAGGCGGCGTCCCGCCGCGGGGATGATCAGCGTGCTCATCGGGACTCCTGCGCGTCAGAGTTGGTTTCGGTGTAGTGGCCGGTGATGGCGAGGAAGACCTCGTCGAGGGTGGGTTGGCGGACGGACGCGGTCGAGATGCCGATCTCGGCCGTACGCAGCGCGATCAGCACGTCGGCGGCGCGGTTCGGGTCGGGCAGGGCGATGGACAGGCCGCCCGCCTCGGGCGTGAGCGCTGGAGTCTCGTGGAGGATCTGCGCCGCCAGCCCCGCCGCCTCCGCCGTACGCCTGGCGTCGGTGAGCTGGACGTAGAGAGTGGAGTTGCCGACGCCGGCCTTGAGCTCGTTCGGTGTGCCCTCCGCCACCTTGCGACCACGGTCGATGACCGCCACCCGGTCGGCAAGCTGGTCCGCCTCGTCCAGGTACTGAGTGGTGAGCAGCACCGTGGCACCGTCACGGATCAGGTCGCGGATGGTGTCCCACATCTGCCCGCGGGTGCGGGGGTCGAGCCCGGTCGTCGGCTCGTCGAGGAAGATCAGCGGTGGCTGGGAGATGAGCGACGCGGCCAGGTCGAGCCGGCGCCGCATACCGCCGGAGAAGGTCTTGATCTGACGGCCGGCGGCGTCTTCCAGGCCGAACCGGCCGAGCAGATCGGTGGCGCGCGCCTTCGCTGCCTTCGACCGCAGGCCGAGCAGACGACCGAACAGCCAGAGGTTCTCGGCTGCGGTGAGGTTATCGTCGACCGAGGCGTACTGCCCGGTGACGCCGACGAGCTGCCGGATCTGGTGGGGCTTCGACGCCACATCGACGCCGAAGATGCTGGCCTGGCCACCGTCGATCGGCAGCAACGTCGTCAACATGCGCAGCATCGTGGTCTTACCCGCCCCGTTGGGCCCGAGTACGCCGAAGACCTCCCCGGTACGGACGGTGAGGTCGATGCCGTCGACGGCGGCGACGTCGCCGAAACGCTTGACGAGTCCGCTGGCCTCGACGGCCAGATCGGCCCCGGGCGGGGAGGCTTCCGTGGCGATGGCCGGGCGGGCGATGGCCTGAGTGAGGTTCATGGCCAAAACTTTGGCGCACCCCGCCTTCACCCCGGCATCACACCGGTTTCACGGGCCTTCATCCGCAAACCGGCGATATTCCTCGCTATGAGCGAACCCTTCGTCCTCGCACCGCCCAGCGGTCCGCGATGGGTCATTCACCCGCTTGAGGACTTGTACGGCGACGGGTACGTCTACGCCGCCGCGACCGAGCTGCACGATGACGACATGAAGGCCTCGACCGTCGCGAAGTTCGAGGGTCTGTTCGTCGGGCAGCACCATGTCAACATGGCGAAGTTCGTCGAAGCGCTCGCGGCCGGCTGGTCCGGCTGGGACGGGGTCCGCCGTTGGTGGTCGCTCGAAGAGGAACTCGAACTCGACGCACGCCACGACGGGCGGGGCTACGTATCGCTCGGGGTGACACTCCGAGCATCGGGCCTCGACCTGGACGACACTCGCTGGTCTGCGCGAACCGTCTTCAAGCTTGAGGCCGGTGAGGAGATGACGCGTCTGGCTGCCGACCTGACGTACTTCCTCCGGCCGCAGCCCGGCTAGGAGCTGTCCCTGACCGTGCCGGGGCGTTGTCGAAGGCCGTAATTCTGGATTCGTCGCGGTGGCTGCTGTCGTGGTGCCCGACGTTCCGCTGTGCCGCTCGCTCCTGCACGAAGTAGTCGCCGAGGTCAGCGAGGAGACGCGCACGGGCAGCGGTCAAACGTGCCGCGTAGTCCGGCATGAAGACCTCCGCCAGCGACTTGTCCAGGGTGCCGCTGATCCTGTGCAGCGCTGACCACACAGCGACATCTTCGTCAGCTATGGCATCGAACCGCTCTGTGCCGATCACCCTGTCGAGCCAGTCGGCGAGGACCAGTGCCTGATCCCGGGTCAGCTTGATCGTGAAGTCGTCGACCACCGCGCAAAAGTAGCCCGAGCTCGACCGGCGCACGACCGAGTGGTCGGCAGGCACGGCAACGTCCGTTGCCGGAAGACCGGAGTTCTGCCAGAGCGACACCGCCGCGTGCCGCAGGTCGTACGGCCGCCCAGCCTAGGGGGAGGTAACGGGCACCGGCACACCGCGCTGGCCAGGCGCTACCGGCAGGTCAGCCTGAACAGACCGCGAAGCTGGCGGCGCGCATCGTTCTTGTTTCTGCCCGTGCGATGGACGACAGTCGCAACGTGGGCAGGAGCAATAAACGGAAGCGTCTGGCGGAGATTGGACGGCGCCTTAAGGAGCAGCACGACGAAGACTGGGTCCTACTGGGGTCGGCCGATGACCGGGTTGCCGCAGTGGCTCAGGCGTGGCGGGGCCTGGCTGATCTTGGCGTTGATCTGCCGCCACGCTCTCGGCCGACCTACCGTGACTTCTGGGCCGCTGGCATTGCCGACACGGACATCAGGATCGATCACGCTTACCTCGGTCCGGAACGAGGTACGTGCATGATCCAGATCAGTGTTCGTGGGACGGCTCTGGGCTCAGCCCGCCGGGGATCCTGATCGGAAGCTCCGGCCCCGGACGGTCCCCCCGACTGCTGGACGATGAGGTCCGCATTCGCTCGGACGCCGTACGCCCCGTAGCCGGTCCGCTCCGCAAAGGGTGGGTGATCGCAGGTAAGAGTGCAACAGGGTGCCAGCGAGGCTCGTCGCAGGTCTCAGCCGGCGAGGCTGTGGGCGAGGAAGCGGTTCCTGCGTCCGATCAGCCGCTGAAGGTACGGGCGCAGGACCACCGCCGCGACAAGGGCACCGGCCGGACCGCCCGGCGCGGCAAAGTCGACGACGTCATGCATCACCGTCTTGGTCGGATCGTCCGGGTCAGGGTTGAGCATGTGTTCGTGACGCCAGCGACGGAAGGGCCCGTCGACCTGCTCGTCGACGAACCGGTGCGGTGCCTCGTACTCGGTGATCTGCACGGTCATCCGCCACGGGAGGCCGAAGTGCCGTGCCTGCCAGGTCACCGTCTGGCCGGGGCCGAGGCAGCCGCTGGTGACTCCATCGATCGCCCGTTCGCCGCTGGTGCCCATGGACACGGTGTGCACGCCGACATCGAGGCAGGCCGCGAACACGGAGTCCGGGCTGGCGGGGACCACCGTGACCAGGTCGATACGAGGCACGGCAAGCAGCGTAATCGGCCACCGATCACGATCTTCCAACCTGGCGGTGCGGCGTTGCTATGGTGCGCAGGTGTCGGACCCCGTGACCACCGCCGCACTGCTGCGCCCGCTCCCGGGTCGACGCCTACTCGCGGTGACCGAGGCACGGCACTGGTTCGACGAGCGGCCAGTGCCGGGAATTCCCGGCCTACTGCATTTCTGGCTGCACTTCGAGGGAGCGCCAGCCATCATGGCCCACGGCTGCGGTGAGCTGCTGATGCTCACCGAGGAAGAGCCCTACCCGTCGTACGACATGCAGGAGTACGGACGGACCGTGGTCGGACCGGTCCACCCCACCGACCTGCTCGGCGAGGTGGTTGGGCAGTGCCTCGTCGACGTTGGCCTGATCCAGGGGTACAGCACGCTTCCGACTGTCGGCGGGGTCCTGTTCCGCTTCGAGCGGACCGAACTGCTCGTCGCGACCCTGGCCGACGAATGGATCTGCCAACCGGGGCCGATCCCGGACGAACTCCGGCCGTACCTGTCGCTCATCGGTTGGCTGAACAGCCCTACGTCCCCGGCCGAAGGGCCGCCGGCTCAGGCGAAGTCGCGATACTTCAACTTGGCCCGCCGACCGTCCGGGTGATGCCAGACGATGCCCTCGTACCGAGGATGCGCCAGTAGCCAGTCACGCAGCCCGTCCAGGTCACGTGGCACCTCCAGCTGCTCGGCGTCGTCGTGTGGTACGAGTTCGTGGCGCTGCACGCCCTCGGGGTTCCCGTTGACTTTCGGGCCGATCAGCTCGTACGTGCCGACGCGCCGCTGTTCGTCCGAGTTGGCGAGGGCCTCGGCGTGGTACCTCGCGTACGGCGACTGTTCGATCGGTTCCCAGCCCACGGTCTTGCCGGTGACCTCGTCGGTCATCACCGGCCGGTAGTCGACCGGTCGCGGACGGCCCGGGCGGACCTCGCGCCGTGCCCACCAGGTGCCGTTCTCATCGAGCATCACGCAGGTGCCGTCGTACTTCCGCGTCGGTGTTCCCTCACCGTCGAGGACCCACTGGCAGACGGGATTGGCCTCGGGCAGGATGCGCTTCCGGTCGTCCGGGTCGCGGCGGAACACCGTGGGAATCTTGTTCATGTGGGCATGGTCTCACCGGCGCAAAACGAGTTTTCCACGTCCGGTTAGGACGGTCGTTCGTAATGCTCGGCTGTGGGCCGGTCCGCATCCGGCGCGGGCCGCACCCACGACCGTCATCTGAGGGGATCGCCGAGTATGCCGAATAGAGTCGGGGCCGTGCCAACAGCTGTCGACCCGCATCCGCTCCTCGGCTACTTCCTCGACGCCGTACACGGAAGGTTTCCACCCGACGACGGTGCCGTCACACTCGTACCGGCCCTACCCGGTGGTCTGGAATGTTCGGTCGCCTTCACCGGGCACGCGCTCGTCGCCACCGCACTGCCCGCCGTAGACGCTCACGCCTGCCAGCCCGACGGCTTCGGCGGGTCGTTGGCCCCGGACTTCCTGCGGTACCTCGCCGGCCCCACCGGATGGATCGGTGTCATCGACGCCACCCTCGCCCACCGTGGTGTCGGCGGCCCTCCGCGCCTACGACCGGTGACCAGTGCCGACGATCATCCTCGCGTTCAGCACGCGCGAGAGCTACGCACCCGGGTACGGGTCTTCGGCGACGAACGGGGTCTCGTCACCCTCGCAGCCGGGCTGGCTGGACGTACCGAGCTCAGCATCGAACTGCACCACCCGCAGAACGGCAGCCGGGGACACGGACGCTCCCTCATCTCCGACGCGCTCACCCTCGTTGCGGAAGGCGAGCCCGTCTTCGCTGCTGTCTCCCCGGGTAACGCCCGATCGCTACGCGCGTTCCTCGCCACGGGATTCACCCCGATCGGCTCGGAGGTGATCCTGCGGCCCCGTCGGAGTCAGCCGTGACGGCCGAACCGGACGGTGAACTGGCGGCGGGCTCGAAAAGGCTTTCCTCGCCCGCGACGAGCGGACGGATGACCAGGTCGGTCATGGGTTGACCCTCCGGACAGCGGGCGCCCCGGGTCAGATCCGCGTAGACGCCGGAACGCGGAGGGGGCGCAGAACATCGGACACGGTTCTGACCTCCTCCCAGCTCGACGGCGTGCCTGGAAAACTACTCGTCGGGTCTACCGGCCGCAACACGTCAGCCGATGGTGATCGGGCCAGGCCCGGACCGCGTCATCTGTGTTCGCTGGCGCGGCGGCGGTCGGCATCCTCGATCGCATGGCGTACGGCCAGGCGTACGACCCAGTAGAGCACCCCGAACATGATCGCTGACAGTGCACACGTGACGGCAAAACTGAAGAACAGGGCAGGGAATGTGCTGCCGGAAGTCATGCCTCAACCCTAGGCCGGCGGGGTGGGCGGGCGCTGTCCCGAACAGTGCTTCCCGCTCGTACCCTCCGCGTCGGCACCCGGCCGGTCGGCGGCGGCTGCCCCCTTGGACCAGGAATTGACGAGCTGTTCGGTTCCGGCGCCGGTGTTGGCGTCGCCACGCTCTCGGCACCCCGTTGCCGTGCCTGACAGACCACGTCGGCACTCTGCTGTGGCGGGCAGCCGCCGGGGTGGAGGCCCGCCCCCGCTCTCCCAGGAAGGCCCACTCGTGCGGTACGTCAGCGTGACCCAGGACGAATACGGCAACAACCTCGACCCCACGGCGTACGTAAAGCGCCTCCCCACCATCGCCCAGTCCCTGCCGGCCGGGGCGCGGGCGTTCGCTACCGACCCGGACCACTATGACTTCTTCAGCCGCCGGTGCGTCAAGGACCTGCTCCTCGACCGGGTGGAGTTCACGGACAACGGTGGCGAGGTCGACCTCCTGCTCGGGTTCCGGCACAACTGCTGGAAGCACGAGGAGGATCTGACCATCCGCTACCAGGGCATCCGGAGCTTCACCCTGGACCTACCGGAGAACGAGCCGAACTGGCGGCTGCTCCGCGAGGTGGTTCTGGACGAGATCCTGCCCGCGCCCGGCGGCTGCACCCATGAGATCGACTGCCTCGCCGGAACGGTACTGATCGCCTGTCGCGATCTGGAGGCGTCCTGGGCCGAGGCTGACTGTCCCGACAGGAACCGTTCTACGACGTGATGAGGGTGAGGCCGTACGCCGTCAGCACCTTGTTCACCGGCTGGAAGTAGGTCGTCCCGCCGTAGGTGCAGTCCCCGGAGCCGATGATCGTGATGCCCTGGGCCTGGTCGCCGGCCATGATCGGGGCACCGACCTCGTTGTAGCCGGGACAGATGTTGGTCCGGGTGAGGCCATACAGGACATAGGTGCCGAAGTAGAGCGTCTGCTGTTTGGCCTGGGCCACGCCGCACCGCAGGTAGGTCTGCGGTCCGTACTTGCAGACGCTGCCGCCGAGCGGCACCTCGGTCGACCCCTTGACGGCCATCGTGGCGTTCGGGCTGGTCCGTACCTCGCCGACCGGCACCCAACCCGGGGCGAGCCGTACCACGGCGTAGTCGCTGTTGGGGAACGTGACCCGATGGAACGTGCCGAGCAGGACGCCGTCCACCGTGTACGCGGGCGCGCCGACCTGTCCGCATCGGCCGGCGGTGACGAAGCCGTCGTAGTCGGCGGCCCGGACGGTGAAGCTGACCAGGCACGTTCCGCCGAGCGGCGAGCGGAAGACGTCGCCACCGCGTACCACGCCTGCGGTGGCCGGCCCGGCCCGGCCGGGGTCCGGCTGGTCCTGCTCGGCGGCCACAGCCGGGCCACCCGGTGTCACCGCGACCAGGGCAAGCAGCAGTGATACGAGGACGGTGACGGACCTGCGCGACATGGCGCGAGCGTAGCCAGTCCGAATCGATGGCGGTACATGCAGTTCGGGTCATACCGACCGCCCCCGGTCGACTGTCCGCCTTCCCCGTCGAGGGGGCAGGGCGGCTGTCCGCCTTCCGTATCGAGGGGCAGGGCGGTCAGGCTCGGGCCGGTGGGGCGTCGGCCGGCGTCGGACCCAGCAGCGCCGTCACCGCGTCGGTGCCCCCGAGTCTGGTGACGAGTGCCGGCGACAGATAGAGGGATTCGACGGTGTGGGCGGTCCTGCCGTTCAGCGTGGCCTGCGACGACTTTCCCGCGTACAGGTGCAGGTGGGTCAGGTCCAACGTTTCCGTCAGTGGATTTCCGTACCGCTTGGTGCCGGTGGTCCCATCGTAGGAAAGGATGAACGAGACGCTACGTTCGATGGCACCCCGCAGGCATTCGACGAATTCGGCGCGGGAAAGACCGGCCATGTAACGGTGGTCCCGCGCCTTCGAGACCCCCTCGTACGGCGGATCCAGATAGACGACGTCGTCGACCCCTGCCGTTTCCAGAGCTGCGCGGTAGTCCCGGGTAAGAGCGGTGGACCCGGCGAGGGTCTTCGACGTCCCTTCCAGCCGCCTCCGCATGATCTGCGGTCTCGCACCCAACCGCCTGTTGTCCGCCCCCTGGTTGAACTCTCCCTGACGGTTGTACCGAACGGACGACTTCACGCACCGGGCCAGCAGATACAGCAGGAAGTGGGGTTCACGGGTGGCGTTGAACTTCGCTCTCACCTCGTCGTAGTACCGACGGGGGTCGGCGTGCTGCGCTTCCCACAGGAGTTCGTAATCGTCCGCCAGGGCGGTCGGCCCGTCGAGGATGCGTTGCCAGAGGGCCATCAGCGGCTCGTTGATGTCACTGATCACGGCCATTTTCGGTATCGACAGGTGGGTGGCGGCAATGGAAATGGCCGCCGATCCGGCGAACGGTTCCAGCAGACTCTCGGTCTCCTTCGGGAGAAGCGGAACAATGGCGTGCGCCAACCGCCGTTTGCTGCCCTGATAGGGAATGGCATGTGGTACGCGGTTGAGGGATGCCAATCTCCGCGGAGCTATCGGAGCCGGTGTCATGTCGAACAGTCTGCCGCACCACACCGTAGGGCCTGCGGCGGCCCGCACGACCCACGGCCAGGCCGGACGATCCATGGGCAGGCCGCGGACGACCCACGGGCTGCCGGGACGGTCTACGGCCGGACTGCGAGCGGGGCTGCGGCGGGACCGTGGGCGACACCTGCCAGCGATCGTTCCGGCAGGGCAGCCGGCGCACTGACACCACGTCAATAAAATTCAGGCTTGACTTATATAAGCTCGGCCGAGAAGATGATCCGGGTACGCACTCAATGTCGCCGATCGGCCGATCGAGTTGTGCACCCATCACCGGTACGCAGTTGATCCCGCGTCCTCGACGACATGTGGCCCGTACGAGGAAACTCCACAGACAACTTGGCGACCACCAAGCGCCCTATTGGTAACACGGCCCGATTTCGATACGGGCGACAGCCAAACACGAGGGGTAACTTTTCCATGAACGACATCGTCGACGCGCTCAGCGCCGTTCGTCGAGAGACCGGGCACCGGCGGATTCCCGCAGGTGAGGGGCGTACCGTCGTATTGCGTCGGACGTACAACGCACCGATCGGAGATGTCTGGGACGCGATCACCGACGCCGATCGGATCAACCGGTGGTTCCTTCCGATCAGTGGTGACCTCCGGTTGGGCGGCAGCTTCCGACTCAAGGGCAACGCGCAGGGCGAGATCCTGCACTGCGACCCACCCCACCTGCTGAAGGTGAGCTGGTACTGCGGCGACGACCCGGCCGCAACTGACATCAGCGAGGTCGAGGTACGACTGTCCACCGGCACCGGTGATGTGACCGACTTCGAACTGGTGCACTCCGCGGTCGTACCGGAGGAGCAGTGGGCACAGTACGGCCCGGGGGCAACCGGAGTCGGCTGGGACCTGACCCTGCTCGGCCTCGGTCTGCACCTGCGGGGCGGCTCGATCGAGGAGCCCGATACGTGGGGCGAGACCGCCGAAGCCAGGGAGTTCATGACCCGCAGCAGCCAGGCGTGGGGTGCCGCGTACGCCGCCGCCGGCGCGACCGATGCCGAGGTGGCCAGCGCGGTCGGGAACACCACCGGCTTCTACGTTCCCGACCTGGCCGCCGCCCAGGGCGGGGATGCCGGGCACTGACCGGGTCGGCGTACCGGCAACCCGCGCAGCCGGGCCGCCGGCAGCCCACAGCCATACCGCCGGCAGGGCCACAGCCGTACCGCCCGCCGGTGTGGAACCGGGGCCGGCGGCGATTCCCGCTGAGGAATCCCCACCGCCCCAGGTTCCGTCCCGGGTCCGTCCCGGTCCGGCGATCAACTCCGGAGCGGCTTACCGGTCTCCACCAGGGTCTTCAGGCTGCTGAGCACCTCGGCCCAGCCACCACCGGCACCGGTGTCCTCCAGCAGGCCGCCGACCTGGGCTGCCGTACCGGGCGCACCGGCGACGTCATGGGTCACGGTCAGCGCCGTGACACCGCCCTCGATCTCCTTGAGCTCCCAGGTCAGCCGGGTGAAGCCCTCCCCCGTCCAGAGGGCGCGCCAGGTCTGGACCAGCTTGCGCGGCGGGTCCACCTCGATGACCTCGCCGTCGACCACCACCTCGGCGGCCTCGTCGGCGACCCCCGCCTCGTCCCCCTGGCAGGCGAGACCGTGCGCCTGGTAGGCCCCGCCGGGGCGCAGGTCGTACCGCGCCCGCGATCCGTAGAGGTACTGCTCGGTCCAGCCCGGCTGGGTGATCGCCTCCCAGATCGCCTCAGGCGTCGCCTTGATGTACACCCGGTAGACCTGGACCGTCGGTCCGCTCTGCGTCGTGCTCGTCATGTCCTGTCTCCAGTTCGGTCTTGAGATTGGTCAGCGCCGTGACGTGGTGTTCGGTGTACTTGTCGATCCACCGGTCGTGGATGAGTCGAATCGGCACGGGGTTCAGGTGGTGCAACTTCTCCCGGCCGGACCGACGGGTGACCACGAGACCCGCGTCCTCGAGGACGCGCAGGTGCTTCATCACACCGAAGCGGGTCATCTCCAACTCGGATTCGAGCTCGGTCAGCGTTCTGCCGTCCCGGGCGAAGAGCAGGTCGAGCAGGAACCGTCGAGTCGGATCCGCGAGCGCCTTGAACACGCGGTCGTCGTCCGTCACCAGGCAAAAATAGGTGACCAAAAGGTCACATGTCAAGGAAGGCCAGCCATCCACACCCCACGGGACGGGTACGTGCCAATCTCGGTTGGTGGCCGGGCGGAACGCCGGCAGGATGTCCCGGTGCGCATCCTCTTCACGTTCGCCGGTGGCAGTGGCCACTTCCACCCCCTGGTTCCGATCGCCCGAGCCGCCGAGGTCGCGGGGCACGTCGTCGCCGTCGGTTGCCGGAGTTCGATGGTCTCCGTGGTCGAGGCTGAAGGCTTCACCGCCTTCGTCACGCAGGTCGAGCAGGGTGGCGCACCCGTCCGGAGGCCACTACTGGAACTGGACGCCGACCGGGAGGAACGTGACCTGCGGGACGGCTTCGCCGATCAAATGGCCCGGGTCAGAGCCACGGGTGTACTCGACCTCTGCGCCACCTGGCAGCCGGACCTGCTGGTGTGCGACGAGGCCGACTACGGGGCGGTGGTGGCCGCCGAACGCCTGGGACTGCCGTACGCCACGGTGCTCGTACTGGTCGCGGGCTCGTTCGCCCGCCGGGAACTCCTCGCCGACACGTTGAACCGGCTCCGCGCCGACCACGACCTGCCGCCCGATCCCGAGCTGACGATGCTCAGCCGCCACCTGGTCCTGTCCCCCGGTCCGGCCAGCTTCCGCGACCCCGCGTATCCGCTGCCGGCCACCGCCCACTCGCTTCGTCCGTTGCTGCCCGCCCCGTCCGACGATGACGGTCGCATCGTCGACTGGCTCAACCGGCGTACCGACCGGCCGAAGGTCTACTTCACGCTCGGCACGGTGTTCAACCTGGAATCCGGGGACCTCTTCACCCGCATTCTCACCGGGGTACGCGAACTGGACGTCGACCTGCTCGTCACGGTCGGCCCGCACATCGATCCAGAGGAGTTCGGGCCACAACCCGAGAACGTACGCATCGAACGGTACGTGCCGCAGGCGTCGATCCTGCCGTACTGCGACCTGGTCGTCTCGCACGGTGGATCGGGCAGCGTGCTCGGCGCACTGGCGCACGGCGTACCCATGGTCCTGGTGCCGATGGGTGCTGACCAGCCCTCGAATGCGGTCCGCTGCGCCGACCTCGGCGTCGCGCAGGTGCTCGACGCCGTACGGGTCACGCCCGAGCAGGCCGGTACGGCGGTGGCCGCCGTACTGGCCGATCCCGCGTACCGGCAGGCGGCGGCCGTCGTCCAGGCCGAGATCGCGGACCTGCCCGGACCGGAGTACGCGGTGACGCTGCTGGAACGACTGTCGGCCGAGCACGGTCCGGTCCGGGTGGCGGGTGAGTCGGCCGCCGGTTAGTGCAGGTGGAGGGCCGTGCCGTGGGTGATCATCGGGTGGTGCTCGCCAGCGACACGTGCAGCGCCTCGACGAGACTCGCCGCCCGCCGGTCCGCCGGTGCCGGCTCGATCCGGTTCATCAGGTAGCCGAAGGCGATCCCGGTGGCCGGGTCGGCGTAGCCGAGCGACCCGCCATGTCCGGGAAACCCGAACGCGGCCGGGCTCCACCAGGCCATGTCGGGCAGCGGCAGGCCGAACCCGAGCGCCGGACGGGTCGGGGTCCGCAGCACCCGGTCGATGCCGTTGGCCTGTTCGGCGGTCGCGGCGGCGAGGGTGTCGGCGTCGAGGATCCGTACGCCGTCGACCTCGCCGATCAGGCCGGCGTAGAAGCGGGCCAGCGCCCGTGCGGTGCAGATCCCGTTCACCGCCGGTATCTCCGCCGCCCACACCGCCGGATCGTTCATGTCCAACGGGGTGGTCGTCACCGTCACCGATCGCATCACCAGCGAGGTCGGGTCCAGGTACGGCGCGAGCGCCTCCCGGATCTCCTCGGGCAGTGCAGCAAGGTCGATGTCGTCGGCCGAGATGGCCGGTGGCTCGACGATGCGGCTGACCCGGGGTCGCTCGGCCAGCGGCAGTCCGATCCAGAGGTCCAGCCCGAGCGGCTCGGCGATCTCCTGAGCGAAGAAGCTGCCCAGGCTACGGCCGGAGACCCGTCGGACCACCTCGCCGACCAGCCAACCGTAGGTGAGCGAGTGGTATCCGTGCTGGCTGCCGGGCACCCAGACCGGCGACTGCGCGGCCAGGGCGGCGACCACCGGCTCCCAGGCCAGCACGTCGGCCGTCGACATCGGCTGGTCGAGCACCGGGAGACCGGCCTGGTGGGACAGCAGCCAGCGGACCGGGATGCGTTCCTTGCCCGCAGCGGCGAACTCCGGCCAGTAGTCGGCGACCGGCGCGTCGAGCCGGAGTTGACCACGCTGCACCAGCAGATGTGCACAGGCTGCGGGGATGCTCTTGGTGCACGAGTAGACGAGTTGCAGCGTGTCCTGTTCCCAGTCCCGGCCGACGGTCGGGTCGGCCGTCCCGCCCCACAGGTCGACCACCTTCCGTCCGTGGTGGTAGACGCAGACCGCCGCGCCGATCTCGGCGCCGCTGCGCATGTTCGTCAGGAACGCGTCACGTACCGGTTCGAATCCGGGCAGCACCGTGCCGACGATCTCGGCCATCACTTCTCCTTCGCGGCAGCGCGGGCCATCGGGACGGCTCTCCCGTACGCCCGGCAGGGCCGTCAGGATATCCAGACGCAATATGTCAGGCAACCCTGACGAACTATCCTGGCCGGATGCGGATTCGGCTCGAAGACCTGCCCGGACACGAGGGCCTCGTCGGGCTGCGGATGCCGGACGGGTCGCTGACTGTTGCCCCTGAGGCGCAACCCGACGAGCCGGCCGACACACCACGCACCGGGCGGACCGGGGCAGCCACCGACGAGCATGCGCCGACACCGACCGCCTACCGCGCGATGTGCTCGTGCGGGTGGACCGGGAGTCGTGACCATCCGCCGACCGAGGAGGGAACCTGGTCGGTCACCTCCGAGTGGAGCCAGCACATGAAGCCGCTGTGGGCCGCGGCTGCGCCGGCCTGGCTACTGAACCGGTCCGACACCCTCCGCGACAGCGTGGCCGACCTGACGACGACCTGGCCGCTACAGGCGCTCGGCGTACTGGCCGAGGTCGAGCGCTGGCAGAAACCACTGATCGAACGGGCCGTCGTGGCCGCCCGGGAAGCCGGCGCCTCCTGGTCCGAGATCGGTACGGCACTGGGCATCACCAAGCAGTCGGCCCACGAACGTTTCAATGCCGCTGTACGTAGGACATCGCCCGACTGACGATCCGATACGGACGCAGACGCCCGTCGCGGACCGGGCCACGGCACGCCGACGCACCTCGCTGCATGCATCCCACTGCACGTGCCACCTGCCGTCCGCCGTCCGCCGTCCGCCGGCCACATCGGCCACATCGGCCACGTCGGCCAATGGGATTATCCGGCGGCGGAAAATTCACCGTGACGCGAAGGAAATTCGATTACGCCGGGCGGATTCACATCCGGGTCGCCTCAGCCTGACAAGGCCCGCGTTCGTTGATGTGCCAGTCGATCAGCGACCGGTCCGCGCCGGCCTCGATGAGCAGGTCGACCGCGATTATGGCGTACCAGTTGTCGGCGACGGCATGCATGGCCGCCGCCTCGGCCAGCAGGTCGGGGTCGGTGGACACGGTGGCGAGTTCGGTCAGCGCCTCCGCGCGGAGCAGTCCCTCGCGATAACCCCCGGCGTGACCAGCGGCGATCCCGTGAAGCTCCGCGACGGCGGCCCGCCGGTCGGCCAGTTCTCCTCTACTGCTCACGCCGAGATTCTAATCGAACACATGTACGAAATCCAGCCGCCACCCCGGCGACGCACCGCGCCGGACGGCCACCGACAGCCGCCCGAAATTGATCATGGCTACCAACATAGATCACGCATGGAATGTGAAACAGATTAGGAATAGCGGCGACACGATTCGCTTTATGCCCGTGTCTTGCGGTTGCTTGCACCACGCAATCGCCAATGCGCTGCATAATGCAACACAGGTCGCCAGGCATTGGGCCAAAAGCGACATCCGAGAAGTGAAAGGTGGAGCCATGAAGCTCACCTTCGTCCGTAAGACAGCGTTGTCTCAGGTCAACAACTGCCCGTCGCTCTACCGTACGGATCGTGACACATTCGTCGTGCAGGGATGGCGTGTGTCGGACCCGGAGGCGCTGGCCCAGCTCGACATCCCCTCGCACGAAACTGTGGTCGAGGTCCCGACCGACGTCCTGATCGAGATCGCAAAGTCGCTGTAACAATGGCTGATCGGCTCACCGATCAGGAGTGCGAGCAACTGTTTGCGTCGTACCGGCACACCTCTTTCCAGCTCGAATCCGGCGGCGGACGCCACCGAAAGCGGGAAACCGTGCGCCATGTCCTGGCCGGTGAGCCGATCAACCTGCTCCTGGATACTGTGGAGCCGGCCGTTGGCAACAGGTTCAGCCAGAGAGGTTCAGCCAATTGGGGTACAGAAATCGATGTCTATTGGGATGTACCGTGACGCCTAGCTGACGGCGGCCTAGGAGCAGGCGATGTCCGGGAATCAAACCAGCGGGGGTCGAGCAGCACTCGGGGCCAGGCTACGGGCGCTGCGTGCCCGCGAAGGCATGTCCGGCGTGTCGTTGGCCGCCGAGTTACGCTGGGTCCAGTCCAAGGTGTCCCGCATCGAAACCGGCCGACAGGTCCCCACCGACCTGGACATCCGGGCCTGGGGCGCGGCGACGAACACCGACGACTCCACCGTCGACGAACTGCTGGACCAGCTCCGGATCCTCCGTACGGCACACGTACCCTGGCGTCGGCGGGCCAGCGACCCGGTCCGTACCGGCGCGGCACCCTCCATGCTGGAGCTGGCAGCCGACGCGACGCTGGTCAGGAACTTCGAGGTCGGCGTGGTGCCCGGACTGCTACAGACCGCCGACTACGCCCGGGTACGCCTCGCCGAGGACGTCGGGTCGGACCGGATCCCCGACGAGGCCCTGGAGGACAACCTCCTCCGCCGCCTACAGCGGCAGCAGGTGCTCTACGACTCGACCAAGCGGTTCCAGTTCGTGGTGACCGAGTCCGTCCTACGGATGCTGCTCTGTCCGGTCGAGGTGATGCGGGGCCAACTCGACCGCCTGGCCACCCTCATCGGTATGGGAAACGTGGACCTGGGCGTCATTCCCACCGGTGCGTTGATGCCGGTCGCCCCGTTGCACGGTTTCGTGATGTTCGATGACTCGATCACCATCGCCACCTGGGCTGAGGAGCAGCTGCTCCAGACGCCCGCCGACGCCAACCGGTTCCGGGGCATCTTCAACCGACTCAGCGGGATCGCGCGGCACGGCGAAGGGGCGCGTCAGATCATCCTCGACGCGCTCACCCACCTGCGCGCGCCGGCCTGATCCGGCAGGAGCCTGGGACCCGGTAGCACCCACTCCACCGGTGGCCGGGACGGTCCACGGTACCCCGGTGCAAGACCCGCCTCTGCTCAGTGGCGGATGCGGCTCCGCAGCTCGTCACCGCTCAGGTCGGCGCCGTAGATCGGCGAACCGGGCTGCTGGCGGCGGCCACCGTCGGCCAGCGTACCGGTGTCGACCGGTTCGAATCCGAGCTGCTCGACGAGGTCCTGCACCGTACGTTTCGCCTGGTCGTCGTCGCCCGAGACCGGCAGCGCATAGCGGAACTGGGCCGAGGACTGGCGACCGTAGTCGCGTAGATGCTCCCAGTACATGGTGTTGAAGGCCTTGACCAGGTGAGCCCCGGCCAGGTGGGCCTGGACCAGCTCGCTGGAGGTGGTACTGCCCTGGTCGAGGTCCGGGTAGTGCCCGTCCCGCTCCGGGTAGTAGTTCGTGGTGTCGACGACCGTCTTGTCGGCCAGCCCTCCGGTGGGCAACTCGGGATAGCGCCCGAACGGCACGGAGGTGACGACCACGTCGCCGAACTCGGCAGCCTCTGCGGCGGTGCCGGCACTGACCTCACCACTGATCCGGTCGACCAACCCGTGCAGGGTCTGCGGGCCCCGTGAGTTGGCGACCATGACCTCGTGGCCGTGCTTAGCCAGCAACTGGGCCAGGGTGCCGCCGACATGGCCGGCGCCGATGATGCCGATCCGCATGGGTCCGCCTACCCGGTCCTCCGTACGGCAAACCGCACGCCGAGCGGATCACGCGATCCGCTCCGGTCAGAATTCCATCGACGCACCGGGCAACGCGACCCGGTCCCGACATCGACCCTCTCTCGAACGCCCCTTCGGTAGGGAGAGATGGATGACGAGAGGAAGACGGACGGTCCGGTGCGGGTCGGTTCCCACGCTGGCACTGTCCCTGGCGATGGGCGGTACCGTGCCGGCGGCTGCCACCCCCCAGGCGGGCGACGACCCGAGGGTCCTCCGCCTGGCGGCGGGCGCAGTTCCCGGCGGGCGGACCGTGACATGGCTGACCGGCGACCGCGTACGTGCACGGGTACGGGTACGCATCGGCAGCTTCTCCGTGGAGCCCGGCCCGGATGCGTACCGACTGAAGGGATGACCCACGGATGCTGTTCCGAAAGAGCGACAAGGTAGCGGCTGACGAGGAGTACACCGAGTACGTCCGCACCACGATGGACCGCTGGCGTCGGGTGGCGTACCTGCTGACCGGTGACTGGGACCGGGGGGACGACGTCCTACAGCAGGTGCTGACCGAGCTTTATCGCAAGTGGAGCCGAGCGCGGCAGGCGGACAGCGTCGACGCACTCGTCCGCACCATGCTGGTGCGTCGATTCATCGACGGGCGGCGGCTCGGGTGGGCCCGGGTCCGGCTCGGCACCGACTTACCGGAGCGGGTCGCGGCGACTGAGCCGGATCCCACCGACCGGCTGGACCTGGTGGCCGCACTGCGGAAGGTGGCCCCCCGGCAACGCGCGGTCCTGGTACTGCGCTACTTCCACGATCTGTCGGTCGAGGAAACGGCTAGGACGTTGAACTGCTCACCCGGCACGGTCAAGAGCCAGACCCTGAAAGGCCTGGAAAAACTGCGCCGCCTACTTCCTTCACCGGTCAACGCGCGCTGAGGAGCCAGACATGATCGAAGAAGACAGGGACATCGCGCGTCTCATGCACGTCGACATCGAGGCGATCGAGGCACCTCGCTCAAAGTTCCTGGACGTGGACCGGGCGATGCGTACCGGCCGCCGCCAACGCTGGTACGGCCCTACCGCCGGTGCCGCCGCGCTGGTTGCCGCCCTCGCCGTCGGCGGGGCCGTCGTACCCGGTCAGTTCGGGAACGAACCCGCCAGAGATGGCGGCCCGAACATGCTCGTGGTGGGTAGCTACACGGTGCTGGCTGCGGAGTCGTCCGGGTTGGCCACCCTGCCCGAGGCCCCGGCCGTGATCGACCCGATGGGGCTGTACCTCAAGTTCGGGTGGTTGCCCGACGGCTACGACCACCGGCAATACCAGGCGGGGTTCGTTCCCGGCCGGACCGGCTCGGTCGCCTACCTGTCGGCGGATCAGGACCGGGATGCCAACTCCACCAGGGGGAACTTCTCGGTCACCCTCTATCCCAGGGGGGTGACCCCGGATGCGCCCCAGCGTGACGACGCTAGCCGCGGCATCGAACTCGATGCCACCGCCGCCAGGTCGGTGAACGACAACGCCGCCTCGTGGATCACCTACAGCGGAGGCGAGGGGCAGGAAACGTTCCTACGCTGGCGGTACGCTCCCGACGGCTGGGCCCAACTCCGCTTCATGGGCAGCGACCCGAGTCTGGACGTCAAGGCCACCGCACGCCGGATCGCCAGTTCGATGAAGCTGAGCAGCAGCGAGCAGGTCCCGCTGCCAGTCCAGGCGGCCTCGTTGCCGGCCGGTCTCAAGCCGATCAACGTCAACCTCTCCGACTCCGTACGGACCCCCCGCTCCTGGCATGTCTCCGTCACGCTGAGCCCGACGATCGACCCGGCGCGGGCGTTCACGAACACGGTCGACGTCAGCGTCTCCCCGTACAAGGAGGAACAGGATCGGAGCGACAGGGAGAGGATGGCTCCGGCACCGAACACGGCCGTCGACGGGCAGCCGGCCTACCTGTTCCCCCTCCAGGGTCCCGCCACGACCGTTCGGATCGGCAAGAGCGGAGGCGTTCTGGTCGAAGTGACCACTGACGACTCGATGCTCGGACAGCTCGGGCCGGACGGGGCGCTGACCGCGTACCGGAATCTGAAGTTGGTCGAAGATCCGGCGAACTGGTCCAGCCATCTGAAGAACTGAACCGATTGACAAACACGGTGATGGCCCGCCGGGTGACACCGGCGGGCCATCACACCCCCTACCCCCTGGTACGTCTCAGCAGCGCTTCACCGCGCAGGTCGGGAAAGTTCAGGAGAACGTCGCGCCGATGATCCGTTGCGCGGCGGCGGGCATCTCACCACCCATGTGGATCGTGTTGACCGAGTAGACCAGGCGCCGGGACAGGTCCCGGGTCGCGCCCATTCCGTTGTTGTAGCCCGGCCGGTCGCCGCTCTTGCCCCACAGCGTCAACGGGCCGAGTGGGATCCGGCTGAGCCCGAAGCTGTGCGCGGCCGGCTGGTCGTTGGTCGGGTCGTCGTCACCGTCGTACAGCGGCACGTCCGGAACGGTGAACATCAGTTCCAACTGCGGCGCTGGCACCAACCGGCCCTCGAAGAGCGCGACCAGGAACCGGTCGAGGTCCGCCGCCGTGGAGACGATCGAGGCGGCCGACCACTGCAACGACGGGTTCGCCTCGGTGATGTCCACCCAGCGGGTGCCCTCGGCAGTCTCCACCGCCTCGTACCCCCGGGCGTGCGGGCCGTGGATCTTCGGGTCGGCACCCGGAGCGGTGGTGCCGGTCAGGCGCAGCGGGCGGATGATGCGGTTGGTGACCTCCCGCTCCCACGTGTTCCCGGTGACCTTCTCGATCAGCAGACCGGCCAGCCAGTAGTCGGCGTTGCCGTACCGCTGCTTCGTGCCGGGTTCGAACGCCAGCGGCCGGGTCAGGTCGAGCTGGCTACCCGGCGCCCAGTGGTCGTAGCGGTGCACGAAGAACCAGGCCGGGTCCTTGTGCGGTACGCCGACACCGTTGATCCCACTGGTGTAGTTCAGGACGTGCCGTACCTTGATCACCGGATAGTCGGCCGGCAGGAACCCGGGCAGGTAGTGCTGCACCGACTGGTCGAGGTCGAGTTGCCCCTCGGCGACCAGTTGCAGGGCGACGACGGCGGTGAAGACCTTCGTCATCGAGCCGATCCGGAACCGCCCGTCCTGCGGTACCGGCCGTCCGGTACGCAGGTCCGCCACCCCGGAGGTGCCCTGCCAGCAGCCGGCCGAGCCGCGTACCTGCACCAACGCGCCGGTGACCTCGTCGTCGGGCAGGTTGTCGATCGCCCCGGACAGCTTCGCTGCGGACAGTGGAGGCAGGCTGGTCGGCGCGGACGGGGTGGTCGAGCAGCGGGCTCTCGGCTCGGCCGCCGCTGGCGCGGCGAGGGAGAGGGTGGCGACCGTGGTCGCGGCCAGTACGGCGAGGGTACGGCGGGGCGTTTTCATGATCTTCAGCCTGCCGGGCGTCGCCCCGCCGGACATCCGGGAATCCGCCCGTTCCTACCCTGATCATCCTCCCGGGATCGCCCTGAGTGGACACCGTAGGCCGTGGCACCGTCAGCCATGGGCGTGACGCCCGTCAGCCATGGGCGTGACACCCGTCAGCCATGGGCCTGGACACCGTCAGCCGGGTCCGTGGCCGTCACCGCCGGCCCCGGCCGTCACGGGGGGTCTACCGACGGGACGGCGGACCGGGTGGGAGGTGTTCGGCGAACCAGCCTGCGGCCTCGTCGGCCACCTGCTCCAGCTTTCCCGGTTCCTCGAACAGGTGCGTCGCGCCCGGCACCACATGCAGTTCCGCGACGCCACCCAGCGCCTCGCAGGCCCGCTCGTTGAGTTCCAGTACCTGCTCGTCCCAGCCACCGACCAGCAACAGGGTCGCGGCTCGTACCTCGGGAAGGTCCGGACCGGCCAGGTCCGGACGTCCGCCCCGGGACACCACGGCCGGTACGTCGTCGGGACGGGCGGCAGCGGCCACCAGGGCGGCAGCCGCGCCGGTGCTGGCCCCGAAGAGTCCGATCGGCAGCGGTGCCATCTCCTGTCCGGACCGGAGCCAGTCGACGATCCCGACGAGACGATCGGAGAGCAGTCCGATGTCGAAACGAAGCTCGGCCGTCTGCTCGTCCAGCAGTTCCTCCTCCGGTGTCAGGAGGTCGACCAGCACGGTACCCAGGGCGTTCTGGTTGAGTTTCTCGGCCACCGCTACGTTGCGGGGGCTGTGCCGGGAACTGCCGCTCCCGTGGGCGAACAGCACGGTTCCCTCCGCCATCGCCGGTGTCGTCAGGTCCGCCGGTAGCCGTACCCCGGCGGTCGGAATCATGGTCTCGGTCGAAACCGTCTCGGTCGAACCAGCACCCATTTTCAGCACCCCCGCATCCGCCGGCCTGGAAAACGTGCTTCTTCCTGCTTGCGGGCGGACTACCCGTTGGCACCGGAGCCAGTCCTGCCGGGCGGGCCGCGCCTACGACGCCCGCCGGGTTTGGCCACCGCCCGCGACGGGAAGCCGGGCAGGACCGTACGGAGGAGACGATCGGCACCCGGGGGACGCGGGGCCGACGCGTCCGGCCGTACCCGTCGATGATCGTGAGGGACGCCGATGGCCAGCAAGAAGTCCAACCGAGCCGACTCGACCACGACCCGCACCAAGCCGGAGAAGGATCCGGTCCAGGAACGTGCCGAGCGGCAGGACTGGGCCGACGAGGCCGCCCAGGCCCGTACGGCGGACGATCCACGGGCGGTGGCCCCTCGGGATCGGTCCGGCACCCCGTCCCAGGGTGAGCCGCTCTGACCTCCGACTCTCTTCCGGACCACTCATTCCTCTTCATTTCCCAGCGCTCAGCGTAACCGGTCCGATACTCTGACCTGCGGTCGTCGCCCGTGGGCGTCTTCTCGCCCAGCAGCGGTGGCTGCCGTCCGGTCCTTCCTGCGAGGGCGACCTCGGCGAGGGCGAGCAGGGGCACCTGGCCCTGCCGGGCGGCCGACGGGAGGACCACGTATGGCGTTACGCGAACGTCTCCGGTTCCCGCTGGCCCGGGCGCTGTTCTGTGCCGCGATCCTGCTGGCCGGCGTCACGCTGGCTCCCGGGACCGGGTCGGCCGCGCCGACACCCGGCGACGAGGGCGGCAGCCCCATGTTGCGTGACGTGCTCGAATCGACCGGGCGCGGCTACGTGGAGGCGAAGAACCTGGTGGCGAGGTCGAAACAGCGCCAGGAACGACTGGCCGCCGAACTACGGATGATCGAACAGCGCATTACCGACCTGGGGCCGGAGGCGGCCCGGATCGCCGCCAACGCCTACCGCATCGGCCGCCTCGCACCGGTGGCGGTGCTGGTGAGCAGCGGATCACCGGACATCTACCTGAGGCGGGCCGAAACCCTGGACCAACTGGCGATACGGGACAACAGTCGCCTGCACGAACTCAGTCTCGCCCACGCCCGGGCCACCCAGGCGAAGGCCGCGATCGACGCCGAACTCGCTGAGGAACAGAAGCAGTTCCAGATCATGATGAAGCGCCGGCAGGAAGCCGAACGCGCGTTCGCCCTCGTCGGCGGCAGGACCACCGGCGGCTGGGTGAGCGCCACCTCACCGGTGGCCCGACCGGCACCACGCGGCCGGGACGGCTCCTGGCCCCGGCAGTCGTGCAGCCAGAACGACCCGACCACCTCCGGTTGCATCACACCCCGGATGCTGCATGCGTTGCAGGAAGCCCAGCGGGTCGGCTTCACCCGGTACGTCGCCTGCTTCCGGCCGAGTGGCCCGTACGAGCACCCCAAGGGCCGGGCCTGCGACTTCTCCATGCAGCAACGCGGCTTCGGCGGCGACGCCACGGGAGCGGACAAGATCTACGGCAACAACCTCGCCGCGTTCCTGGTCCGCAACGCGGACCAACTCGGCATCCTGTACGTCATCTGGTATCGGCAGGTCTGGTTCCCCGCCACCGGTTGGAAGTCGTACAGCGGGGCGAACGGCGACCCGTCCAGCGACCACACCAACCACGTGCACCTGTCGATGCTCTGACCGGGGCGTCGCCGTCCCTCACCACACCGTGCGGTCAGCCGGCAGGACCGGCCGTGCTGGAGCCGGCCGTGCTCAGCTGCCCTGGGCTCCGGTCTCGGTGGCCCTGCGGGCCGGCGCCCGGCCGGGTGGCTGTTGCGGCTGCGGGCCGACCGGATGCGGCGGCGGCACCGGCAGCGTCACCGGCTTACCGGCGTCGACCCGTACGGTCTCCCCGTGGTGACGCAACTGGATGCTCACCCCGGCGTCACCGTCACGGATCGCGTACGTGGTCTCGTTGCGTCGTACGTCGACGTGTAGGCGGTGGCCGCGCCACCGGAGCGAGAACTCCAGACGGTCAAGCCGGCTCGGCAGTTGGGGCGCGAACGAGAGGGTGCCGTCGTGGTCACGTAGCCCGCCGAAGCCCGCCACCAGCGCGATCCAGGCCCCCGCCAACGACGCCACGTGCACCCCGTCCCGGGTGTTCTGGTTGAGGTCGTGCAGATCCATCAACGCCGCCTCGCCCAGATAGTCGTGGGCGAGTTCGAGGAATCCCACCTCGGCGGCGAGCACGGCCTGCGTACAGGCGGACAGGGAGGAGTCCCGTACCGTCCGTCGCTCGTAGTACGCGAAGTTACGGGCCTTCTCCTCGGGGGTGAAGTAGTCCCCGCGCCAGTGCATCGCCAGCACCAGGTCGGCCTGCTTGACCACCTGCTTGCGGTACAGGTCGACGTACGGGTAGTTGAGCAGCAGCGGGTACTTGTCCTGCGGGGTGTTGGCGAAGTCCCACTCCTGTAGCCGGGTGAACCCCTCCACCTGTGGATGCACACCCAGGTCCTCGTCGTACGGGATGTACATGTCGCGGGCGGCGTCGCGCCACGCGGCCATCTCCTCCTCGTCGACCCCCAGTCGCCACGCCTCCTCGCGGTACTTGGTGGCGGCGTCGGCAGCCGCCTCGAGGTTCCGCTGGGCCATCAGGTTGGTGTAGACGTTGTCGTCCTTGACGGCGGTGTACTCGTCCGGCCCGGTCAGCCCGTCCAGGTGGAACCGCCCGTTCCGGTCGTGGTGCCCGAGCGAGTGCCACAACCGGGCGGTCTCCACCAGCAGATCCAGGCCCACCTCACGCTCGAAGGTCTGGTCCCCGCTGACCATCACGTAGCGCCGTACCGCGTCGGCGATGTCGGCGGCGATGTGGAAGCCGGCCGTGCCCGCCGGCCAGTACGCCGAACACTCCTGTCCCTGGATCGTCCGCCACGGGAAGGCGGCACCGCGCAGGTCGAGCGTCCGTGCCCGGTCCTGGGCCAGGTCGAGGGTGGAGTGGCGCCAGCGCAGGGCGGGCGCGACGGCCGACGGGTTGGTGTAGGTGAGCACCGGAAGCACGAAGGACTCGGTGTCCCAGAAGATGTGGCCGTCGTAGCCCGGGCCGGTCAGCCCCTTGGCCGCGATCGGCCGCGCCTCGGCGCGGGCACCCGCCTGGAGCACGTGGAACAGGCCGAACCGGACCGCCTGCTGCACCTCCGGATCACCTTCGAGCCGGACGTCGGAGTTGTCCCAGAACTCGTCCAGGTACTCCCGCTGCTCGACCAGGAGTCCATCCCAGCCGGAAAGCTGGGCGCCGGCCAACGCGCCGCTGACCTGGTCACGCAGCGCCGGCAACGACCGGCTACTGGACCAGCCGTACGCCATCAGCTTGGTCACCCGCAGCCGCTCGCCCGGTTTCAGCTCGCAGGCGACGCTGGTCCGCGCCCAGTCCTCGTACGCCTCGGTGCCGATCCGGGTCCGTTCCGGCCCTTCGACATCGTGGGTCATCGCCACGGCCACCCGTAGCCCGCTGGCCTTGGTGCGGTGGATGAGGAGGCCACCGGCGTCCTGGACCAGGCGTTCCTCGGCCTGTAGCGGCTGCTCCAGCACCGCCGCCACCCGGGGGTCCCCACCGTGCTTCGGCAGTTCCTCGTTGGCGACCAGTTCGGACTGGATGATCAGGCGCAGCGGTACGTCGAGGGGCTCCACCTCGTAGCTGATCGCGGCGATGGCCCGCTGCCGGAAGGACACCATCCGGGTGCTCTGGATCCGTACGCCCCGGCCGTCCGGGGAACGCCACTGTGCCGACCGGTGCAGGACGCCGGCCCGCAGGTCGAGCTGCCGTTCGTGGGAGATCAGGTCGCCGTATCGCACGTCGAACGGCTCGTCGTCGACGATCAGGCGGATGATCTTGCCGTTGGTGACGTTGACGATGGTCTGGCCCGACTCGGGGAACCCGTAGCCGGCCTCGGCGTACGGCAACGGTCGCAGCTCGAAGAACGAGTTGAGATAGGTGCCGGGCAGACCATGTGGATCACCCTCGTCGAGATTGCCACGCAGGCCGACGTGGCCGTTGGACAGGGCGAACACCGACTCCGACTGAGCCAACACGTCGAGGTCGAGCCGGGTCTCCCGGACGCACCACGGCTCGACCGGGTACGCGCGTTCCCGGATCACCGGGACACCGTCGAGTCACTCACTGCCTTTTCCCTCTTCGTTCGCGACCGCAGGGCCGACACGCTCACGGTCTACCCCTTCGTCACTAGTAGTTCTGCCAGGTCACGCACGACGACGTCGGCCCCATGGGCCAACAACTCGTCCGCCTGACCGACCCGGTCCACGCCGACGACGTAACCGAACCCACCGGCCCGGCCCGCCTCGACGCCGGCGATGGCATCCTCGAACACGACGGCCCGGTCGGGCTCCACTCCGAACAACTGGGCAGCGGCCAGGAACGTGTCGGGGTGTGGCTTGCCTCGTAGTCCGCGTTCCCGCGCGACCACCCCGTCGATCCGTACCTCCAGCAGATCTTCGAGCCCGGCGGCGGCGACTACCGCGGCACAGTTGGCGCTGGCCGACACCACCGCCCGGCGCAGTCCGGCCCGCTGCGCCTCACGCAGATACACCACCGAACCCTCGTAGACCTGAACCCCGTTCTGGTCCAGCAGTCGAAGCAGGACGACGTTCTTACGGTTGCCGAGGCCGTGGACGGTGTCGACGTCCGGCGGGTCGTCCGGCGTGCCCTCGGGCAGTTCGATGTCGCGCGAGGCCAGGAACGACCGGACCCCGTCGGCCCGGGCCCGGCCGTCCACGTACCGGTGGTAGTCCGGTCCCGGGTCGAAGGGGCGGAACAGTTCGCCGGTGATCGCTGCCCGGTCCATCAGGAAGGCGTCGAAGGTCTGTGCCCAGGCCGCGTTGTGCACCAGGGCGGTCTGGGTCAGCACTCCATCCAGGTCGAAGAGACACGCGGTCACCTGATCGGGTAGGCCCAACATCACCTCAACCTATCCAGGGCGCCCCTCAGGCAAACGGCATTTCGCCGATTGTCGACAGCGGGTTGCCCCGAGCAGGCGAAACCCGACCGGTAGGGCCAACCCTCCCATGCACTCTCCGGTCTACCGGATCGCCTGTCGCAAGGTGCAGAAATAGCGTTGGCGACATGTTCCGACGCCTACTGGCGGCATCCCTGACAGCCCTGGTCGCAGCGATGCTCCTCGACGCCCCGGCCCGCGCCGACGACCCGACCTCAGCCGTCACCGCCGTATCGGACGAGGTGATCACCCGACAGCTGGATGACTACGACATACCGGGCGCCGCGGTGGTCGTCGTCGCCGGTGGCCGGCAACTCTTCGCCAAGGGGTACGGTGTCGCCGACCTCGCCACCCGGACCCCGGTCACGCCCGACACCGGCTTCTTCATGGGCTCGGTCGCCAAGCTGTTCACCGCCGAGGCGGTCAACCAGCTCGCCACCCAGGGAAAGATCGATCTGCATGCCGACGTCAACCGGTACCTCACCGGCTTCCGGATCAGGGACACCCATCCCGGTCACCCGATCACCACGCACCATCTGCTGACCCACACGGCGGGGTTCTCCGACACCGCACTCGGCGTCGCGGTCGCCCACCCTGCCGAGGTGGAACCGCTCGGCACCTGGCTCCGCAGACATCAACCGCCCCGGGTCCGCCCGCCCGGGACCCTCGCGTCGTACGACAACTACGGCTTCGCCCTCGCCGGCCACCTCGTCGAGACGGTCTCCGGACAGTCCTTCCCCGACTACGTCGACCAGCACATCCTTCGACCACTCGGCATGACCAGCACCTCCTTCGCTCAACCATCCCCCGCTCCGGTGGCGGCGAAGCTGGCCCGGGGCTACCGCGCCGATGGTGTCGAGGCCCGTGGCCAGTACGGAGCGATGGCGCCTACCGGTGCCGGTGCGGTAACGACGGCGACTGACATGGGCAGGTTCATGCTGGCCCAACTGCGGCCCGGTAACCCGCTCACGGCCGAGCGGTTCACCCACGATCCGCGACTGCCCGGCATCGGCTACGCCTACGAGCACCACGTGCGCTCCGGCCAGCGGGTGGTGGCCAAGGACGGTGACGTGCCCGGCTACCACGACAACCTCGTACTGTTGCCGGACGCCGGAATCGGGATCTACGTCGCCTACGACGGCGACGGCAGCGACGGCTCGGCCACCTTCGCCGGACACGATCTGGCCAACCGGATCATCGACCGGCTCTACCCGAACCAGGCTGCGGTGCCGACCACGGCCGGCACCGGTCTCGACGCCTTCACCGGCACCTACCGCACCACCCGCTACAGCCACCGGGACTTCACGAAGTTCGCCACGTTGACCTCGGCGGTGACGGTGGGTGTCGCCGACGGTGGGCTGACCACGACCGGCCTGTCCGACGACCCGAACAACCCCACCCAACGCTGGCGGCAGATCTCACCGGGCCTCTTCACCGACGGTACGCAGAAGATCCTGTTCCGGGACGGGCTCCTGTTCAGTACCGTCAGCCCGAGCGTGGCGTACGAGAAACTCCCGTGGTACGCCACACCGACGCTGCACCTGGTGGTGGCCATGGTCGCCCTGCTGGCGCTGCTGGTCGGGCTGTTCTGGTGGCCGATCGCCGCGGTGCGCCGCCGTCGGGCGGTATCGAGCGCCGCCGCCCGACTGACCACCCTGACCGGCTGGCTGACCGCCGCTTCGTTCCTGGGGTTCACCGTGCTGCTGGCCGTGGTCCTCGGTGACGGCGCCGCGCTCAACGACCACATCTTCCTCGACGACTCGGTGCCGTTGACGGTGGCGCTGGTGCTGTTCCTGGTCGCGGCGGTCACCACCTTCGGCATGCTCACCGGGACGATCGTCGCCTGGGTACGCCGCTGGTGGAGCCGGGCCGGTCGCATCGGATACACGGCCACCGCCGCCGCTGCGGTCTCGCTCCTCGCCGTCGGGGCGACCTACAACCTGATCGTCTGGTAGCCGTGCCGCCGGTGGGCGGAACCGTTCGGCCCCTTCCGTGTCGCGGAAGGGGCCGAGCCGGCCGGGTCAGCCGTGGTGATGCTGGTGGCTGCCGGCGGCACCGCCACCGGACGACCGGCCGGAGGTTGTGCGGGTGGCCATCCCCGGCCCGCCCGTCCGGTACTCAGAAGAGATCCCCCAGGGTGCGTACGATCTCGGCGTAGAAGTTGCCCTCGATGCTGCGGAACAGGGCGAAACCCTCGCCCGGGCTGCCGAAGAAGGGCCGCAGGGTCCAGGCCAGTTGGGTGCCGACGAAGCCGAAGAGCAGGATCCAGATGTAGAGCAGGGTCATGCTGGCTGGCCGCTCCGCACTGGGCTGCGGTGCGGGCCGGGGACCGAGCGTCCGGTTCCACGCATGGATCGGCTGGTGCCCCGGCGGCATACCGGGCCCGGGCACACCACCCGGCGGCATGCCACCCGGTCCGGGCATGCCACCCGGTCCGGGCATGCCCGGACCCGCCATCCCCACCGGCATGGGAACCGCTGGCGCAGCGGCGACGAGTACCGGCACCGGGGCACCCACGGCCGGGACACCGTTCGACGCCGGCGCAGCCGCTGGAGCAGCGGACTCGCCGGATGCCGGCGCGGGAGCGTCACCGTTCGCCGGGGTGGGCACCTCACCGTCGGCCGGCACCGCCTGCGCCGCCGCCGGGGCAGCTACCGGCGCCGGCTGGGCCGCTGCGACCGGCACCGCGACGGGCTGTGCGGCCGGAACGGATCGGGCCGACACCGGCGCCAACAGCCCGTGCGCGTTGAGCGCCTGCATGCCTCCGGTCAGGAACCGCAGGCCGACCGTGGCCGACAGGGTCAGGATCGCCACGTTGAGCAGCTTGAAGAAGGCGTAGTCCGGTGCGGTGATCAGGAAGAACAGGCTGATCGGCGCGAACGCCACGGCCAGCATGGCGGTGACCGTCACCGCCACCATCACCAGGGACAGCGCCTGGCGTACCGACAGCCGTGCCCCGAAGACCAGGTTGAACAGATAGAGCGTGGGCAGGCAGATGGCCAGCGTGATCAGGAACAGCAGGGGCAGCTTGACCGCCGAGGTGAGTGCCATCAGCACGCTGTGGAACGCACCGAGCACGGCACCGTAGCCGGCCAGGGCGATCGCGGAGCTGGCCAGCATCTGTCCGGTCAGCCGGTTGAGGTCACGCTCTTCGACGATCTGCTGCCAGATGCTCTGTCGATCGCGCAGGATGCGCTCTATGACGAGCAGACCAGGGCCGTTGGTCGACACGACGTGTCCCTTCTGGAGGGGATCCGCACCCGATCGTCTGTCCGAAATAGACGGAGTGCGGGCAGGCCGCTGACCCTAGTCCACGTCGATTGCTACCGCCACCCCACGTCGATACGGTTGCCGCGCTCGTCGAAGAAGTGCAGGGCGTCGAGGCGTACCGAGATGGCCATCGGGTGTCCGGCCGAGACGGCGGGATAGGGCGCGAGGCGTACGGCCAGTTCCGCCGGACGACGGCGGTGCCGACCGAGTTCGGTCAGCACGCCCGACTGCCCGCCGATGGTGTCCGCGTCGGCCGGCAGTACGCCGGCACGCCCGGCGAACCGCTGCATGACCTTGCCGAGCCGCCCCGACCGACGTCCCCGGTCGGACTCCCCGTCGGCCACCGGGGTTCCCATCTCGTCGACGACGATCGCGGTCGCCCCGATGTCGACGAAGGCCAGCGACTCGTGACCGTGGTGCTCGAGATAGCGGATACGTCCCTGTAGCACCGCCCCCGGCGTGTCCGGGGCGACCGGGGTCAGCGCCTCGGCCCGCATGCCGACCACGATCCGCTCACCGTGGTAGTGCGCGACGGCCCGCGACCGGATGTCGTCCCAGGGCAGATAGAGCGCCTGGTCACCGAGGTGCAGCGCCACGTACCGGTCGAGATGTACGTACACCGACGATTCCAACAGGTTCATCCGGGGACTGCCGAGGAACGCCGCGACGTACAGGGTCGCCGGCCGCCCGTACACCTGGGTGGGCGTGCCCACGTCCTGGAGGACGCCCTTCCGCATGATCGCCACGCGATCGGCCATGGTCAGCGCCTCTGCCTGGTCATGGGTCACGTAGATCGTGCTGACACCCAGCTCGCGGACCAGCGCGGAGATCTCGGCCCGCAGTTCGGCCCGCAGGCCACTGTCCAGATTGGACAATGGCTCGTCCATCAGGAACAGGCCGGGACGGCGGATGATCGCCCGTCCCATCGCCACCCGCTGGCGCTGGCCACCGGAGAGCTGGCTGGGCTTGCGGCCCAGTACGTCGCCGATACCCAGCGCGTTGGCCACGTCCGCGACCCGCTCGGTACGTTGCTCCTGCTCCATGCCGGACAGTCGCAGCGGAAATGCGATGTTGTCGCCCACCGTCATGTGTGGGTACAGCGCGAAGTCCTGGAAGACCATCGCGATCCGACGGTCCCGGGGCGGCAGGTCGTTGGCCAGCTCGTTGTCGAGCAGGATCGCCCCCCTGCTCGGCTGCTCCAACCCCGCCACCATCCGCAGGACCGTGGACTTCCCACATCCCGAAGGACCGAGCAACACCATGAACTCGCCGTCGTTGACGTCGAGACTTATGTTGTCGACCGCCACTGTCCCATCCGGGAAAACCTTCGTGACGTCTTTGAGCGCGACGGTACTCACCGTCACCTCCCCAGCTCGGTCGCGATCCAGGACATGACTGTGGCCAGGATCATCCACCTCGCACATCGGGTAAACGTTCCATGTTCAAACCGTGATTAGCCGGTAACGTGCCGGCAAGGGGGATGTGCTCCGACCAGTCAGCCCAATTGCCGCAGCCGAACCACCCCGGACAGCCGCCGCCGTCCACCCGGTGGACCGGCCCACTCGACGTACCAGGCTGGCGTCCGGACAGACGCCGGCCTGGGCGGGGTCGCGATGCCGAGCACCACGGGTGAAGACGACGCTCTCCGGGGTGAGGTCCGGAATCTCCGGGGTGAGGTCCGGAAGGTGGGCCTCAGGCTCCGAACTCGGTGCGTCCGGCCGGTAGCGAGCCGGCCAGCGACACGGCGGACGAACCGGTGCCGCCGATCAGGAACGCATCGCCGGGCCGTCCACTGGATGCGGGTGCGGTGCCGAACTCGTAGTGCCGGGGCAGCCCGGTCCACTGCACCCCGGTGCCCCGGAGGAAGTACTCCGACCCGGGATCCCAGGTGTGGCCATCCGATCGCCGGTGGTAGACGTAGCCGAGCGGGTGGGTCCGGTAGATCAACCCACCGGACCGCCGGATCCGGTCGATCAGACCACGGTCGATGGAGCGGGACACCGGCCGCCAGCCCCCGACCTGTTCCAGGTCACCCCGACTGATCAGCATCGTGCCGCCGGCCACCACCGAGACGTAGACCTCGGTGCGGCCGACGTCGCGGCGTACCGTCGTGTCCAGCGCCTGGAGATAGACGAACTCGGCACCCTTGCCGACCAGCGCCGCACCGGAGTGGTGCCGGGCCAGGACCAGGTCCCAGACGTGCTCCGGGCCGTAGGTGTCGTCGTCGTCGAACTTGGTCACCAGGGTGCCCCGCGACCTGGCGGTGGCCACCCCGATCGCCTCACCGAAGCCGTGCCCGGCGGGCAGGGAAACCAGCTCGATCGGGCGTGGTGACCGGGCGACCCGGGCCTGCAACGACGGGGACGGTTCCACCCCGTGCAGGCAGAGCACGATCTCCAGATTCGGGTAGGTCTGCGCCTCGATGGCGTCCAGCACGTCGAAGATGTACTCGAACCGCTTGGTGACCAGCACGACGCTCACCGAGGGCGGCTCGGCCAGCGCGGGGAAGGCCGCCGAGGCCAGCCGGGGCAGCACCAGACCGGTGGCGTGCTGACGCATCGCCGCCCGCCGCTGCGCCACCGTACGGATCTCCCACTCCAGGTCCCCCTTTGCCTGGTCGGGCAGGGGTGCGGTGACCAGGTCCCGTACCTCGTCGGCCAGGTAGGCCGAGACGGCCGGCGGCAGGTCCGGCACGTGCACCAGGACACCGCTCAGCACCAGGTGGACCAGGAAGGCAGCTTCCTCGATCGGATACCTGGCCGGTACGGCGGCGCAGTGCACCGTCCCGATCTCGTCCAGTGCCGCCCGCGCCTCCGGCGACAGCCAGGGCCGGTCGATCCGGCCGGAGCAGAGCACCCCCTTGGGACCGGTGATCTGCCAGCCCCGTCCGTCGGCCGTGTTGGTGAAGGCGAGTTGGGCGCGACCGGCCGACGGACCGAATGGTCCGTAGCGGCCACCCACCGTGACGTGTTCGAGATCGACCAGTACGGTCTCCGGTCGGGCCCCGAAGCCGGCACCGTACGCGTCGGCGGCGAGAATCGTGCCGTAGTCGACGGCGGAAGCGGCCTGCTCCGCCTCGGCGGGCTGGTCCGGCTCGACCGGTGGCTGCGGCGCGCCCGTGGCGGTGAGCACGATGTCGTACGGCCGGACGTCCTCGTTCGGGGTCAGCGCACCGGTGACCACGGCGTCGTTCTGCGCGGTACCGAGCCAGTCCGGAATCACGTCCTGGGCGGTGATGTCCGCGCTGGCCGGATGGGGCATCGGGCGGACCGGGGTCAGCAACGGAAGGACCGCGGTGATGACCTTGCGAAGCTGCCGGGGCCATTCCAGCCCGATCTCCACGACCGCCCGCCCCTGACCCACCCGGGGCAGCCGGAGCCGGTGGAAGAGCACGTGGGTGAGCGGGCCGAGCCGTCCCGACCAGCCGCCCTGCGGGATGGACCAGGACTCGACGATGATCGACACCCGGGTGACCTCGACCAGTGACGCCGGGTCGGTCAGCAGGTGTCGCAACCAGTCGACCGACTGGGCCGCCACCACCATCCGATAGACCCGGTCACCGGGTCGTGGCCCGGACCTGCGGGACCCCTGAGCGGGCACCTGGGTCACCCCCGCGCCCAACAGGCTGACCGGGCCGCGGCGACGCCACCGGCCGTTCCGGTCGCCGACGACCACCCGCCAGCGGAGGTACCTCTGCGTCGTGTCCTGGCTCGACAACCCGATCCCTCTCTACGTCTGGTGCTGACCATCGCCGCGATGCCGCGCCCGTCGGGAACGCGGTGCCGCGCCCGTCGGGAGATGTGACCGTCGCGAAGATCTGACCGTGCAGGCTCCAGCCCGTGCCCGTCAGGTGTCCGGGCACAGTTTTCCCAAGCCCGTGCCCGTCAGGTGTCCGGGTACGGGAGTGGCGCTCCAAGCCTACGTGTCGACATTTACCACCGGGCCGACCACACCGCCCAGCGCCCAGCCAACTCCCGGGCCGGGAGTTTCGGCGTGGCCACCGGTCGGCCGGTGAGCGTACCCGCCATGTCCGGCCGTACCTTGCCTCAGCACCGACCAGGCATTCGCCAGACCTCTCGATACACTGTGTTTCGTGTCGAGCTGGAATAGCGCCGCCGTATCGGGAACGTACTCTGAGCAGATCAGGCTGTTCCGTAACGACTGGAGCCGGCTCACACCCCCCGAAATCGGGCAGTGGCGGCCGACCAGGTCCGTTTCGGTGATCGTCGCCGCCTACAACTGCCAGGAGAAGCTCGACCTCACCCTGGCCTCGCTGAGCCACCAGACCTACCCGGCCGAACTGCTCGAGGTGGTCGTGGTCGACGACGGCAGCGAACCGCCGATCGAGCTGCCGAAGATCCGTCCCGCCAACTGCCGGCTCGTCCGGACCTCCGACCACTCCACCGGCTGGGGCAGCGCCAGTGCCCGGCATGTCGGAGCGATTGTCAGCACCGGGGAGATCCTGCACTGGCTGGACTCCGACATGGTCGTCTTCCCACAGCACATCGAGGCCCAGGTCCGCTGGCACCACGTCTGCGACGAGGCGGTCACCCTGGGCTACAAGCGGTTCGTCGGCAACGGCTGGTCCACGCCGGAGGAGATCTCCGAGCACTGCGCCGCCGGCACCATCGACACGCTCTTCCGGATCGAGGACACCGAGCCCCACGAGTACATCGAAAAGCTGATCAACGACAGCGGCCAACTCCGGCAGGGTGACCACCTCAACTTCCGTGCCCACGTCAGCGCCACCGCCGCGCTGCCCCGGTCGCTCTACGAGGCGGCCGGGGGCTTCAACACCGACCTGCGGCTCGGCGAGGACACCGAGTTCGGTTACCGGCTGGCCCAGGCCGGTGCCGTCTTCGTCCCCGAACCCCTGGCGGGAAGCTGGCACATGGGCGCATCGCACATGATGACCAAGGGCGACGCGCTACGGCGGTACAACCATCCGCACCTCGCCGACCTGATGCCCCAACCCCGCTACCTGCGCCCGTCGGCCAACCGTTCCTGGGCGGTTCCGCTGGTCACCGCGGTCGTCCCGGCCGACGGCAGCCTCGAACTCGTCCGTACCTGCGTGGACCGGCTGCTGGCCAGCGACCAGACCGACCTACGGGTCAAGCTGGTCGCCAACTGGGGCGAGATCACCGACCACCGTCGGAAGATCCTGGAAGATCCGATCCTCGACCGCCGGCTGCTGGCCGCCACCTACCGCTCGGAGCCCCGGGTCGACATGGTGGAGTCCGCCCCGGTCAGCGCCTTCCCGTCGCCCTACCTGCTCCAGATCCCGTCCCGCCTGGGCGTCGACGTCAACACCGTACGGCGGCTGCTACAGGTCGCCGACGAGTGGCAGGTCGGCCTAGTCCGCCTGCTGCCCGTAGGGGCCAAGTCACCACACGAGGCGCTGGCCCTGTGGCGTACCTCCGCGGTCAGCCGGGCACTGCGGGTGCAACGCCCCGGCGAGCCGCTGGACCGGGTGGTCACCGAGGTGGCCGGGGAACGTTGGGTCAGCGGTGACGACTTCAGCGTCGTGGACCTGACCTCACTGCCGGAGAAGGCACTGGTCTCCCCCAAGCCGCGCCTGGTCCAGGCCGGCAGGAAGCAGGGACAGACCGTGACCGGGAACACCATCCCGGTCGGCGGCATCCGGTCCCTGGCCAACGCCACCCGCTTCGTCGCCCGGCGGTACGCCGGCGGGGCCGCCCGCGAGGTAAAGCGGCGCATGCATCGCTCCTGAGCTGTACGTCCGAGCCGTACGTCCGTCGCTCCTGAGCCGTACGTCCGTCGCTCCTGAGCTGCGTATCGACTCGTCGACGCGCAGCTCTTCGACACCCCGCCGCCGGCCGGGTCAGCGTCGGCCGACGGTCGGTCCCATCCGCAGGGTCTCGCGACCGCGTTCCGGCAGCAGCTCCAGCCGCCGATGGCGTACCTCCACGTCCCGGGGCAACGCACGCCGGGCCACGGTGTCGAAGGGCAGGTCGAGTGCTGCGGTGTCGGCATCCCGCCGGTACAGCGGCAGCCAGTCCCCGTCGGGCGGCGCGGCCTCGCCGACCAGTGGAATCCGTACCGTCCACCGACCGTCGGCCACCTCGGCCAGCACCTCGATGTCGGCCGGCGGGACCTCGGACGGATCGTTGCCCTCCCGTCGCCGCAGCGCGATCCGCAGCTCTCCCCAACCTGGCTGTCCCGCCGGCAGGTCCCCGGTGAACGACAGCACCCCGTCGGTAAGGTCCGCCCCGTCGACCACCGGACCGGGGGGCAGGGCGCGCAGCCACAGCACCTCGTCGTCCGCCGGCCGGGCCACCAGTTCCACCTCGTCGACGACATGCCGTACGCCGGGGTAGTCGGCCGGGACGGGCAGGTCCTGCGTCGTACCGTTGGCGTCGGCGAGGGCCACCCGCCAGGCCGCCCCGGCCTCCCCGACCAGCACCGGCCGCCCGCCCAGGCCGCTGCCGGCGACCAGGTCGGCCAGGGGAATACGGGCCGACCAGGTCGAACCGTGCTCCGGCAGGTCCACCGGATACGACCGCCACACCACACCCGACACCCGGGTGAGCCGCAGCATCGCCGTTGCCGGGCGGGTCGACGCCCCGCCCTCGATCAGGAACGCGTCGCCGTCGATCCGGGTCGAGGTGATCCAGTACGGCGGGCGTTCCACGCGTAGGCGCAACTGGCCGGACCGTACGAACGGCACGACCCGCACCCCGTCGGCGACCCACCTGGCCGGCAGCGCCGGTCGGGCCTCCCCCTGCCCCAGGATCCGCCGCTGGGGACGGCTGGCCCCGAACAGCGCCACGTTGAAGGTCCACTCGCCCGTCCGCCAACCGTCCCGGCCACGCAGCCGTGCCGGATCGACGAGCACCGAGAAGCCGGCCCAGCCGTACGGCACGGAACTCGGCCCCTGTGCGACGTGGCGGGGACGGGTCGGCAACGGCACCATCCGCCGTCGACCGGCGTTCTCCCGCAGCCACAGCATGCGCACCGACTGCCAGGGCCGGTCCGCTCCCCGTACCACGTCGTAGGCCAGCCCGCGCACGTGCAGCCGGCCGCCCGTCCAGCGGGCCTCGTGCACCTCGGTACGGATACCCTCCGGCGCCTGGAAGAGGTGGCGCGGTGCCGCCGGGTGCTGGTCGTCGAGCAGTGGCAGCTGTACGTAGTGGCCCCGGCCCCGGCGGACCAGGGGTGGGGTGGCACCGTTACGGCCGGCGGCCACGACCGCGACCAGCTCGGACAGGGCCCGGGCCATTGCCAGCCGCCAGGCGATGCGCAACCGGGGCACCAGCCGGTCGATCACCCGTTCGTCGACCCGACTGAGGAAGTCGGCGGTCAGGTCGAGGAACCGCACCCGGTAGGCGTGATCGACGTCGGGCAGCAGGTCGAGGAACATCCGCAGATCGCTCTGTAGCGCGGTCTCGTCGTACCAGTCCTTGAGCTTGCGGTCGCCGTAGCTGGCCAGCGACCGGCTGGCGCTGTCCACGGCGGCGAACCGGTCGACCAGGTTGCGCACCTCGGTCTGGCGCTGGCTGATCGACGCCTCGCCGGCCTCCCGCTGCCGCCAGTAGTAGACCGGCAGGTCGATGACGTCGACGGCCTCCGCCAACGCGTACGCCGGGATGGTGACCGGGATGTCCTCGTAGCGCACGCCCTCCGGGAACCGCAGGCCGTGCTGTTCCCAGAACGATCGGCGGAACACCTTGTTGCAGGCCAGCCGGTCGTACACCAGGTTGCGCTGGTCGCTGAGCTTGATGTGCAGCCTGGTGTCCCGGTGGGTGCCCCGGTGCAGCGGCGACTGGCGCAGCCCACGTGAGGTCATCAGCGCGACGTTGCCGGAGGCGAAGTCGGAGCCGGTCTGCTCCAACGCGCCGACCAGGACCTCCAGGGCGTACGGCGGCAGTACGTCGTCGCTGTCCACAAAGGTCAGATAGTCGCCGGTGCCGAAGTCGATGCCCACGTTCCGGGCCGCGCCCAGTCCCCGGTTGGGTTGACGGATCAACCGGAACCGGGGATCACCGGCCACCTGTTGCTGTGCCAGCGCGGCGCTGCCGTCCGTCGACCCGTCGTCGACCAGGATGATGTCCAGGTCCGGATACGTCTGGCCGGCCAGCGAGGCAAGGCATTCGGGCAGGTAGCGTTCGACGTTGTAGATCGGCACGACGACGGTGATGACCGACCCCATACCTGCCCCCATCTGCTAGCCGGACTCGCCGAGGAACACCTTTCGGACGACCCGCTCCGCCGACCGGCCGTCGGCCAGCGCACAGAACTTACGCCGGAACTGGGCACGGGCCTTTGCCGCGGCGTCGTTGTCGACGGCCCCGGTGCGGAACAGATCCAGCAGGTCCGGGAAGGTCGTGACGACCGCCCCGGGCGGCTCGGTGGTGACGTCGAAGTAGACGCCCCGCACGAGCCGGTAAGCCTGCCAGTCAGGAGCGTAGACGACGATCGGGCGGTCCAGGATGGCGTAGTCGAACATGACTGACGAATAGTCGGTGACCAGCACGTCAGCGGCCAGATAGAGCTCCTCCACGCTCGGGTACGCCGAGACGTCCCGGGCCCGGTCGGCCAGTCGGGCGGTTCCCGGTGCGTGGGCCCGGTCGTGGAAGTAGTGGCTGCGCATCAGCAGTCGCCCGTTCGGACCGATCGCGTCGAGCAGTTCGGTCGGCTCGAACGGCGGGTGGTAGCCGGGGTGGTGCTCCCGGTGGGTCGGCGCGTAGAGCACGACCCGATCCTCAGGGGCGAGGCCCAGCTTGGCCCGGATCCGGGCGACGTCCTCAGCGGTGGCGGTGGCCAACTGGTCGTTACGGGGATAGCCGGTCTCCAGCGTCTCGTACCGGCACGGGTAGGCCCGCTCCCACATCTGGGTGGTGAAGGTGTTGGCGGTGATGCTGTAGTCCCACCGGTCGGCCCGGCGCATCTGGCCGGCGAAGTCGTCGTCCTGCACGCCTCCCGGGTAGGCCTGCTGGTCCAGGCCCATCACCTTCAGCGGTGTGCCGTGGTGGGTCATCACGTGCACCGACCCGGGCCGCTTGACCACGTTGTTGGGCCAGTTCACATTGTTGATCAACCACTTGGCGCGGGCCAACGTACGGTAGTAGCGCAGCGAACCGGCCACCACGTGGTCGACCCCGGGCGGGATCGTGCCGACCCGGTCCCGGCGGACCACGAAGACCCCCCGTACGCCGGGCGACAACTCCCGGGCCTTGTCGTAGATCGCGGCCGGGTTGCAGGCGTAGCCGCGGTACCAGTAGGCGGCGTACACCGCGAGGGACTGGTCCATCGGCAGTCGCAACTGCAACCGGTAGTAGCTGCGGAAGACCGCCTCGCGGGCCAGCCGGACCGTCGAGCGCGCGGTACGAATTCCGCGCCCGGCAACCGCGCGGGCGACCTTGCGGCCGGTTTCGGCGACCCGGAAGCCGAGACGCAGCGCCTGGAACATCCCGTTACGACCATCGGCGACCAGCCGGTGCTTCAGGCCCTCCGACCCGCCCGGTACGGGGTAGCCACCCGGGGGCAGGTAGCGGCGATAGTGCCGGGTCATCTCGGCGAAGAACCGGCCGCGCAGCTCCGGGGGCATCCGTTCGTCGTTGCCCCGCACGATCAGGAAATGCCAGATCATCCGGCGGAACAGCAGTTTGCGCAACTGCTCCGCCCCGGGCCGGGAGTCGTCGAAGGTGTCGAAGACCTGGGCCCAGTTCGGGAAGATCGCGAAGTGGCCGTCGCCGGCCGTACGGGTCGCGGCCCCGGCCCGGCGCTGCCGGTAGTAGACGCAGATCCGGTCCAGCAGGGTGATCCGCTCGGTGGCCATCAGCAGCCCGTAGGTGAACGGGACATCCTCGTACCAGCCGGAGCGGAACTTGAAGTTGAGCCGGTCCAGCAGGTCACGTCGGATGACCTTGTTCCACGGGACGTGCAGGATGTCGATGGCCGTGGGCCAGTCGCGCAGCGCGAAGACCGTTGGCGCCTCGTGAAACCTGGGACCGATCACGCTGGGATCGACCAGGTTGTCCCAGTAGACCCGGGCGTGGTCGACGATCAGCACCTCGGCGTCGGTCTCCCGGAGGCGGTCGGCCACCGCCCGTACCGCCCCGTCGGCCAGCCAGTCGTCGCTGTCGAGGAACCAGACGTACCTGCCGGTTGCCTCGGCGACACCCCGGTTACGGGCCGGTCCCTGCCCCTCGTTCTGGTCGAGTGTGATGACCCGCAGCCGGGCGTCGTGAGCGGCGTACTCCGCGAGGATCTCGCCACTGCTGTCCGGCGAGCAGTCGTCGATCGCGATCACTTCGAGATCGGTGAACGACTGGTTGAGGATCGAGTCCAGGCACTCCCGCAGGTAGCCCTGCACCCCGTAGACCGGCACGACAAAGCTGATCAGGGTCATGTGTTCCGTTCCTCGGCTGCCCCGGGGGTCGCCGCTGCCTCTCGTCGGTCTGCCACGTCTGGCGGACCTATCCGGTTATCGGGCACTTTGACACTATCGTCGGAGCGTCGCCGGCTGCCAACCGAGACCGAGGTCCAGCCACCGACCGCATTCACGGCGAACACCAGGAAGAGGTACGCGGCAAGCTCTCCCGTACCGATGGCCGCCAGACTCCCGGCCCCCACCACGACCGCAGCGGTCAGGAACGCCAGCCGCCCGTCCCAACCGAGCCCGAACGAGTGCAGCAGTGGCGGACGTTCCCGCTTCTCCAACCGGGCGGTCAGGTCGTAGTGGTGCAGGGCCAGGACGAACAGCAGCGCGAAGGTCACCGGCGACGGCACGTCGGCGATCACACCGACGGCGATGACGAACAGGTACTCGGCGGCCCGTAGCGCCGCCGGCACCAGCCAGTCCAGCGCGCCGGTGTGCGGCCTGGCGGCCGGCAGTCCGGCCAGCAGCACGACCAGCACCACGCCGATCAGCCACCAGCGCAGGTCGGCCACCCGAAAACCGGCGACGCCCGCCCCGAGCAGTGCGGCGCTGGCGATGGCCGCCAGGACGGCGAGGATCAGTGGTCCCGGGAGACCGGGCAGCCGGCGACCGGCCAGGGCCAGCCAGCTGGCCAACGGACCGTCGTCGCGGTAGAGCGTGGTGTCGACCGTGTCGAGCACGGAGACCCGCATCGACCGGGCCCGCAGGGTACGCAGCGCGCCGGTGTACGCGAACGCCAGCGCTCCCCAGGCCAGCACCGCGACCAGGGCGACCAGCGGGTTGAACAGGGCCACGGCCAGCGCGATCAGCGCCCACCGCTCACCGATCGGGAAGACCACGGTGCGTTTGAGCCAGTACGACAGCGAGCCGGTGTCGGCCTGCACCCGGGTCGAGGCCTGGCTGAGCCGGGCACCGAGCCCGCCCGCTGCAGCAGCCGGTTTCGGGCGGCGGGCCGCCTCGTCGTGGAGTGCGCCGTACCAGGTGTCGGTCATGTGCCGCACGGTCTGGAGGGTGATCGCCGCGATCGCCAGCGGCCAGCCCCAGCCGTCGGCCAGCCCGGACCGTTCGACCCCGACGGCCAGACCGGCGTAGACCACGTACTCCTTGGCCCGGTCGGCCATGGTGTCCAGCCACCCGCCCCAGGCGCTGAACTGCCGGGTGTACCGGGCCAACTGACCGTCGACGCAGTCGAGCACAAAGCCGAGGTAGAGCAGGATCGCACCGGCCACCAGCGCGGGCCGGCCGCCGTATCCGAACAGTGCCGCCGCTGCCACGGCGAAGAGCACCGAGATCGCGGTCACTCCGGTCGGTCCGAGACCGATCCGGGCGGCCAGCCGGGTCACGTACGGCGACCAGGTGCTGACCGCGTACGTGGTGAAGAAGTCGTCCTTTTCCTTGACCGACAGCCGCAGTTCCGCCCGGTCCTCGTGGACCTCGGCAACGGCTGCCTCGGCGGCGAAGGCGGATGGCTGGTCGGCGACCCGGTGGGCGACCAGCAGGCGTACCCGGTGGGCGAAGATCCTGGTATCGGTCCGGGAGAAGGCGGCGAACAGCCGGTCCAGCGCGGTTGTGCCATCGGTCGTCCCGGCGGCCACCCGCGCGGCACCGGCCAACGCCGGCAGGTCCTCGACCCCGACCCGTAGCGCCCCGCCGAAGCTGCCGGTCGGTATGCCGTTCGCTGTTGCGGCGGAACCCGCCGCGACCACCTGCCCCCGGTCCTCGATCACGGCGGGCTGACCGGCTCCGGCGGGCTGGTCGGCTCCGGCGGGCGGGCTCGTGAGGATCAGGGCACCGGTCTGCCCCACCGGGCTGGTGGCCAGGTGCCGCAGCACGGCGGCGTGAGCGACCAGATCGTCACCGCACAGCAGCAGCGGTTCCCCGACGGTGTCCGCCAACTCCGCCAACTCGGCGAGATCGGCGGTCACCCGCACTTCGCGGGCACCGGCCCGGCGAAGTTGATCGGCGATCCGGTCGGCCAGCGGCTCCCCGCTGGCCAGCGTGAACGGTGCCGAGGCGGGGTCGGCTGGTAGCAGTACGGCCAGCGTCACGTCCGGACCACGTTGTTGTACGCGTCGAGCGCCTCACGCACCGTCCCGTCGATCTCCAACCGGCCGGCGTTGAAGTAGAGGCCACGCGTGCAGAACCGGGTGAGGTCGCCCTCGTTGTGCGAGACCAGCACCAGGGTGCGTCCCTCGGCCAACAGCCGCTCGATGGTGGCGTAGCACTTCTTCCGGAACTCGGCGTCACCAACCGCCATGACCTCGTCCATCAGCAGGATCGGGTGCTGTAGGTGGGAGATCACCGAGAAGCCCAGTCGGACCTTCATACCGGACGAGTAGTGCCGGACCGGGGTGTCGATGGCCCGTTCGACCTGTTCGCCGGCGAACGAGACGATCGCGTCGAAGTTCCGCTTGAGGTAGGCGGGGCTGAGGCCGTGCAGCGAGCCGACCAGGTGCACGTTCTCCCGGCCGGTGAGGTCGTTGGAGAACCCGGCGGAGAGCTCCAGCAGCGGCGCCACCGCGCCGTGCACCTTGATGTTGCCCTCGTCCGGGATCAGCACCCCGGCGACCAGTCGGAGCAGGGTGCTCTTGCCGGTGCCGTTCTTGCCGATGATGCCCATGGCGTCACCCGGCTGGATCTGGAAGGAGACGTTCCGCAGCGGCCAGAACTCCCCGGCGTTGGGGTGCCGTCCGCCCTTGTGGATGAACATCTCCCGCAGCCGCAACTGCCGACGGCGGTTGCGGACGAACCGGATGCCGAGGTTGTTCGCCTCGATGATGGGGTTGCCCACTACAGCTCCTTGAGTACGGCGGGTTCGAGCCGGCGGAACACCCACCAGCCCCCGACCAGCATCAGCAGGCTGCCGGCGACCGACACGGCCAGCAGCCGGGCGTCGGGGAACTCGCTCGGGTACCACACCGCGTGGTGCAGCTGGAAGATGCCAACCAACGGGTTGATCTCGTACGCCACCTTGACCCATTCGGGCATCGACGAGTCCCGAACCAGGCTGAGCGGGTAGATGATCGGGGTTGCGTAGAAGAGTACCCGGGTGACCAGTCGCATCAGCCGCTCCACGTCACGCATCAGCACATTGAGCGAGGAGAGCAGCAGCGCGACGCCGATCAGCAGCGCCGCCTGGATCAGCACCGCCAGGGGCAGCGCCAGCAGGGAGACACCGAAGCTGATCTTCCCCTGGACCGCGTAGACGATCGCCAGGACGGCGAGGATCGGCAGTCCGGCCAGGTACTCGGCGAAGCGACCGGCGACCCGACCGACCGGGAACACCTCTCGGGGCATCCGCATGGTCGTGATCAGCCGGGCCTGCCCGGTGAGGGCGTTGGTGGCCTCGCTGATCGCCGAGTTGGTCCACATCCAGGCGAAGATGCCCGTGATCAGAAAGAGCGGGTACGACTCCGCCGCGTCACCGAGGTGCCTGTTGGTGGCGTTCTGGTAGAGAAGGCCGAAGACGAAAAAGTAGATCGCGCCCATGCCGAGCGGCTCGATCAGTGACCAGAAGTAACCGAGAACCGACTGCTGATACTTGACCGCAAGGTCTCGTCTGACCAGCAACCGTAGTGAATTGCGATAGGACCACAACGCACCGACGCCAGACGTCACAGCCGCCTCCAGCTCAGGATTGGGTCAGACCACCAGCTGTTTGGTGACCTCTGTCGGGAACGGCCCCGCCGAAGCGCGGCCAAGGCGGCACACGCGTCGCGGCGGCTGACTCGCCGACGCGGGCCGCTGACGCGCCATAGGTTAGCAGTCAGTGAAGCACGGAAGTAAGCGCCCGAGGCGGCTACGCTCAGCACTCGATCACATTCACCGCGAGCCCACCGCGCGCGGTTTCCTTGTACTTGACCTTCATATCGGCACCGGTCTCGCGCATCGTCTTGATTACCTTGTCGAGGGAGACGGCGTGCACCCCGTCACCGCGTAGCGCCAGTCGGGCAGCGGTAATCGCCTTGATACTGGCCACGGCGTTGCGCTCGATGCACGGAATCTGCACCAGACCGCCCACCGGATCGCAGGTCAGGCCGAGATTGTGTTCCATACCGATCTCCGCGGCGTTCTCCACCTGGGCCGGGGTGCCCCCCATCGCCTCCGCCAGTCCGGCGGCGGCCATCGAGCAGGCCGACCCGACCTCCCCCTGGCAACCTACCTCCGCGCCGGAGATGGAGGCGTTCTCCTTGAAGAGCACCCCGATCGCCGCCGCAGCCAGCAGGAACCGGACGACTCCATCTTCCGACGCCGAGGGGACGAATCTGGTGTAGTAGTGCAAAACCGCCGGAATGATGCCGGCCGCGCCGTTCGTGGGCGCGGTCACCACCCGGCCGCCGGCGGCGTTCTCCTCGTTGACCGCGAGCGCGAAGAGGGTCACCCAGTCCATCACCCGGAGCGGATCACCGGCTCCCGTACCGACCCCGGCCGCACCCGGAGCGTCCGGTCCGGCCGCACCGCCGACATCCAGCCGGTCGGCACTCCAGAGATCCGGCCCGGTGTCCGCCTCCAGGCTGCGCCGCAGTTCCGCCGCGCGCCGCCGTACCCGCAGCCCACCCGGAAGCACCCCGTCGCGCTCACAGCCGCGCTCGACGCACTCCCGCATCACCCGCCAGATCTCCAGCAGGCCGGCCCGGACATCGGCTTCGCTACGCCGGGAGAGTTCGTTGGCCAGCATCACGTCGCTGATCGACAGACCGGCATCGGTCGCCATGCTCAGCAGTTCCACCCCGGTCGAGAACGGGAACCGTACCCGGGTGGTGTCCGGCTTGATCCGGTCGGCACCGGCCGCCGCCTCGTCCACCACGAACCCGCCACCCACCGAGTAGTAGGTACGGCTGCGTACCTCGCCGCCGAGCCGGTCGTACGCGGCAAAGATCATCCCATTGGGATGGAAGGGCAACGATCGGCGCCGGTGCAGCATCAGGTCACGGTCCGCGTCGAAGTCGATCACGTGCGTACCGAGCAGGGCGATCCGGCCGGTGGTCCGGACCTCGCCGACCAGATCGGCGACCCGGTCGGTGTCGACCGTCTCCGGCAGCTCACCAGCGAGCCCGAGCAGCACCGCACGGTCGCTGCCGTGACCGTGTCCGGTGGCCCCCAGGGACCCGAAGAGCTCGGCCCGGACCCGGACCGTGTCGGTGAGCAGGCCATCGGCCTTCAACCCGGCCACGAAGGTACGGGCGGCCCGCATCGGCCCCACCGTATGCGAACTGGACGGGCCGATCCCCACGGTGAAAAGGTCAAACACGCTGATCATCAGTGCGCCTCCTTGCCGTCGTGGTCGGGCCCCGGGCTCTACGCCGGACCGGCCTGGCGGCTGCCGACCGGCGAGCCTACCGGCTGGTGCCCTGACTGACATTGTCGCTCGATGTTCCGGGTAGGCACCTACGGGTAACGGGGCGACGAATCCCCCTGCCGTCGGAGGGCGCAGCGACCAGCCGCTCCTAACGTGGATTGCAGGTGCGGCGGGATGCCGCAGAGTTGGGAGAGATGTCATGAGCCGCAAACTGGTACGCCCCCGTGATGGCCGGATGATCGCCGGGGTCTGCGTCGGGCTGGCCCGACGCTTCGGTATGTCCACCGGTCTGGTGCGGCTGCTCTTCCTGCTCTCCCTGCTGATTCCCGGCAGCCAGGTGATCATCTACCTGGCGTTGTGGATCATCATGCCGAACGAGGACCGTTATCTGTCCGCATAGGTTCGGTGGCCCAGCGGTGATCGGACCGCTGGGCCACCCCGGCCCTGGTGCCGGTCGCGCTAGCGTCGAATCACCACCACGATGTTCCGTGGCAGGTCGTCCACGATCGTCCAGTGCTCGGCCGAGAACTGCTCCCGCTTGAACCGGTTGTCCCGCCACGCCCAGCCGTCCTCCCGCTTGGAGAGGACGAAGACGTCGATGGGCCCGAACTTGGTGTTGGCCGACGCCTCGGCGAAGGCGGCCGGATCGGTGATACCCGCCAGGCGCTTGACCTCGGCATGCCGTTCCTTGCCGTGCGACAGCGTGCTGTTGACGACCGGATCGACCCCGGTGTAGCCGGGCCACGGCACGAAGGCGAAGAGCCGTTCGTCGACCGACAGCGTGACCGGCTGCGGATTCGGCCCCAGCTCCTTCTCGACCGCCTGGCGGATCGGAGTCATCGGGAACCAACCCCGCCGCCCCTCCTTCGGGGCGTGCTCGGAGTAGCCGCCGCCCGGCAACGGCTCAAGGTGCGTCGACGCGGAGTACTTGGTCGTGCCCGGCATCCAGTCCAGGTTGCTGGGCATCCACTGCAACGTGATGGTCGTGCTGACCCAGGCGAGAACCACCGCCAGCAACGCGGAGGCGGCCAGCCGGGGCGGGGTGAGCCGCAGCCGCCGCAGCGCGATCGGAACGACGTGGGCCAGGACCAGCACCCCGGCGATGGTGAAGAGGATCCCGAACAGTCGGGAGGTGTAGTGCAGGAAGCTCTCGTGCCCGGACGCGACGAACCGGAGCATCGCCACCAGCCGGTAGGCGTAGACCGCGATGATCATTACCAGGATCGGCCGGGCCCACCAGGTCGAACGCCACAGCCACACCAGGCCGACCAGCCCGACGAGCTGTAGAAGGCCGATCGGCGTAGTGGACAGGAACGGGAACAGTTCCGTGTTGCTCGACGTGAAGACGTAGAGGTCGTGGACCTGTTCACCGCCGATGGTCGCGACGCCCCAGAGGAACGGGACCACGTACCAGGAGGAGACCACGAAGGCGACGGCCGCGATGAGCCCCAACCGGCGCAGGTAGGCCCACCGGTCCGGCTCGGTACGCCAGGCGTACACGATGAGCGCGAGAATGCCGAAGATGGCATAGACGACCCAGGCCTGGTAGGTGATCGCAATGAAGCCGCCGATCAGACCGGCCGCCAGCCAGTGCATCCGGTTCCGGGGCGGACGGGCGAAGACCTCAAGCAGCCAGGGCACGAAGATCCCGAGGGTGAGCACCTCGTACGGCTTGCGCGGATCGACCCAGGTCACCAGTGCCAGGGCCGTGATCGCCAGGGCGATCCAACTGTTGAACAGCCGCCGCCACAGGATGAAGGGAACGAGTACGGCGAGGGCGACGAAGAGCACCTGGAAGTCGGCCAGCAACTGCCACGCCGGTATGTCGAGGAGCACCGAGGTCCGGCCGATCAGCCACATGTAGAACGGCGGGTACTCCGACGGCAGCGACGGGACCAGGGTGTCCGAGCTCGCGATCGTGGTGGTGTAGCGGGTTGCGCCAGCGGCGATGCGGCCCGCGTCCCCGGTCAGCCCGCCGTACCCGAAGGGCGTCCCTTCGAGGCCGGTACGGAACATCAACACGCACCAGGCAGCCGCCAGGCCGGCGGCCAGGCCCGCGACCACCTCGCCCGACCAGCGGGCGGCCATGACGAACAACGCGGCGATCAGACACAGGGCCGCCGCGATCGGGAAGGCCGCCGCCCGGGTGGTGAAGGGATCCAACCCGGCCAGTTTGGGCAGGAAGAAGGCCACCGGAACGGCCACCAGACTGGTGGCCACCGCGACCGTACTCGCGTTGATCCACCGTCCCGCCAACCCGAGGCGCTTACCGGGCTGTGGCGCTACCTCGGTCCCGCCGGCACCGGAGCCGGACTGGGCCCGATGGTCCTCGCCCGCGGCCCCGTTCTCGGCGAGCGGGACGTTGAGCGTTTGCCTCACGGCAGGATTTCCCACTGTTTCTCCCGGCATCGATCCCCGGCTTTCCGGCCACGACCAGACATTCACGGTGCACTACATCCGGGCTCGGCAGAGGCGCACGATACCCGAGCGTTGGCTAGCATCTCTCGGCGTCACTGTAACTTGACGATTCGCACCGCCCAGCGTTCGGGGGAGCGGAACCACCATTAATACCGCCCCGGCTTCCAGCCGCCGCTGTCAGGGTTTCGGCCCGGGCCGTAACCGGTCGCCTACCACACACACACCACGGGCTGGTATCCGATTTCGTCGGCCGGTCGCCCGCGATGACCATTCGTGCCTCGTCTGGCGGTTTCGGCGCAGATCCGTCCGGCTGCCCTGGCCATGGTCCTGGTGGATCGAACCAGGGGTCAGGGGGCGACGAAGCTGACCGTGACCGTCGTGTAGCCGAGGGAGCGCAGTAGGCCCTCGAGCATCTTCCGGGTGTTCTCCTGCGCCCGGTCGGTGAGACCGCTGTCCCGGGCCGCGAGACCGATCCGCTGCTCGGCGAGCTGGAAGACCTCCCGCTGCCGGTTGGGGTCGCCGCCGAACACGTCGCCGATCCGGTTGACCAGCCCGCGCTTCTCGGCGAAGACGTAGCTGTTCTTCAGGTCGAGGTTGGTCTCGCCGAGTTGCGGCGCGGGCAGCTTGATCTCCACGGTCTTGCGGTCGGCCGACTCGACGATCGCCCCCTCGGCGATGGTCGAGAAGTCGACGAACGCCACGACGCTGCCCGCCCCGACGAACAGGGTCCGCTCACTGAGCAGGAAGTCCGGGACGTACTTGCGGTCCTTCTGCAGGTCGATCACGACCTGGAAGTTCCCCTCCGCCGCGACGTACCGGCTGAGGTCCTGGATCGACTTGAGCAGCGGCGGCTGGCTACGGTCGCTCTGCTGCTGGGCGAAGGGGTTACGCCACTGCGGCCACAGCCCCGCGGCCTGACCGCCGAGGACCAGGACGATCACCAGGCCGACGACTCCGGCCAGCCAGAACAGCCCGCGTCCGCGCCGGGTGGAGGACGACTCGACCAGGTCCGGCCGGGTCCGCCGAGCATCGTCCGTGGAGTCGTACTGGCCGGCCCCGGGTCCGTCGTCGTCGGACCGGGTCGCCGGGTCCGACGACGCGGAATCCGGCGTCGCCCGCCCCTTCGCGTACTCCGGGAACTCCCGGGTGGGCTCGTTGACATCTCCGTTACGGGACATCGCCCTCACCGTCCTCATCAGACATGCTGCCTACTGGAACGGTAAGGCCCCGGTACGACACTCGCGAGTCGAGCGGTGCCGGCCCCCGTGACCAGCCCGGACCCGGACCGGGCGGAGGCGGTCCGGACGGATCGTCCGGGCGGAGGCGGCTAGGCGGACGAGGGTTAGGCGAACGCGGCCAGGCCGGTGAGCCGCTGGCCGATCACCAACTGGTGGATCTCCGAGGTGCCCTCGTAGGTCAGCACGCTCTCCAGGTTGTTCGCGTGCCGCATCAGCGGATACTCCCCGCTGATGCCGTTGGCCCCCAGGATCGTGCGGCACTGCCGGGCGATCGCCAGCGCCTCCCGTACGTTGTTGAGCTTGCCGACGCTGACCTGCTCCGGACGCAACGCCCCGGCGTCGGCCAACCGGCCCAGGTGCAGCGCCAGCAGGTAGCCCTTCTGCAACTCGACCGCCATGTCGGCCAGCTTCGCCTGGGTCAACTGGAAGCCGGCCAGCGGACGGCCGAACTGCTGCCGGGTACCCGCATAGTCCAGGGTGGTGTGCAGGCAGTCCCGGGCCGCGCCCAGCGCGCCCCAGACGATGCCGTACCGCGCCTCGGTCAGACAGGACAGCGGGGCCCGGAGCCCGGCCGCGTCCGGCAGCACGGCGTCGGCGGGCAGCCGGACACCGTCGAGCACGATCTCACCGGTCGAGGAGGCCCGCAGCGACATCTTGTGCCGGATCTCGCGGGCCGCCACCCCGGGGCTGTCCATGGGTACGACGAAACCCCGCACCCCGTCGTCGGTACGTGCCCAGATCACGGCCACGTCCGCGACCGGGGCGTTGGTGATCCACATCTTGGTACCGGTGAGCACCCAGTCGGTGCCGTCCCGCCGCGCGCCCGTCGTCATCGACGCCGGATCGGAGCCGTGATCGGGTTCGGTGAGGCCGAAACAGCCGATCGCCTCGCCGGTGGCCATCCGGGGCAGCCAGCGCTGCTTCTGCTCCTCGCTGCCGTACCGCCAGATGGCGTACATGGCCAACGAGCCCTGCACCGAGACCAGCGAGCGGACACCCGAGTCGCCCGCCTCCAGTTCCAGGCAGGCCACGCCGTACGCGACGGCCGAGGCGCCGGCACAGCCGTAACCCGTCAGGTGCATGCCGAGCAGCCCGATCCGGCCGAACTCCCGGGCCAGGTCCCGGACCGGCACCTGACCGTCCTCGTACCACTGCGGCACCTCGGGGCGTACCCGATCGTCGACGAGCTGGCGTACGACGGCCCGGATCTGCCGTTCCTCGTCGGAGAGCAGCGTGTCGAGGGCCAGCAGGTCCAGCGGGGCGATACTCATGACCGCCACCTTAACGATTCGTCAGGCGATGGCGGTCACTGCGCGGGCAGCAGCAGCACCCGGGCGTGGATCTGGTTACGTTGCTGGAGGGCGGCCCGCAGCGCGCGGTGCAGTCCGTCCTCCAGGTAGAGCCCGCCGCCCCACTGCACGACGTGCGGGAACAGGTCGCCGTAGAAGGTGGAGTCCTCGGCCAGCAGTTTGTCGAGGGCGAGTTCCCGCTTCGTCGTGATCAGCTGGTCGAGCCGCAGCGGACGTGGTGGGATCTCGGCCCACTGCTTCAACGTGAGGCCGTGCTCGGGGTAGGGACGCCCGTCCCGAACCGCTTTGAAGATCACGACGGCACGCTCCTCCCCATGGTCGAGCCGACCTACCCGCGTCGCTGACGTTGCCCGACCGCTTTCCGACGCGCCGTTAACCGATGACCGTGCCAGCCTAGCGACCACCGGCGACAACGCGGTTTGTTGCCGGATGTCAGTTTCGTTACTGTCAGCAGCCACCCTCCGGCAACGACCAGGTTATGCCCTCAGCTCCACCGTCCCCAACGCACGACCTGCTCGACCGGCCGACGTCCCCGCCTGAGCGACGGAGATCGATTGTCCGGCGCCCGGTAGCCGACCGTGATGGCCCCGATCGGGGTGAACTCCCCGGGCACACCGAACGCCTCCCGGTACGGCTCGACCCGCTGCGGCGGGATACCGAAGAAACACGCGCCCAACCCGGCGTCCACCGCCGTGAGCAGCATCAACAGTGATGCGAACCCGGTATCGACGTACCAGTACGGCACCGGCCAGCGTCGCTCGTCCCGGTCGGTCCACCCCTTGTCCGGCTCGGCATAACGATCGAGGTACGTCGACCGGTTGGCGTGCGGCACCACGATCAACGGAGCCCGCATCATGCCGGCCAGCCAGCGGCCCCGTCCCCGACTTCCGGAGTCCTCCTCCGGGGTGGTCGCCGTCCAGAACCGCTCCCGGTCGGCCGGGGTCTCCAACACCAGGAAACCCCAGCCCTGGGCGAACCCGGCCGACGGGGCACGTACGGCGTGATCGAGTAGCCGGTCGACCACGTCGGGCGGGACCGGCCGATCCGGGTCGTAGTCGCGCACCATCCGGCGTCGCCGTACGACCTCCGAGAACTCCATGCCCCGCCTCCCGGCTACCCCGCCGACCGTGGACCGGGCCGGATGCCCCAGTCGGCGCTCCACGGCCGGCCCGGTGTCAACATGATCACGTCCCGGCCCGACCGGAACGCATCCGGTGGACAGGTCATCGGCTCCACCGCCACCGAACGTCGCTGCCGTGGCCCGGCCAGGGTGTCACCGGTGTACACCTGCCACCAACCGAAGGCAGCGTCGGCCCACACGGTGACCCCGGCCGTACCGTCGCCGCTGGTCAGCGTGACGCTGGACCCGCCGTCCGGCTCCGCTTCGACGTCACCGAAGGTGGTGTCGAGTACGGCGTCCCCGATCCGGCGTGGTGTGGTGAAGTCGTACCCGTTGCCGGCCACCTGCGCCGAACCGATCGGCAGCCCCCGGCCGTCCATCAGCAGCCGACTGCGCGCCGGTACCCGCAGCCGCAGGTCGTCCACGGCGACCGACGGCAGCCGCAGGTAGGGGTGCGCGGCCAGGCCGAACGGGGCAACCGTGTCGCCCAGGTTGGTCGCCTCGTGCGTCACCCGCAGCCCGTCGGCGTCCAGCCGCCAGGCGGTCTGCAACCGCAGCGGCCACGGATAGCCGGGCTGGGCGGGCAGGTCGCACCGTACGGTCACCGAACCGGCGTCGCGGTCGACGAGCCGCCAGGGCACCCAGTTGACCAGGCCGTGGATGGCGGTATGCCGACCCGGTTCGGTCAGCGGCAGTTGCAGGTCGTCGCCCGCGAAGGTGTACCGGCCGTCGCGGATGCGGTTGGGCCAGGGGGCCAGCACCTGACCGGCGGCACCGACGCAGATCTCGTCCTCGCCGTACCCGTCGAGGTAGTCCACCCCGTGGGCCCGGTAGAGCCGCAGCCCACCACCGACCTCGACCACGACGGCTTCCTGGTCGTTGGCCGAGAGAGTCCACTGTGCACCGGACGGGGAGCGGACACCCTGATCGACGCGGTCCATGTGGGGCACGATATCGGTTACCGGGAAGGCTCGTCCGGTCGTGCCCGAAGCCCGGTCACACCCGCATCCGGGGGACCGCGCAGGTCATCCCGCACCGGGGGGACCACGCCGGTCATCCCGGCCCCGGCGACCATGTCGGCTATCCCGGACCGGGCGGACCGCGCCCGTCTCACCGGACGGTGGCCGACCGGTACCGCAGCAGCGCCGGGAAGGCCAGGGCCAGCACCACGGCCAACACGGCCGCCGCCACCCCGCCGCCCACCCAGGCGAAACCGACCCCGAAGGCGGCGGCACCGGCCCCGGCCCGCAGGTCACCCAGTCGAGGTCCCCCGGCCACCACCACCGTGTTTATGCCCTGCAACCGCCCCCGCATCCGGTCGGGTACGTAGACCAGCAGCATCGACTGCCGGAAGACCGCGCTGACCAGGTCCGCCGCTCCGGCCAGCGCCAGCAGGCCCACCACCAGCCACAGTTGCCGGGCCACGCCGGCCAACGCGACCGCCAGCCCCCAACCGACCACCGCCACCACGAGAGCCGCACCCTGCCGGCGTACCCGGCCGATCCAGCCCGAGGTGAGCCCACCCAGTACCGCCCCGATGGCGATGGCGCTGTACAGCCAGCCGATCGCCGCACCGCCACCGAACCGTTCCTGCGCCACCTCGGGAAAGAGTGAGCGGGGCATCGCCAGCACCATCGCGACGATGTCGATGGCGAACGACAGCAGCAGCACGGGCGTGGTGGCCAGGTAGCGGAACCCGTCCACGATGCCGCCCAGACCGAACGCCGCACGCCGCCGGCCACCGGACCCGGCGGCGGAACCGGCTCCGCCGGCCGCGCCGACCCCTACGGACGTACCGGTGTCCGACCGGACCTCGGCGGCCCCGTCGGCGTCCGGCCCGGACGGTGGCATCGGCGGCAGCCGGAGCGTGGCCCACATGGAGACGCTGAACAGCAGTGCGTCGACGCCGTAGGCGATCGGCAACGCGGTGCTGGGCGGCCAGGCCGCAAAGATCAGACCGGCGGTCAGCGGCCCGAAGACCATGCTGGCCTGGTAGGTGGTGAAGCCCAGCGTGTTCGCGGCCGGCACCAGTTCCGTCGGCACCAGGCGCGGGATGATCGCAGCGCGTGCCGGCGAACTGACCGCGAAGGCGGTGGACTGTACGGCGACCAGCCCCAACAGCAGCATCGGGCTGCCCACCTGCAACAACGCCTGTACCAGCAGCCCGAGCGTGGACAGCCACATCAGGCTGGAACTGGCGATCAGCAGCCGGCGACGGTCGACCAGGTCGGCTACCGCTCCGCCCCAGAGCCCGAACACCAGCAGCGGCACCAGTCCGGCCAGCCCGATCAGCCCGACCCAGAACGAGCCACCACTGGTGGCGTACATCTCCACCGGCACGGCGACGGCGGTGAACTGGAAGCCGAACATCGACACCGCGTTGCCGACCCACAACCGTCGGTACGGGGGCACCCGCAGCGGTCGTACGTCTATCGCCCACCGTGCGGCCCGAAGACCGCGCTCCCGCTGCTGACCTGCTTGCTTCTCGCTGTGGACGGACTCCTCGTCTACTCCGGTCAAGGTGCCAACCGCTCGATGATCCACTCTCCCTCGTCGGTACGACGGTAGCGCAATCGATCATGTAGCCGGCTGGCCCGACCCTGCCAGAACTCCACCGTCGTCGGGGCGACCCGCAGCCCACCCCAGTGCGGCGGCGCGGGCACCGGTTCGTCGCCGGCGAACCGGTCCAGGGTCGCCTGGAAACGCTGGTCCAGGGCGGCCCGATCGGGGAGCACCCGGGACTGTGGGCTGGCCCACGCACCGAGTTGCGAACGGCGGGGCCGGCTGGCGAAGTACGCCTCGGTCTCCTCCCGGTCCACCGGGGTGACCGTCCCGCAGACCACCACCTGCCGGTGCATCGGAATCCACGGGAACACCAGACTGACGTACGGGTTGGTCAGCGCTTCGACACCCTTGCGCGACTCGTAGTTGGTGAAGAACACCAGTCCGCGCTCGTCGTAGCCCTTCAGCAGGACGGTACGGGCGCTGGGGCGCCCGGCGACGTCGGCGGTGGCCAGCACCATGGCGTTCGGCTCGGGCAGCCGGAAGGCCACCGCCTCACTGAACCAGCGATCGAACTGTGTCTGCCAGTCACCGGCCAGTTCGGCACCGGACAGGCCCGGTTCCCCGACGTAGTCGTCGCGCATCTCGGCTGCCCGCACTGTGTCCCCCCATCACACTTCCCGGCGTACGCGCCTCCTCTGCCTGGTCACCGGACCGGCGGCGGAAGCCGGCCGGAGCCGTTCCAATCGCGAACGTGGATCGCATTGTTGGGCATAGCACACCCGGGCAGGGTCGCAAAGTCAGTTACCCACCAGGCAAGATGGCACGAATACATCCCTGAGGGTCGCCTAAGGAGCTTCTCCGAACAACACCGGACGAGCCAGGGTACGTGGACAACCAGATCCAGGAGAGCAGAATGTCCGACTTCAAGCCGGGGCTGGAAGGCGTGATCGCCTTCGAGACCGAGATCGCCGAACCCGACAAAGAAGGGGGCGCGCTGCGATACCGAGGCGTCGACATCGAGGATCTGATCGGACAGGTTTCGTTCGGCAACGTATGGGCGTTGCTCGTGGACGGGCGGTTCGGTCCCGGCCTGCCGCCGGCCGAGCCGTTCCCCGTACCGGTGCACTCCGGTGACATCCGGGTCGACGTGCAGTCGGCCGTGGCGATGCTGGCCCCGTACTGGGGGCTCTCCCAACTGCTGGACATCTCCGACGAGCAGGCCCGCGAGGACCTGGCCCGGGTCTCGGTCACCGCCCTGTCCTTCGTCGCCCAGTCGGCCCGTGGTCTCGGCCTGCCCGCCGTACCGCAGAAGGAGATCGACAAGGCGTCGACCATCGTCGAGCGGTTCATGAAGCGCTGGCGCGGCGAGCCCGACCCCCGGCACGTCAAGGCGGTCGACGCGTACTTCATTTCCGCCGCGGAACACGGCCTGAACGCCTCCACCTTCACCGCCCGGATCGTCGCCTCGACCGGCGCCGACGCTGCCGCCTGCATCTCCTCCGGAATCGGTGCCCTCTCCGGTCCGCTGCACGGGGGCGCGCCGTCCCGGGTGCTGCACATGATCGAAGCCGTCGAGCGCAGCGGGGACGCCGAGAGCTACGTCAAGGGCGTACTCGACCGGGGCGAGCGGCTGATGGGCTTCGGACACCGGGTCTACCGGGCCGAGGACCCCCGCGCCCGGGTGCTCCGGCGCACCGCCAAGGAGCTGGGCGCACCCCGGTTCGAGGTGGCCGAGGCGCTGGAGAAGGCGGCCCTGGAGGAACTGCACAACCGCAAGCCGGACCGGGTGCTGGCCACCAACGTCGAGTTCTGGTCGGCCGTCGTGCTCGACTTCGCCGAGGTCCCCGCGCACATGTTCACCTCGATGTTCACCTGCGCGCGGATGGGTGGCTGGAGCGCGCACATCCTGGAGCAGAAGAAGCTGGGTCGCCTGGTCCGCCCGTCCGCCCGTTACCGGGGCCCGGGCAGCCGTAAGCCCAGCGAGGTCGAGGGCTGGAACGCCATCCCGCACGGCGTCTGACCGTCTCGTTCTCCAGGTGGGGGTGGTGTTCCCGGCGGATCCGCCGGGAACACCACCCCCGCCCCGCTTCACCGACCTGCCCGTACGCGACGAGGTGTCGACCGTCACGCGTCGACTCCGAACTGTGGGGCACACCTCAGCCCCAGCCATGGGACATCGGCGTTTCCACGGTCCGTCGGGTGACAGGATGGAGTCCCGGCAGCGCCGCCGGACATCTGCCCGACTCCCGGCTCCGTAGCGCGTCCGCGCCGACGACCCGTGGGGCCGGGCCCGCCAGTTCATTTGGGCCCGCCAGCCCAAGCGGAAGGACCTGCGTACCGTGGCTGACGCACCGACGATTCGGATCCCCGACGAGATCAAGCCCGCCGACGGACGGTTCGGCTGCGGGCCGTCCAAGGTACGTCCGACGGCGGTCTCCGCCCTCGCCGACGTGAGCACCACCTACCTGGGCACGTCGCACCGGCAGAAGACCGTTCGCGACCAGGTCGCCCGGCTGCGGCGCGGAATCGCCGAGTTCTTCTCCCTGCCCGAGGGCTACGAGGTGGTCATTGGCAACGGTGGCACCACCGCGTTCTGGGAGGTCGCGACGTTCGGCCTGATCCGGGAACGGGCGCAGTTCGCCAGCTTCGGCGAGTTCGGCGCGAAGTTCGCCAAGTCCGTCAAGGACGCCCCGTTCCTCGGCGAGCCGACCATCCGTAAGGCCGACCCGGGGTCGGCACCGTCGCTGGTCGCCGAGGCCGGGGTCGACGTCTACGCCCTCCCCCAGAACGAGACCTCCACCGGTGTGGCCGTACCGATCCGCCGGGTGGCCGGTGCCGACGAGGGTGCGCTGGTGCTGGTGGACGCCACCTCCGCCGCCGGTGGCCTGGACGTCGACGTACGCGAGAGCGACGTCTACTACTTCGCCCCGCAGAAGTGCTTCGGCTCCGACGGTGGCCTCTGGATCGCCCTGATGTCACCGGCCGCACTGGCCCGGGCCACCGAGATCAAGGAGTCCGGTCGCTACATCCCGGCCTTCCTGGACCTGGTCACCGCGATCGACAACTCGCGGCTGGAGCAGACGTACAACACCCCGGCGCTGGCGACCATCTTCCTGGCCGCCGAGCAGACCGACTGGATGAACGCCCAGGGTGGGCTCGACTGGGCGGCCAAGCGCACGGCCGAGAGCGCCTCGATCGTGTACGACTGGGCCGAGCGTTCCGCCGTCGCGACCCCGTTCGTGACCGATCCCACACTGCGCTCCAACGTCGTGGCGACGATCGACTTCGCCGACGGGGTCGACGCGACCGCGATCGCGAAGACTCTCCGCGCCAACGGGATCATCGACACCGAGCCGTACCGCAAGCTCGGGCGTAACCAGCTGCGGATCGCCCTCTTCCCGGCCATCGAGCCGGCCGACGTGGAGGCGTTGACCCGCAGCCTGGACTACGTGATCGAACGACTCTGAGCCGATGATCGGCGGGTGTCCGGTGACCGGGCACCCGCCGGACGGAGCCACCCGAGGTGTGATCGATCCGCGCTGCTCAGAAACGACATGCTGGCGTGGCCTCCCCCCACCGGGTGACACACCGGCGTACCGTGTCTAGGACGCCCGGGTGGCTGGCTCGTGGCGTGACCCCAGCAGACGGCAGGGTCCAGCGACACGGACGGAGGCAACGCGATGCGGCCAGTACGCTTCGTCGCCCTCTCCGAGGACGGCCAGGCTTTGGTGCTCACCGACGAGGTGGGTCGGCTCCTTGCGCTGCCCATCGACGAGCGGGTGTCCACTGCCCTGCACGCCGAACCGGGCGGGGTGTCACTGACCGTGGCCACCGCCGGTGATCCGGCTCCCTCCCTTTCTCCGCGCGACATCCAGGCCCGGATCCGGGCCGGCGAATCGGCCGAGGACGTGGCCCGCATCGCGGGTGTGCCGGTCGACCGGGTGCTGCGCTACGCCGGACCGGTCCTGCAGGAACGGGCGATGCTGGCCCAGCACGCCCGGCGTACCAGGCTCCGTAACTCGGAGAAGCCCACTCCGCTGGCCGAGGTCGTCGACGCCCGTCTGGGGCAGCACGGCATCGACACGGAGAAGATCTCCTGGGACGCCTACCGCCGCGACGACGGCACCTGGCGGATCGTGGCCACCTGGCCGTCCGGGAAGGCCACCGCCCAGGCGATCTGGGACCTCGACAAGACCCGCCAGTTCGTGACGCCGCACGACGACATGGCGCAGTACCTGTGCACCGAACGGGCCACCCCGATCCTCGGCCAGGAGCCGACGCCCGAGCGGGAGCGGGGTGGGCACGCGCTGCCCGGCCCGTCGCGCGGTGAGCCGAGCCGGGGCGGGCACGGTCTGCCAGCGGCAGCCGTCGAGCCCCGGCCGACCCGGGATCCGATCCGTGCCGGCCGGGACGCCCTGCTGGCCTCGCTCGACCGTCCGCTCGGGTCCACCGCCGGCCGAGGCCTGGACCCGGTCTCACCGGCTGCACTGGCCGGCCAGGAGACGCCACGGAAGCGGGCGGTCAGTGGCGGTGCCGCAGCACTGCTCGGCGGTGGCCAGGGTTCCGCCTTCGACGACGATGCCGACGCGCCGAAGGAGGTTCCGGCCGTACCGTCGCTGGCGGTGCTCCGGCCCCGGCGTACCGGCGGCTCGGCGGCAGCGGCTGGCCCTGAGGCCGCCGACGGTTCGGGCAAGCCCCGCAAGCGGCTGCCCAGTTGGGATGACGTGCTCTTCGGCGGTGGCCCGGCCGCCGCCCGCGAGTCGTCCTGACCGGCCTGGTCTCCTCCGGCCAGCGGGCCGGATCAGCCATCGGAACTGAGCGGAGTCTGGTCGGTTCCCAGCGGCCAGACTCCGAGATGGTGGTACAGCGGTCGAGGGCCGAGGTGGCTGCGTACCAGCACCATCTCGGTCAACGGCCACGACGGGCCAAGGTAGTCGTTCAGCGTGTCCCGGTCGGCGTCGATCGCCTCCCGGGCCGCCCGGTCACCGGGCCGGGCCAGGGTGAGGTGCGGGCGGTACGGTCGCGGATCGTACGGCACCCGGGCCCGTTTCAACTCCCGCCGGATCGCCGTACTCAGGGTCCGTAGCGCGGCGATCTCTCCCTGCAGCCCGACCCACAGCACGGTGAAGCGGCCACGGCCGAACCGGCCGCCCCCGCCCAGTCGCAGCCGGGGAGTTTCGTCGACGGGGGCAGCGACCGTACCGGTGACTCCCCGGGTCGCGCGGGCCCGCAACCGGCGGTAGCGCTCGGCGGCCCGGCCGAGCGCATCGTGGACGTCGCCGAGCCGGTCCTCGTCGACCTCACCGAGGAAGGCCAGGGTCACGTGGTACGTCTCCCGGGCCGCCAACCGGACGTTCACCCCCGAGGCGGACAGCTCACCGATCCGGAGCCGGCCCGCCTGTTCCAGGATGTCGTCGAGCGCCTCGGGCGGGGGATAGAGCGCCACGAAGAGCCTCAAACCGACTCCTCGGTCATCGTCGTGTCAGACATGCCGGTTCACAGTTGCCGCCGGTGCCGATCGGCCGTGGCGGTGGGCAGGGCCAGGCCGGCCGCCTGCAACTCCCCCTCGACCCGGATCCGCTCGATCTCGAGGTCGAAGCCGTCGAGTTCGCCCAGGTGTTCGACCACGCCCAGGCACCGGCTGGCCAACCGGAGCCGCTCGTCGTACGCCCGCAGCACCCCCTCGTGCCAGTACGCCGATCGCCGGGCCGCCTCCGGCCGGCGGCTGCCGAGCCGTTGACCACCGAGCCGGCGCAGGTCGGCGGCGATCCGTTCGATCGGTGGCCGGCTGTCGTCGAGCCCGGTCAGGTCGACGTCACGGGTCAGCGAGTCGGCCTCGATCGCCCGGTCGAGCCGCCGGATGGTACGCCGATCCCGGAACCGCTGCCGCCGTTCGGCGAACCGTACGGTGATCCGGTCGACCAGTTCGTCGGCGCAGATGACCGCTGCCACGGCGGCGGGTAGGCACACCACCGCGAGGAGTGCCAGCACCAGCACGAGGGCGTGCAGGACAGCCATATCAACTGACGCTAGGCGGCGGCGGAGGGGACCGCCACCGATTTCGAGGGTAAGGAACGGCCCCTCGCAGGACGGAAACCGACAACAAGGAGCCCTTCCCCGCCCCTCAGCAGTCGGCCGGCACCACGTAGAACCGGGGTGAGGGGAGGATCCGCAGCCGCAGTCGGGCACCCGAGCGCCGCAGCTGCCAGGTCAGCGCCACCGTGGCGGCGGCCAGCGAGATCAGGCCACCCATCCAGATGCTGGCCCCGGCACCGAACCGCTCGGCGACCCAACCGATGATCGGTGCACCGATCGGGTTGGTGCCGAGAAACACCAGCACCCAGAGCGCCATCACCCGACCCCGGAACGCGGCGTCGGTACCGAGCTGGACCCGCTGGTTGGCGGCCTGGGCGAAGAAGACCATGAAGAACCCGGCGATCGGCAGCAACATGACGACCAGCCAGTACGTCGGGGCCAGGCCGACCAGCGTGCCGGCGATGGCGCAGGCGACGGCGGCACCGAGCACCAGCCAGACCGACGGCCGGCTACGCCGGCCACTGCCGGCCAGTGCCCCGACCAGCGCGCCGACGGCCAGGGCCGTGGAGAACAGGCCGAACGTGGCGGCACCGGTGTTGAAGACGGTCTTGGCCAGGGCGGCGAGGGTGAGCTGGAAGTTGAACAGCGTCATCCCGATCACCGACATCAGGGCCATCGGCAGCAACAGGTCCGCCCGCCGCCAGACGTAGCGCAGACCGTCCACGACCCGGGCCGAGTCCCGTTCGTCCCGTGGCGGCAGGGTCGCCCGGTGCAGTTCCGCCGGACGCATCCGTACCAGGTTGACCAGTGGGGCCACCGAGACGAGTGCGGTGAAGACGAAGACCGGTCCGACGCCGAAGGCGGCGATGGCCAGGCCGGCGAGACCCGGTCCGACTATCCGGGCGGAGTTGAAGGTCGCCGCCGACAGGGAGAGCGCGTTGGGCAGCAGCGAGGTGCCGACGAGTTCGGAGACGAACGCCTGGCGGACCGGGGTCTCGACGGCGTTGGCCACGCCGAGCAGGAGGGCGAAGAGGAAGACGTGCCAGAGCTGGACGAGGTCGGTGACCACCAGCAGGCTCATGCCGAGGGCGAGCACACTCCAGGTCGTATTGGCGACGAAGAGCAGCAGCCGCTTGTCGTACCGGTCGGCGAGGCGGCCGGAGAGCAGGGTCAGCAGGAGCACCGGGGTGAACTGCAACGCGGTCACCACACCGAGCGCGGTCGCCGAGTCGTCGGAGAGTTCAAGGACCAACCAGTCCTGGGCGATGAACATCATCCAGACACCGATCAGCTTGATCAGCTGACCGGTGGCGAAGAGCCGGTAGTTGCGAACCGTCAGGGACTGGAACGTGGTGCTCAGCTTTGCCCGCACGCGGGGTGCGCCTCCTCGGGTCGTACGCGTCATCCAGAGCGGACGAAGCAGACCCGGTGATCAGCGCCGGTCAGGCGCGGATCACCTGCTCGAGGATCTCAGCGGCACGCAGCAGGGTGTCACGGTCTTCCGGAGACAGCTCAGCGAGCCGCCGGGCCAGCCACTCGTCGCGGACCCGCTCGTTCTGTACGAGCACCGCGTGGCCGGCCTCGGTCGTCGAGAGGATGACCTGTCGACCGTCGGTCGGATGGGGGGTGCGCTGCACAAGGCCGCGCTCCTCCAACTTCGCGACGATCTTGGTCATCGTCGGCGGCTGAACCCTTTCGGTGTCGGCTAGCTCACGGGGAGTCAGCGCGCCCGCCAGCCGTAGGCTGGTCAGGGCGGAGAGCTGGGTCACCGTGAGGTCGCCGACCGGACGGGCCTGCCGGACCCGCCGATTGAGCCGGGTGATCGCGTCACGCAGCAGGATCGCCAGCTGCGCAGGCGGCACGCGTTTCGCCATCACCGTCCGCTCCGTCACGGTCGTTAGCCTAACTAATAAGCTAGGCTAACGACCACTCTTTATGACCGCTGTCACCCGTGGGCGGTTACCGCCCACCAGGCAGAACTAGAAGACCAATGTCTCAATTGGACCGCGCAGGAAGTACAGAGTAAAGAGTGCGGCCACGCCGTACATCAGCGGATGCACCTCCCGGGCCTTGCCCTTGAAGATCTTGAGCAGCACGTACGTGATGACACCCGCACCGATACCGTTCGAGATCGAGTAGGTGAACGGCATCAGCGTGATGGCCAGGAACGCCGGGATGGCGATCTCGAAATCGGACCAGTCGATCGTCCGTACCTCGGCCATCATCAGGAAGCCGACGACCACCAGAGCGATCGACGCCGCCTCGAACGGCACCACCACGGCCAACGGTGCGAGGAACATCGCCAGCAGGAACAACGCGCCGGTGACCAGGTTGGCGGCACCGGTACGGGCCCCCTCGGCCACCCCGGCCGCGCTCTCGACGAACGACGTGTTGCTCGACGTGCTGGCCGCACCACCGGCCGCCGCCGCGATCGAGTCGACCAGCAGGATCTGCTTGGTACGGGGCGGCATGCCCTCCTTGTCGATCAGGTTCCCTTCCTGACCGACCGCGACCATCGTGCCCATCGTGTCGAAGAAGTCGGTGATCAACAGCGTGAAGACGAACATCAGCGCCACCAGGACACCGGCCCGCTCCCACGAGTTGAAGAGGTTGAACTTGCCGAGCAGGGACAGGTCGGGAACGTCCAGCAGCTTCGCCGGCAACTCCGGCACGTTCAACGCCCAGCCCTTGGGGTTGGGCTGCCCGTTGACGAACGACGGCCCGACCTTGGCGATCGCCTCCACGATGATCGCCAGCACGGTCGAGCCGAGGATGCCGATCAGGATGGCACCCCGCACCTTGCGGGCCACCAGCACCAGGGTCACCAGCAGACCCACCACGAACACCAGCGACGGCCAGCTCACCAGCTTGCCGCCGATGCCCAGGCCGACCGGGACGGTGGTGTTGGCCACGTCCGGGACCCGCCGGACGAACCCGGCGTTGACCAGACCGATGATCGTCAGGAACAGGCCGATGCCGACACCGATCGCCGTCTTCAACGCCGTCGGGACCGCGCGGAAGATCGCCGTACGCAGCCCGGTCAGCACCAGCACCGCGATGAGCACACCCTCGATCACCACGAGGCCCATCGCGTCGGCCCAGGTCATCTCAGGGGCAATCTCGTACGCCACCAGCGCGTTGACACCGAGGCCGGCGGCCAGCGCCAGCGGGAAGCGACCGACGACCCCCATCAGGATGGTCATCAGGCCGGCGACCAGGGCGGTCGCCGCAGCCAGCGCCGGGATGGCCAGTTTCTTGCCGTCGCCGTCGATGCCGCCGCCGAGAATCAGTGGGTTGAGCACCACGATGTAGGCCATCGTGAAGAACGTCGCCAGGCCGCCGCGCATCTCACGGGCCAGCGTGGAGCCACGGGCGGTGATTTCGAAGAACCGGTCGAAGCCGTTACGGGGCTCCGGCTTCCCGTCCATTTTATGGAGCTTAGTTGGGGTTTTGCTCATCAGATCCTCGCAGGCGATCCGTCGTTGCCGCGCGCATCGTCGCAGATCAGGGACCTACGGCGAAAATTGATCCCGTACCCTGTCCCACGTGTCCCAGAAGCAACCCCCACGACCCGAACCACTCGACCCGCCGATGGTTCCGTTTGCTGTTGCCGGGATCGCTCTCTGGGCGATCGTCGGCCTGGTGCTACTGGTCTTCTTCCGGGACACGCTGACCAGCCAGGGACACGAGAACTGGCTCTACACCTGCCTGGCCGGCTTCCTGTTGGGCTTCCCCGGACTGGCCGTGATGATCAAGCACGACGCCAACCGTCGGCGACGGCGGGCCGCCGGGCAGGCCAGCTCCGTCGAGTGAGCTGGTCCGTCCGTAGAGACGAACCAGCCGGCTAGCTCAGCCGTGCCGTGCCCGTACGCTCAGCCGTGCCCGTACGGCTCGGCTGGCTCACCGGTCCCCACCGACCCGGCTGGCCGGCTCATCGGGAGCGCCTCCACCTCGCCGTCATCGTAAACCGTGGGCAGCTCGTCTTCCTGGGTCTCGGTGGAGTCCACCAACGTTTCCGAATGGGCACCACAACCATGGTCGGCGCTGACCGCCCGACCGTCGTCCGGCGCGTAGAAGTTGCCGCAGACACCGAAGCTCTGCCGCAACACACCGGCGATCGGCAGGTAGAACCCGCACGATCCGCACCGGGCAGCTGCGGGCGCGGCAACGGAGATCGGCGCGGCGGGGCCGTGGTCGCCGTCGTACCAGCGCTGGGCCGTCTCCATCCGTCCCTCGCGCGACATCACCCGGGGTCGGCCGAGGCCCAACTCCCAGGCGGTCTCCTCAACCGCCGGGTCGTCGGAGAGCAGGTAGCCGGGAGCCAGCCGATCGTCGTCCGGCGGGGTCGGCAACAGGTCCCCCGGGCCGAGGTCACCCGGCTGGAGCCGGTCCTGCCAGGGCAGCCAGCCGGGGGCCAGCAGGGCGTCGGGTCCCGGCAGCAGCACCGTCTCGCAGACCGTGACGTTCTTGCTACGGGCTACCCGGGTGACGGTCACCGCCCACCGCCAGCCCTGATAACCGGCCATCCGACATTCAAAGAAGTGGGTCACCAGCCGATCGCCCTCGGCGACCGCCGCCAGGTGGTCGCCGACATCGGACGGATCCGCCTCGGTGATCCCGGCACGAGCCACCTCGACGGCGTTGGCGCAAACCTGGTCGAGACGAGCGGCACGAGCGACGGTCCTGGTCACCCGCTTATTCTTGCCTATCCGTGCGGTCGACCCGCACCCATCCCCCAGGAAGATCTGGAACACTCCCCGGGAGGATCTAGAGCCAGGTCCGGCGAAGATCGACCGGATGGGCGAGGATGGTGCGCATGCCGCTGTTCTCCCGCTCTGGCCGATCGGACCTCGGGCGTACCGTCGGCACCGCCATCCGGCTCATCCGCTTCATGGTCCGCACCATGCTGGGCAGCAGTCGCTGGACGGCTCGCCGCGTCGGCCAGGTACGGCGGAAGGGGGCCGGCGGCGAGGTCGGCATGACCCGACTGTTCGACCTGCACGCCATCTCCTGCGCCGGTGACACCCTGATCGCGATCGGGCTGGCCGGCACGATCTTCTTCAACGCCCCGCTCGGCGAGGCACGCAGCAAGGTGGCCCTCTACCTGCTGGTCACGATGGTTCCGTTCGCGCTGCTGGCCCCCGTGGTGGGACCGCTGCTCGACCACTTCCGCCACGGTCGCCGGTACGCCCTGGCGGCAACCATGCTGGGCCGGGCCTTCCTGGCATGGTTGATCTCCGACTACCTGAACGGCTTCGGGCTCTACCCAGCCGCATTCGGTGTGCTGGCCCTGTCCCGGGCGTACGGCGTAGCCCGCTCGGCAGTCGTACCCCGGCTGCTCCCCGCCGGGCTGGGCCTGTCCCAGGTGGGCGCCCGGGCCAGCGTCTACGGCACGATCGCCGGCGGCATACTCGCCCCGGTGGGTCTGGGCCTGTTCTGGTTCGGCGCGCAGTGGCCGCTACGGGCCGCCTCGGTGATCTTCCTGGTCGGGATGGTGCTTTCGCTGCGACTGCCGGCCCAGGCGGACTCCGCACCACCCGAGTCGGTACCCCGGACGTTCTCGACGATGTGGTTCCGGCGCGGCAAGGACGGTCGGGCACTCGGCCGGGGCGAGCCCTCCGGGCGTCTGGTGATCAGCACCCTGATCGGCAGCGCCGCGCTACGCGCCATGTTCGGCTTCCTGCTGCTCTTCCTCGCCTTCGCCATCAAGGCCAACGACCTGACGACCATGGTGTTCGGCCGGGAACTCGGTGACGAGGGGGCGTTGGCGCTGGTCGGCGCGGGCCTCGCGACGGGCACCTTCCTCGCCACCGCCCTGGGCACCAGACTGTGCATCTATCAGCCGGCCGCGATCCAGTCCAGTGGCATGGTCATCGTGGCCGGGGTGGCCATTCTGGCCGCACTCAAGTTCTCGCTGCTCATGGTGGCGCTGCTCTGCCTGGTGACCGCCATGGTCAGTGGTATCGCCAAGCTCGCCGTGGACGCCAGCATCCAGGAACGCGTCCAGGAACGACTCCGGGCCAGTGCGTTCGCCCGTTCAGAGACGGTGCTGATGCTGGCCTTCGTGGCCGGCGGGGCGCTGGGCCTGATCCCGTTCGACGGTCGGATCGGGATCGCGGTCCTGGCCGGACTGGCCGTTCTGTCTGCCGTACGGGCAGTGGTGGTGGCGGCCCGGTTGCGGGGCGAGAAGCTGCACGGGCGTGCCCCGGCCGAGCCGGAGGGGACCGAGGCGGGAGCCGACGAGGCAGCCGACCTGCCCAGACCCGCCGCGCCCACGCCGTCCCCCAGCCCGGCCCCGGCCCCTGCCCCGAGCCCGTCTGCGGCTACGGCTGCGGCGGCCACGCCAGCGAACCGGAGCAGTTCTGCTCCGGTCGAGCCTGCGGACGACCAGCCGCTGGCTCCCCCCGGCTTCCACATCTACCGACCATCATCGACGCTGCCCCGCCCCGGATCGGGTGACGAGGGTGCTCGCGAACCCCAGGGACCGAAGAGTTGACCGGTGGAATCCTTGTCGTCACTGCCGTACCAGCCGAGGCGGACGCGCTGCTGGCTGGGCTGACCACCCCGGCAGCCACCACCGTCGCCCCGGTCGGGGTCGGGCCCGCCGCCGCAGCGGCCGGCACCGCCTCGTCGGCGGCCGGCGCCTGCTTCGGCGCGGGAGCCGCCGCCTTCTTGGTGGTCTTGGCAGTGGTTGCCCGTGAGGCCGGCGTGGCCGAGCGCGCTGCCGCGACCCGGCGGCGGGTGCTCGCCGAGCCGTCGACAACGACGGTCACGCCCGCGTCCGAGAGCGCACGCAGGATCTTCTTGGCCTGGGCCGGAGTCACCTCAGCGGTCTCGACGGTGCGCGCGAGCTCGGCCGAGGTGAGCTGGCCGCCGGCGTTCTGCGCGTGGGCGATCAGGGTTTCGGTGAGCGAGCGTACGTCGGCGCCGGTGTGGCGGGGTTCTGTCACGAATGACCTTCCGGAGGCGATGAGCGAGCACGGCCGCTCGGCCAGCGCAGCGCTAGGCGTCGTGCCGGGCCGATGTGGTTTAGGAACCCCCGTGTCGCGGGCCGGCCGTTGTCGGGCGGTCCGTGGCGCGTGGGCAGGCGTGAATTGTAACGCCGTCTGCGGCGATCATCCCGCGCCGCACGCCAGAGAGGCGGCCGGGGCCGCCAACTCGAAGCAAATTTGGACTTTGTAAGGATGATACTCGCGCCCGGCACGCGATGCCGCAGGCGTGCGGGAAGGGGACGAGATGCAGGACACAGCGCCGGCTCCGGGCGAGCTGTTGGAAATTGCGTTGGTGGTCGCCCGGGAGGCCGCTGACACCGCCCGGGTGATGCGTGTCGAGGGCGTCTCCGGAGTGACCACCAAGAGCACCAGGACGGACGTGGTCACGGCGGCGGACCGGGCGGTGGAGCGCCAGGTCCTGGCCGCGTTGCGGGAGGCACGCCCACAGGACACCGTGCTGGGCGAGGAGTACGGCGACTCCGGCGGTCCGGACCGGTCGGCGGTGCCCGGGGCGGTCCGGTGGATCGTCGATCCGATCGACGGCACCGTGAACTACCTCTACGGCCTGCCGCAGTACGCCGTCTCGCTGGCGGCGGAGGTCGATGGCGTGGTGGTCGCGGGCGTGGTGCGGAACGCGGCGACCGGCGACGAGTGGACCGCCACCCGGGGTGGCGGTGCCTACCGCGCCGGCCGAAGGCTGCGTTGCTCGACCGAGACCGACCTCGGGCAGGCACTGGTGGCCACCGGCTTCGGTTACGACTCGGCCCGGCGGGTCCACCAGGCTCGCGTGCTGGCCCAGTTGATCCCGCAGATCCGTGACATCCGGCGCTTCGGAGCCGCTGCGCTCGATCTCTGCCTCGCCGCGGAAGGTGCGGTCGACGCGTACTACGAGAAGGGGCTGGCGGCCTGGGACCTCGCGGCCGGGGGGCTGATCGCCGCCGAGGCCGGGCTGCGGGTGGCCGGTCTCGCCGGTGCCGCAGCGGGGCCGGATCTGGTCATTGCCGCCCCGCCCACGCTCTTCGAGCCGCTACACGACCTGTTGGCCGGGTTGGACGCCTCCGGTGGGCCGTAGACCTCGCCATGGCTCCCACGGACCTCGCCATGGCTTCCACGGACCTCGCCATGGCTTCCACGGACCTCGCCGTGGCTCCCACGGACGCCCAGGGGCGGTCCGCACCAACGTCCGGACCGCCCCTGGGGCGTTGCCTGATCGTGACGGAATTGCCTACCAGCCGGAATGGATCACTTGTCCGCCGGGGCGGCGCAGGTGTTCTCCGGGAGCACCGGCCGGCCACCGATCTCACCCAACGACTGATTGACCTCGGTCGTGGTGGCCAACTGCCGGAAACGCGAGCCGATCACCACGTCCACGACGTCGTCCTCGCGCTTCGGGTCGTACACGCGCTCTGCCTCGTTGAGGAAGTACGCCCGCAGGAGATGCGCCGATCCGACCCCCTTGGGGCCGAAGCGGAGCACCGCCACGTCGTCGGTGGCCTTCTCGTTGCCGGTCTTCAGCACCTGGAACTTCCGGTTGCGGAAGTCGTCGGCGATGCTGCTGGCCAGGCCGGCCTCGTCGGTCGCATTGTAGACATTGATCTTGACGTCTTTCGGCGCGCGCAGTGTGACGTCGGCCAAGGCGTAGCCGTCCGGGCAACCCTTGGCGCCGTTCACCCCGCTCTGTGTGTCCCGGACCAGGGCGACGACCACGAAGACCAGGGCGAACACCACCAGTGCGCCGACGACAACGAGCGCTCGCACCCGCGCAAAACTCATATCCGGGGGCTCCCCATGCAGTGTGATGGTTGGCTGCCGGGAGCGGGCGGAGCCCGCCGTCGCCGGCTACCGAGTATGCCGATGAGGCTAGCGGTTGTCGGCGACTCACGCGGAAAGAGGCGGTTGTGCCGGCGCGCCGATGGCGATCAGCGTACTACTGCCCCTATCTTCGTGTCGCCTGAGTCACATTGGGAACAACTCCGCGCGCTCGGGCGTACATGTACGCCGCGAGGGCGGTATACATGCCCTGCCTAAAGGGGGGTAAGGTACCGCGCTCGCCGGGGGAGTTTCCCTGGCGACTGCGACCGGGCAGAGATGCCGGGGCGCAGGACCGGAAAAAAGAAGGCCGGCCAGCGGGAACCGAAACACTGTCGTCCGGCGTTACAACCGGCAGCGACTATATCGATATGGGAGAGTGAAACCGATGGCCACCGACTACGACGCTCCGCGCCGCGACGAGGTCGACCTCGGCGAGGACAGTCTGGAAGAGCTCAAGGCGCGACGGGTCGACTCACAGTCAGGTGCGGTCGACGTCGATGAGGCCGAGGTGGCCGAGAGCTTCGAGCTGCCCGGTGCCGACCTGGCCGATGAGGAACTCACGGTCAAGGTGCTGCCGATGCAGTCGGACGAGTTCCGTTGCGGGCGTTGCTTCCTGGTGCATCACCGCAGCCAACTCGCTACCGAGCGCAACGGCGAGCTGATCTGCCGCGAGTGTGCCTGATCCTACGTAGGGGGCTCGGGCAGCGACCTCGGCTGTGGAGGTCGCTGCATCGGGATGTACGGGGGTGTCGAGCTGCCTGACCTGATTCAGGCAGCTCGATGCTGGACGGGTTCGTGCACACTCGACGTCGGGCGGATCGACATGGCTGGAGGCCGAACGATGAGTGGCCCGGATCGGGTGTCGGAGACCACAGCGTCTTCACCGTTTCCCGGCGGACCGGCTTCACCGGTCTCCGACGAGGAGGCCGGGCCGGCCGGTGTGCCTCCGCACGCCGAGTCGGGCCGGGCTGACGGGGACCTCGGGGTGACCGTCGTCGCGTTGACCGACAACGACATCGAGCAGGCGCAGCGGCGGCGGCTGCTGCGGAACCTGGTCGGCCAGGTCCGTGCCCGAGGGCTGGGCGACATGTTCAAGCCGAGGGCCGCCATCGCCTGGCTGACCTCGGTGGTGAGCGAGGTCGCGCCACACATCCCGGTCCGCGACCACGAGACGCTGCGCCGACACTTCGACGGACTCGACGGTGATCTGCTGGCCGAGCGTCTCGTCCGCAACGCCGCTCGGGCGACCGCTGGCGTCGGGGCCGCCGGTGGTGGCGTGGCGGCGGTGGAGTGGGCCGCCGCGCCGACCCTGCTGTCCGCGCCGGTGCTGCTGGCCGCCGAGACCGTGGCGGTGGTCGCCATCGAGATCAAGCTGATCGGTGAGCTGCACGAGGTCTACGGGGTGCCCTTCACCGGCAGCGGCACCCAACGTGCGGTTGGGATGATCCATTCCTGGGCGAGCCGGCGTGGGGTCAACCCGATGGTGCCCGGGGTAGGCGTGGGCACCGTGCTCGGCACCGCGGCACGCAAGGAACTGCGGGACACCCTGTTGCGTCGGTTCGGGCGGAACCTGACCACGATGGGCCCCCTGCTCACCGGTGCCGCCGTGGCCAGCTTCCTCAACAGCCGGGCCACCCGGAAGCTGGGCGATCAGATCCGCGCCGACCTGCGCGGCGGGCCGGGGACAGCGATCGCCCCTGTTCCGCCGAACCACGGCTGAACCGTAGGTCCGGTCGCTGCCGTGCGGGCGTCGGTCGTGGTCGGCGACGTGTCAGTCGGCGTCCCCGGCGGGCCGGTCGGTGTCGCGGGCGGCGAGGATCGCTGCGGCCAGCCGTACCGGATCGTGCGAGCTGACCACCCAGTAGGGCGTGGGGTCGCTCGGATCGTCGAGGACCACCTGTACGGCACCGCCCACCCAGGGACGCTGCACCACGAACGCCAGCGGGTCGGCACCGACGCCGAGCACCTCACGCCGTCCGGCACTGTCCAGGGGAATGGCGTCCGCGATGAACCGGACCGGCAGCCGAGCGTCGTCGACCAGCAGTTCGCCGCCGCGTACGGCCACCGTGATCCGGCCGAGCCACCACAGGCCGACCCCGGCCGCCGGCACCAGCACCGTGAACGGCAGCCACGCCCGGAGCCCGGTCGAGCCCATCCAGATCTCCGTCGCCATGAAGCAGGCGAAGCCGATGCCGAGCAGCCACGCCCACCATGGCAGCGTCATCCGTTCGGTGTGTCCGGTGGCGACCGCAGGGGTCGTGGCGAGCGCGGACTTGGATCGGGACGAGGTCACGGTCCGAGGGTACGGCGCGGCGCGGTGGCCGTACCCGGCAGGATGGGAGCGAGCACCGAATTCTCGGACGGAAGCAGGGAGACCGTGACCCACGACGTGCCAGTCGCCGTACGGCAGCTAGACCCGGATCTGCCGTTGCCGGCGTACTCCCATCCCGGTGATGCCGGCGCCGACCTGGTGGCCGCCGAGGACGTGGAGATCCCGCCCGGTGGCCGGGTGCTGGTCCGCACCGGTCTGGCGATCGCCCTCCCGGACGGGTTCGTCGGGCTGGTGCATCCCAGATCGGGACTCGCGACGCGATTGGGCGTGACGGTGCTCAACGCCCCCGGTACGGTCGACGCCGGCTACCGTGGCGAGATCCTGGTCAACCTGGTAAACCATGATCGGGTGAGCGCGGCGAAGATCTCCCGTGGTGATCGGATCGCGCAGCTTGTGGTGCAGCGGGTCGAACGGGCCCTTTTCCACGTCGTCGACGAGTTGCCCGAATCCCGGCGCGGCGACGGCGGGCACGGGTCGACCGGCGGGCACGCGGACCTGCTCACGCCGCGTGGCGCGAGCGACAACAGCTGAGTAAGACGGAAGGCGGGCAAAGTGATCTTCTCCCGAGGACGCCGGGGCTCTGGAAAGCAGGCCCGGTCGGGGCAGCAGGACGTCGATGCGGCGGTGGGCCACGACGGCGAGGCCGCGACGGAGGGGGCCCTACGTGGCCCGTACGACGCCGCGGAGGCCGCACCCGAGGTGCAGCGACTCGACCTGGGCAGTCTGCGGATCCCGGCGGTGAACGGCGTGGAGATCCGGGTTCAGGCCAACCCCGACGGCGTGATCCAGCAGATCGTGCTGGTGCACGGCGAGAGCGCCCTGCAACTCGGTGTGTTCGCCGCTCCCCGGTCGGAGGGCATCTGGGACGAGGTCCGGTCGGAGATCCGTACCTCGCTGTCGAACGAGGGGGCCACCACCGAGGAGGTCGACGGCGAGTACGGCGTGGAACTGCGCGCCCAGGTCCGTACCCCGGACGGTCCGACCCCCCTGCGTTTCGTCGGCATCGACGGGCCACGGTGGATGGTGCGCGGGGTCTACCAGGGCGCTGCGGCGGTCGACCCGGCCGCGGCCGGTCCGCTGGCCGAGTGCCTGGACGGGTTGGTGGTGGACCGTGGGCGTGAGGCGAAGCCGGTACGCGAACCACTGCCGCTGCAACTGCCCAAGGAGGTCGCCGAACAGGCCGGCCCGGCGGAGGACGAGTCGTCCGGCGCACCGGTCAACGGCGTCGTTTCCGGGCATCAGACGCCACACCGGGACAAGCCCTCACCCCGTCCCCGCGGATCGGCCTGAGCCGACTTCGCGGCTGGCCCGCCCCGGGTCAGCGGCTCGGCCCCGGCCGGCCGGTCCCGGATCCCGTGCCGATCCGCCAGGGCCCGCCGGGAGCCCGTGGTTGCGCGTACGCTTTCGGCACGGCCCCAGTCGGGGTCGTGCCGGGCTGGCGCGCGGGCGGGTGCGGATCGCGCCGGGAAAGGGTGACACCGAGGTCATGGCGACCGATGAGGGTCGAGTGTCGTTGCGGCGCATGCTGCAGCGGCTGACCGCGAGTGAGGCGGAGATCGAGGCGCAGGAGCTGCGGCGGGAGAGCGCCGAGTTCGGCGGTACCCCTGCCCAGCAGTGCCAGCGTGGCCAGGTGGTCTCGATCTCCGGACGACTCCGTACGGTGGTCTACACGCCGCGTACCAACCTGCCCACGCTGGAGGCCGACCTCTACGACGGCAGTGACGTCGTGACCCTGGTCTGGCTCGGGCGTCGCCACATCGCAGGGATCGAACCGGGCCGACAGTTGACCGTCCGTGGCCGGGTGGCGGTGCGCGACGACCGCAAGGTCATCTACAACCCGTACTACGAGCTGGAAATGTCCCGGTGAGCGGGAGAACACTCCGACGCCTCACCCGAGGCGGGACAACTGACTGCGGTTGCGAACGGGAGAGGTGCAGATGACGACCGGACAACACCGGGACGCCGAGGTCGACACCGACCCGAAGGACGACGCACCACTGCCCAGCATCGCCGAACAGGTCGCCGAGCAACTCGGCGGCTGGCGGGGGCTGGCCGAGTCGAGCATCCCGGTGGTCGTCTTCGTGGTGGTCAACATCCTGGCCGAACTACGGCCGGCGGTGATCGCCTCGGTGTCCGTCGCGGTGCTGATCGCCATTCTGCGGCTGGTACAGCGCAAGCCGATCCGGCACGCGATCAACGGCCTGTTCGGTGTCGGCATCGGTGCGGTCATCGCCTGGAAGACCGGCAGCGAGAAGGACTTCCATCTGCCCGGCATCCTCTACGGCATCGGCTACGGGCTGGTCCTGCTGGGCTCCGCGGCCGTTCGTCAGCCCCTGGTCGGCTGGATCTGGTCGGTACTCGCGGCCGGTGGGCGCTCCGAGTGGCGGCAGAACCCCCGTCTGGTGCGTACGTTCACCTGGCTGACCGTGCTGTGGGGAGTGGTCTGGCTGGCCAAGGTCGGGGTGCAGGCGGGGCTCTACCTGGCCGACATGGACACGGCGCTCGGAGTCGCCCGGTTGGCGCTGGGCTATCCGCCGTACGCACTGCTGCTGGTGATCACGGGCTGGACGGTACGTCGGGTCACCCGGAACACGGCCCCACTGACTCCCTGACCCACTGCTGACGCCCCTGACCGGCTGTGCTGACTTCCTGACCGGGCTGACCGCGCGCCTGCGCGGTCAGCCCGGTGGTCGTAGGACGATCAGTCGTCGGACGGTCAGCCGGCGTTGCGGGTGCGTTCGACGCTGTCGGCACCGAGGATGACCGTACGGACGGAGTCCTCGATCTCCGCCGTGCAGACGAAGATCAGTTCGTCGCCCACCTCCAACGGGTCGTCCGGGGTCGGCACCAGCACCCGCTTGCCCCGCAGGATCGCGACCAGCGCGGCGTCCCGCGGCAACGGCACGCTGTGGATGGGATGCCCGACGTAGGGAGCGGACGGCGGCAGGGTGATCTCGACGAGGTTGGCCTCGCCCTGTCGGAAGGTCATCAGCCGGACCAGGTCGCCGACCGTGACTGCCTCCTCGACCAGAGCGGCCATCACCCGGGGCTTGCTGACCGCGACGTCGACGCCCCACTGGTCGGTGAAGAGCCACTCGTTTTCCGCCCGGTTGACCCGGGCGACCACGCGGGGCACCGCGAACTCCGTCTTGGCCAGCAGCGACACGACCAGATTGGCCTTGTCGTCGCCGGTGGCGGCCACCACCACGTCACAACTGGCGAGGTCGGCCTCCTCCAGGCTGGTCAGCTCGCAGGCGTCGGCCAGTACCCACTCGGCGGCCGGCACCCGGTCCGGGCGCAGCATCTTCGGCTGCCGCTCGATGAGCATCACCTGGTGCCCGTTCTCGATCAGCTCCTGGGCGATGGACCGCCCGACGTTGCCGGCTCCCGCGATGGCGACGCGCATCGTCACTGTCCCCCTTCCGGCGGCGCGCCCGCCACCGATGTCACCGGTCCGGCGATGTCGTCGGTGACCAGCATGAAGAGCTGGTCACCCTCCTGAAGGACGGTGGACGCGGTGGGCAGCGTGCCGATACCGAACCGCATCAGGTACGCGGTCCGGGCGCCCGCCGCCTCCTCCAGCCCCCGCAGCGGCCGGCCGATCCAGTCGTCGTGTACCGGGACCTCGATGATCGAGACGGTGCTGGTGGGATCACGGAAGATCTCCACGTTCCCCTCGGGCACCAGATGGCGGACCATCCGGTCGGCGGTCCAGCGGACCGTGGCCACGGTCGGGATGCCGAGCCGCTCGTAGACCTGGGCCCGCTTCTGGTCGTAGATGCGGGCCACGACCCGGGCGACGCCGAACGTCTCCCGGGCCAGTCGAGCGGAGATGATGTTGGAGTTGTCGCCGCTGGAAACCGCTGCGAACGCGTCGGCGCGCTCGATCCCGGCCAGGCGCAGCACCTCGCCGTCGAAGCCGATGCCGGTGACGGTGAGCCCGCCGAAGTCCGCCCCGAGCCGCCGGAAGGCGTCCGCGTCCTGGTCGATGACGGCGACCGAATGACCTCGGGACTCAAGGCTGTGGGCGAGCGTCGAGCCCACCCGGCCGCACCCCATGATCACGATGTGCACGGTGTTCCTTCCACAGACCGCGTGCCCCCGTCCGTTGCCGGTGGGCCTGTCACCAAGAGCGTGCCACGACCACGCCCGCCGGCGCCGACCGACCGGACCGCGCCGGTCGCCGACCGATTGACGGTACTGCCTCGGGCGGCGTCGAACGTACCGCCAACGTGTGACGACTACCGCTACGGCACCCGCCGACGCCGGTTTCCCCGCGGACGTACGCTTACCGGTTGTGGCCAGTCCCACCTCCCTGTTGAAGAGGTTGCTGCTCGGACGACCGTTCCGGTCCGACCGACTCAAGCACACCCTGTTGCCGAAGCGCATCGCGTTGCCGGTCTTCGCGTCCGACGCGTTGTCGAGCGTGGCGTACGCGCCGGACGAGATCCTGCTGACCCTGTCGATCGCCGGCGCGTCGGCGTTCGTGTTCTCGCCCTGGGTCGCCCTGGCCGTCGTGGTGGTCATGCTGACCGTGGTGGCCAGCTACCGGCAGAACGTGCACGCCTATCCGTCCGGCGGCGGCGACTACGAGGTGGCCACGGTCAACCTCGGACCGAAGTTCGGGGTGGGTGTCGCCAGCGCGCTGATGGTCGACTACGTGTTGACCGTCGCGGTGTCGGTCTCGTCCGGGGTGGCGAACCTCGGCTCGGTGGTGCCGTTCGTGGCGACCCACAAGGTCGGCATCGCCGCCGTGGCGGTGATCATCCTGACCGCGATGAACCTGCGCGGCCTACGGGAGTCGGGCAACGCCTTCGCCATCCCGACCTACGGCTTCATGATCGTCATTGTCGGCATGATCCTGACCGGGCTGGTACGGGTCTTCGTGCTCGGTCACGACCTACAGGCCCCCAGCGCCGGCCTGGAGATCCGGGCCGAACACAGCGTCACCGGTTTTGCGCTGGTCTTCCTTTTGCTACGGACGTTCTCCTCCGGCTGTGCCGCGCTGACCGGTGTGGAGGCGATCTCCAACGGCGTACCCGCGTTCCGGCCGCCGAAGAGCCGCAACGCGGCGGCGACCCTGCTGATGCTCGGCGTGATCGCGATCACCATGCTGGTCGGCATCATCTGGCTGGCCCGGCTGACCGGTCTGCAGTTCGTCGAGAACCCGGCGTTGCAGATCGTCTCCGGCCCGCCCGGTTACGTGCAGAAGACCGTCACCACCCAGCTCGGCGAGGCCGTCTTCGGCTCCGGGTCGGTGCTGCTCTTCGTGGTCGCCGGCATGACCGCGCTGATCCTCTTCCTGGCCGCCAACACCGCGTTCAACGGTTTCCCGGTGCTGGGTTCGATCCTCGCCCAGGACCGGTACCTGCCCCGCCAGTTGCACACCCGGGGAGACCGGCTGGCCTTCTCCAACGGCATCATCCTGCTGGCGCTGTTCGCGATGGTGCTGATCGTGGCCTTCCAGGCCGAGGTGACGAAGCTGATCCAGCTCTACATCGTCGGGGTCTTCGTCTCCTTCACCCTGTCCCAGGCGGGCATGATCCGGCACTGGAACCGGCTGCTGCGTACCGAGCGGGACCCGGTGGCGCGTCGCCGGATGTTCCGGTCGCGGGCGATCAACACCTTCGGCATGGTGCTCACCGGCGCGGTGCTGATCATCGTGCTGGTCACCAAGTTCCTGCTCGGCGCGTGGATCGCGATCGTCGCGATGGCGGTCATCTTCCTGCTCATGCTCGGCATCCGCCGGCACTACGACACCGTCGCCACCGAATTGACCCCGGCCGACGGGCGGCCGGTGCTGCCCGCCCGCAACCACGCGATCGTGCTGGTCAGCAAGGTGCATCAGCCGACCCTGCGAGCACTGGCCTACGCCCAGGCCACCCGTCCGGACACGTTGACCGCGGTCACGGTCAACGTCGACGAGTCGGACACCCGGGCGTTGCAGAAGGAGTGGGAACGGCGCGGGATACCGGTGCCGTTGACCATCATCGACTCGCCGTACCGGGAGATCACCCGGCCGATCCTCAACTTCGTCGCGTCGACCCGCCGGGACGCGCCCCGCGACGTGGTCACCGTCTTCATCCCCGAGTACGTCGTCGGCCGGTGGTGGGAGAACCTGCTGCACAACCAGAGTGCCCTGCGGATCAGGACCCGGCTGCACTTCGAGCCGGGCGTGATGGTGACCAGCGTCCCGTGGCAGTTGGCCTCCACCGCCAACAAGAACCTGGACCGTCTAGACGCCACCCTCAACTGGGGACCGGCCCGGGGGCCGCGTGGTGCGAGCCTCGGCGGTCAGCTCGCGCCACCCACACCACCCCCCGCACCGGCCGGCAGACCCGCTGCTGATCGCCGGGCCGGCACCGAAGGAGGCCACGACCAGTGAGCGCGAGGAGTGAGCTTGCGAGCCCCGCAGTCGCGAACGGAGGGTGGGTTCAGTGAGCGCGAGGAGTGAGCTTGCGAGCCCCGCAGTCGCGAACGGGCGGTACGAGACCGAGCGGGTCGAGTTGACCGTCGACTCGGTGGCGCCCGGCGGTCACTGCGTGGCCCGGCTCGATGGTCAGGTCGTCTTCGTCCGGCACGCGCTGCCCGGTGAACGGGTCGTCGCGGAGATCACCGAGGTACATCGCGGATATCTGCGGGCGGACGCGGTGACGGTGCTGACGGCCGCACCGGAGCGGGTCACTCCACCGTGCCCGTACGCGGGCCCCGACCGGTGCGGCGGCTGTGATCTCCAGCATGTGTCACCGGACGGGCAGCGGGCGTGGAAGGCTTCCGTCGTACGCGAGCAGTTGCGGCGGTTGGGTGGTTTCAGCGAGGCGGAGCTGGACGACCTCGGGGTGAGGGTCGAGGCCCTGCCGGGCGGCATGTTGGGCTGGCGGTCCCGGGTGCGGTACGCGGTGGATGCCGCCGGCCGGGCCGGACTGCTCAAGCATCGTTCGCACGAGGTCGTACCGATCGACCGCTGCCTGATCGCCCACCCCGCGATCCAGGAGTTGCCGGTGCTGGCGTCGAATGGACGGCGGTGGCCGGATGCTGACGCGGTGGAGACGGTGGCCTCGTCCGGCGGGGACGTGGTGGTGCGCGGGATCTCTGCCGGCACCGGTGGGTTCGGCGACCTGTTCGAGGCTGGTGACTTCGGCGAGGTGGCCGGTGCCGGTGGTGGCGGTCCCCGGGGGGCTGGTGCCGGGGACGCGGGTCCGGTCGACGCGGGTCCGGTCGACGCGGGTGCTCCGACGGTACGGGAGTTGGCGGCCGGGCGGGAGTGGAAGATCCCGGCAGAGGCGTTCTGGCAGGTGCATCCGGCTGCTGCGGACACCCTGGTGGCGGCGGTGCTCGACCTGCTCGACCCGGTGGCGGGGGAGTCGGCCTGGGATCTCTACGGCGGGGCAGGGCTCTTCGCCGGGGCGCTGGCCGGTCGGGTCGGCCCGACCGGGCGGGTCACCCTGGTCGAGGCGGCGCCGCCCGGTGTGGCGGCGGCCCGGGAGAACCTGCGTGACCTGCCGCAGGTCGAGGTGGTGTCGGCCCGGGTGGAGACGGCTCTGGCGCGTCGTCGGGTGACCGGCCCGGTCGACCTGGTGGTGCTCGATCCGCCGCGCACCGGAGCGGGCGGCCCGGTGACCCGGGCGGTGGCCGATTCCGGTGCACGGGCGGTGGCGTACGTGGCCTGTGATCCGGCTGCCTTCGCCCGGGACGTACGGACGTTCCGCGATGCGGGCTGGCGGCTGGTCGCGCTACGCGGTTACGACCTCTTCCCGATGACCCAGCACGTGGAACTGGTCGGACTGCTGGTGCCGTAGCCGGCCGTCCGGGACGGCTGCGGGTGGGGAAGCTCACCGGCTGTTCGGAACGGTTCCGAACAGGTTGTCCGCTCGGGGAATGCGAGGGATTGGTGAAGATGATCTCGGCTCGGACTGCGGTCTCGGCTAGGGCCGATAGACTCTCCCGTCATGAGTGTTGAAGAGGGCTCGGCCAACCACGGCCGGTTGCTGGCCACGGTCCGCGGTCCGCAGGACGTCAAGCGGATGTCTGCCGAGGATTTGGACGTCCTCGCCGCTGAGATCCGGGACTTCCTGGTCGCGAAGGTGTCGCGCACCGGTGGACACCTCGGGCCCAACCTCGGGGTGGTCGAACTGACCCTCGCGATGCACCGGGTCTTCGATTCGCCCAGGGACCGCTTCCTGTTCGATACCGGGCACCAGTCGTACGTACACAAGATGCTGACCGGGCGGCTGGACGGCTTCGACAAGCTCCGCCAGCGCGGTGGCCTGTCCGGCTACCCGAGCCAGGCCGAGAGCGAACACGACATCATCGAGAACTCCCACGCCTCGACCGCGCTCTCCTACGCCGATGGGCTGGCCAAGGCGTACGCCCTGCGCGGCGAGCAGCGCAGCGTCGTCGCCGTCGTCGGTGACGGGGCGCTGACCGGGGGCATGTGCTGGGAGGCGCTGAACAACATCGCCACCGCCCGCAACCCGCTGGTCATCGTGGTCAACGACAACGGCCGGTCGTACGCCCCGACCATTGGCGGCCTGGCCGACCACCTGTCCTCGCTGCGGCTTAGCCCCGGCTACGAGAAGATCCTCGACACGGTCAAGGACGCCCTCGGGTCGACCCCGTTGGTCGGCAAGCCGATGTACGAGGTGCTGCACGCCGTCAAGAAGGGCATCAAGGACGCGGTCGCCCCGCAGGCCATGTTCGAGGACCTGGGCATCAAGTACGTCGGCCCGGTCGACGGCCACGACCTGGGCGCGGTCGAGTCGGCGCTGCGGGCGGCCAAGGGCTTCCGTGGCCCGGTCATCGTGCACGCGGTGACCCGCAAGGGTTACGGTTACCGGCCGGCCGAGGAGGACGAGGCCGACTGCCTGCACGGCCCGAGCAGCGCGTTCGACGTCGAGACCGGCAAGCTGCTGGCCGCGCCGTCGGTCAAGTGGACGCACGTCTTCTCCGACGAACTGGTGGCGATCGCCGACGAGCGGCCGGACGTGGTCGGGATCACCGCCGCGATGGCCGAGCCGACCGGCATCGCCGCGCTGGCCCGCAAGTACCCGGAACGGGTCTACGACGTCGGCATCGCCGAGCAGCACGCGGCCACCTCGGCGGCCGGCCTCGCGCTGGGCGGCCTGCACCCGGTGGTGGCGGTCTACGCGACCTTCCTCAACCGTGCCTTCGACCAGGTGCTGCTCGACGTGGCGATGCACAAGCTGCCGGTGACGTTCGTGCTGGACCGCGCCGGCATCACCGGCCCGGACGGGCCGAGTCACTACGGCATCTGGGACATGTCGGTCTTCGGGGTGGTGCCCGGCCTGCGCCTGGCCGCCCCGCGTGATGCCGCGACCCTACGGGAGGAGTTGCGCGAGGCGGTCGCCGTCGACGACGGCCCCACCATCCTGCGCTTCCCGACCGGCTCGGTCGCTGCGGACCTGCCCGCCGTACGCCGGATCGGGGCGGGCACCGCACACGCGGTCGACGTACTGGCCGAGTCGGCCCGTGCCGACGTGTTGCTGGTGGCGGTCGGTGCGTTCGGTCAGCTGGGCGTCGAGGTGGCCGCCCGGGTCGCCGAGCACGGCTACGGCGTCACCGTGGTCGACCCGCGCTGGGTGCGGCCGGTCTCGCCGGAACTGGTCAAGCTGGCCAGCTCGCACCGCCTCGTGGTGACCGTGGAGGACGGCGTACGCACCGGCGGTGTGGGCGACGCGTTGGCCAAGGCGATGCGGGACGCCGATGTGCACGTCCCGGTACGTGACCTCGGCGTGCCGGCGGTCTGGCAGCCGCACGGCACCCGTGCGCAGATCCTCGCCGACCTCGGGCTGACCGCGCAGGACGTGGCCCGGGACGTCACCGGCTGGATCTCGCGGCTGGACGAGGCGGTCGAGCCGGTCCCGGTGACGGCCAACGGCAGCCGGGGCAAGCGGGCCGCCGGACACGCCTGATCACGGCACACCGGCACGATACGTACGAGACCGGGCGCGCCGGACGGGAAACCGTCCGGCGCGCCCGTCGTCAGTCGCGGATCTTGCCGCCGATCGACCGGTAGTAGGTCTTGTCCGGCGTGGCCAGACTGACCGTCTCCGCGGTGGCTGGCCTGGGCACCACGGCCAGGCCGGCGTTGTCGACCAGCAACGGCGTCTCCGGTGGCACCGACAGCGTGCTCTCCGAGCCGGCCTTCCAGGTCAGGACGACCAGCTGACGGTCGCCGACGGCCAGCGGATAGGACTGCAGCGGATCGAGGCGATCCGCGACCGACACCACGGGCGTACCCTCCGCCGGCCGGAAGATGACGGCGCTCATGTTGCCCGCATCCGTGTGCCAGGTCAGTTGGTCGAGTTGGCCGGGCTTCTCCCCGGGCAGCGAGATGGTACCCAGCGACCGGGTGGCGATCCGGTCGATCGGCCACGACTCGGGTACGGAGTTGGGCTCCTCCCGGTCGCCACGGCGTTGCGGGATGCTGCCGAACGGTCCGGTCTTCGCGGTCAACGTGCAGGTGTCGAGCCCCTCGAGGACCCGGCGACCGGACCCGGAGTCGTCACCCACCAGCGGATAGCGCGGGGAGTCGACCGCGGTGCCGAGGTCGAGCAGCCGGTCGGACTTGCCGTTCGGCAACGACTCGGTGGTGATCAGGGTCGCCGTGAGCGGGACGGCCGTGCAGGTGGGGACCTCCACCGGAGCGGTGAGACCATCGGTGATGGTCAGTGCCTTGTTCTCCGGTCCGACCAGACGCTGTACCCGGGTGGAGGTCAGATAGCGTCGACCGGTCGGCAACTGCACCGGAAGCACGTCGGAGTAGACCAGGTAGCCCGGGTCGGTGTACTGCGCGGAGCGGCTCACCTCGAACCCGGTGCCCTTACGGGTGAGTTGCAGGAGCCAGGAGGCGGCCTCGCCGGGAACGCTGGCCGCGACCAGTGCCAGTGGCGCACCGTCCACCTCGCCGAGCCAGAGGATGCCCGAGGAGGGCAGATGTACCCGGTCGTCGATCGGCGAACGCCAGTTGCGCACGGCTTCCGTGACCGCTGCGGTGGCCCCGGCGTCGGCCATGAGTCCACCCCGGGCCGGCCAGACCTGCAGGGTGCCGTCGAGAGTGTCGTAGCCGGTCCGCAGGGTTGGTGTCTGTCGTTCCGCGATCGGACCACAACCTGCCGCGAAGAGCCCCAGCGTCAACGCGACGCCCATCCAGCCGCGACGACGGACTGAACCCACCTGCGCCCCCGATCAATCCGACTGCCTAAGCGGAAGCCACATCGTACGAGATCTCGCACGGCGCACGGGTGCGACCTAGGTAAGCTCGGCTCCATGGGGGGTAAGCTCGTTGTTACCGGCCGTGGAGCAGGTTCTGGAGAGCTCCGGTGGCGGCGTCACGCGACTCAGGTCTACCGTAGGCGCTCCGGTAGACTCCGCCGACTGTGACGCCTCCCGAGTCCCGTCTCGAAAATACACCCGGTCCGGAATTGCCCGAGTCCGATGGCTCTGCGGCCATCGATGAGAGTCCGATGCCTGTACCGGATTCCCCGTCCGGGACCGGGCAGGATCAATCCGGAACTGGAAAGACGCAATCCGGGACCGGATCCGGAGCCGGGCACAGGGAGGCGTCCGGTCCAGCTGGACAGCCGGCCCGGTCGTCGGGTGCCGACGACGCGCCGACCACCCGGAGCCCGCGTTGGCCGACCTGGCGGCGTGACGTCGCCGTGTACGGCTTCTTCCTGCTCACCGCACTCTGGACGACCAGCCAGATCTGGATCGACCCGGCCGGTCGGGTCGCCTCGCTCTACAGCAGCGACCCCGCCCAGGTGCAGTACTTCCTCGCCCATTCGGTGCGTGTGGTGCTGCACGGCGAGTTTCCGTTCTTCACCGAGCAACTGAACTATCCCGACGGCGTCAACCTGATGGCCAACACCGCCATCCTGGCGTTGGGCATTCCCATGGTGCCGGTGACCCTGCTCTTCGGGCCCGCCGTCTCGTTCGTGGTGCTGGTGACCCTGGGCCTCGCCGGAACCGCCTCGGCCTGGTACTACGTGATCTCGCGGCATGTGGTCAGCAACCCGGTCGCCGCGATCGTGGGCGGTTGGTTCTGTGGGTTCTCTCCGGCGATGCTGTCCCATGCCAACTGGCACCCGAACATCATTTCGCAGTTCCTGCTGCCGTTCATCGTGTGGCGGGTCATCCTGCTGACCCGCTCGACCCGGCCGATCCGCGACGGGATCGTGCTGGCGCTCCTGGTCACCTACCAGGCATTCATCAACGAGGAGATCCTGCTCTTCACCGCCATGGCCTGCGGGGTGTTCCTCCTGGCCGTACTGGTGCAGCAGCCCCGGCGGTGGTTGACGGCCTGGCGGCCACTGGGCATCGGGGTCGCGGTGTGCGCGGTCCTCGCCGGTGCGCTGCTGGCGTACCCGCTCTACGTGCAGTTCGCCGGCCCGCAGGCGTACCACGGCCTGAGCGACGCGGTGCAGGACTACGGAAACGACCTGGCCGCCTTCTTCAGCCCGGGTTCACCGACCATCGGCGGCAACGAACGCGCCAACGCCAACCTCGCGCCCAACTACTCCGAGGAGAACGCGTTCTTCGGTTGGGGGCTGGCACTGATCGTCGTGGCGATCGTGGTCTGGCTGCGCCGTGAGATGATCGTCCGGGCGTTGGCGTTCACCGGTGCGTTCTTCGCGGTGCTGTCCCTCGGTGAGCGGATCTCCTACTGGGACCGGGAACTCATCTGGGGCCCGTGGGAACTGCTGGTCAAGGCGCCGTTGCTGGACGCGGTGGTACCGACCCGGTTCGGGATGATCACCAGTGTGACCGTGGCGCTGCTACTGGCCCTCGCCGTCGACCGGGCCTGGCGCCTGGAGGTGGCCAACCGCCGTGCCCTGCGTGGTGTGTTGGCGGCGGCGCTGGCCATCGCGTTCGTGCCGATCCTGCCGATGCCGTTGAAGGTGGGCTCCCGGCCCCCGGTGCCGAAGTTCATCACCTCCGGCCAGTGGCGGCCGTACGTGACGGAGGACCAGACACTGGTGGCGGTGCCGGTACCGGCGATGGGCGCGACGCACAGCATGCGGTGGGCGGCGTCGACCAACCTGGACTTCAAGATTCCGGGTGGCTACTTCCTGGCCCCGCGCAACGGGAACACCGGCGATCCGGGCCGGTTCGGTGGGCGGCCCAACGGTCTGGAGAGCATCCTGGAGGAGGTGGCTACCACGGGTCGGGTTCCCAAGCTGTCGGAACGGCAGCGTCGCCGGGCACTGGACGAACTGCGGCACTGGAACACGGCGATCCTGGTGCTGCCGTTGAGCCAGCAGAACGTGGAACCGCTGCGTCGTACCGTCGAGCAACTGGTCGGCCCGGCCCGACGGCAGTCCGACGTCTGGCTCTGGGACGTCCGCGAGTTGACCGGCAGGAAGGTCTGATGAGTCGGCCGGGCGCCGTACGTCCACCGGTGGTGGCCGTTACACGTACGGGTGACCGTGGCTGAACCAGCCACGCGAAACGCCAGCGGGGTCGCGGTCTCCGATACCGCGACCCCCGCCAGTGGTGGGCGTGGACGGTGGCGGTTCGGCGCATGGGGCCGACCCGGCATCTGGTTGCGGCGTGGTGCCCGGGCGTTCCGGCGATGGCGTACGGACGCGGCGGTGATCTGTGGCTACCTGCTGGCCGCGCTCTACAGCACCGGGCGGTTGTGGCATCCCGAGCGGATGGTCCACATGGAGAACGACCAGATGCTGCTGGAGTGGATGCTGGCCAGGGCCGCCCGGGCGGTGACCGACTGGGAGAACCCGTTCTACAGCAGCCAGCTCAACGCGCCGGACGGGATCAACCTGATGGCGAACATCTCGGTGCTCGGGTTCGGCATCCCGCTGACCCCGGTGACCCTGTTGTTCGGCTCGCAGGCCACGTTCGTACTGGCCATGATCCTGTCCCTGGCGGGGACCTCCGCCGGGTGGTACCTGCTGTTGTCCCGCCGGCTGGTCCGGTCCCGGTTCGCCGCTGCGGTCGGCGGGCTGTTCTGCGGCTTCGCGCCCGGCATGATCTCGCAGGCCGGCGGGCACCTGCACATGATCGCCCAGTTCCTGGTGCCGGCCATTCTGTGGATCGTGTTCAGTCCCGGGACCGGCCGGGTGCTCCGGCAGGGGCTGCTGCTCGGGTTGCTGGTGAGCTACCAGGTGTTCCTTGCCGAGGAGGTGCTGCTCTTCCTGGCGTTGGCCTGCGGCGTGTTCACGATCGCGTACGCGGTGGCCGACCGGACGGCGGCACGGCGCATGGTGAAGGCGGTCCTCGGCCGGTTGGCGGTCGGGGCGGGGACGGCACTGGTGCTGCTGGCCTATCCGCTGTGGTACCAGTTCTTCGGGCCGGGCCACTACCGGGGACTGCCGTTCAACAAGGAGGCGTACGCGCTCGACCTGAGCTCGTTCACCACCACGGGCCGGCAGTCGATCACCGGCCACGAACAGGCCTCCCGCCTGCTGTCACCGAACCCGACCGAGGAGAACTCCTTCTTCGGGTTGGCCCTCATCGTGCTCTGCGCGGTCGTGGTGATCTGGCTGTGGCGTCGTCCGATGGTCAAGGCGGTCGCGGTCTGTGGGCTCATCTTCGCGGCGCTGTCGCTGGGGTCGGAGATCCGGTTCAACGGCGTGGCCACCGGAGTTCCGGGACCCTACCGGCTGATTGCCGGACTTCCCCTGATCGATCTGGCGGTGCCGGCCCGCTTTCCGCTCATCTGCATCCCGGTCGTGGCGATCCTGATCGCCATCTCCATCGACCAGGTCCACCGTCGGGTGCCCGACGCTGATCCGACGTCCACCCCGGCGCCCGCCGCCGCACCCGCGCGGGTGCCGATCCGGCTGCTCTGGACCGGTGCGGTCGTCGCCGTGTTGCTGCCGTTGGCACCCACACCCATCCGGGCCGACCCGGTGTGGCCCGTCCCGGACTTCGTTGCCAGCGGGGAATGGCGATCGTACGTACCACCGGGGCGTACCCTCGTGCCGGTCCCGCCGACCGGTGGTGGGGAGGCGACGGCCGGCATGCTCTGGTCGGCCCGTACCGGGTTGGCGTTCACCGCACCGGGCGGCTACTTCATCGGCCCCACCGGGCCGGACGACCGTACCGCCCGGTGGGGACCGGTCGATCGTCCGACGGCGGTGCTGCTCGGTGAGGTGGCCCGTACCGGGCGGGTCCCCGAGATCACCGACGAGCACCGTCGACAGGCGATCGAGGACCTGCGGCACTGGCGGGCGGCGATCGTGGTGCAGGGCGGTCTGCACAACGGCTATCCGGTCAAGGAGACCGTCGACCGGCTGCTCGGGCCGAGCCGGGAGATCTCCGGTGCGTGGGTGTGGGACGTACGGGACCGGGTGGGCTGACGAGGTCACTCTCACCGGGATCACGCTTCCCGCCGGGACCTTCCGGGCACTCGGTCGGGGAGCCTGGTGCAGAGGCTGTCGAGCTGCCTCGGTTGTGCGCCCAGGTCGACCGACCGGTGCTGCGGCCACCTACGGGCAGAGCCGAACGGGTGCCGTCCGACGATCGGACGGCACCCGTCTCGGATACGGAAGCAGAGCAGCGGAACCGGACCTGCTGCCCCGGGCAGGGAGTCGTTACGGCACCTGAGGACGTACGTCCCAGAGCCAGACGTCGTCGACCCGTTGCCCCGGACCCAGCAGTTCGGTCATCAGCCGCTGTAGCACCTCGGCGTCCGGATGCTCGCCGAGCACCACCACCGAGGCCCGCCAGTAGCGTAGGTCCTCGAGCGCCTGTTGCCGGTTTTCCTCGGTGATCGGCGGGACCTCGTCGCGGTCCATGGTCGTGTAGATCAGACCGGTGGTCGGTCGGGTCGGTGCTCCGAACATGCCCTCACCCGCCGGCCCGGGGCCGATGAAGTAGCCGCCGGGCACCGGGAACTCGTGCCCGGTCAGGGCGCTCCACCGCAACGTCGACAGGCCGTGCACGTTGCTGGGGATCGGCACCGGCACGAGCGTACGTCCGTCCGGCACGTACGGCCGCCACGCGCCGGAGGTGATGAACTTCGGAGGTGCGTCGACGTGCTGGGCCGGCAGGGGCCGGGGGAACAGCGGCAGTACGGCCAGCAGGACGGCCGCGTACCCGACGAAGCTCAGCCCGCGACGACGCGGATCGGCGGACCCGGCGCGCTGGTGCATGGTCGCCACACGGTCCCAGGCCAGGGCCAACAGCACACCCACGGCTCCGGTGACGACCAGCGCCATCCGGGTGGGCATCATCATCTCGACCAGTGGCAGGTCCGTGGGAAGGTAGTGCCACGGTCCCGGAATCTCGGTCACCTCGCCGTCGAACCGCAGGTACGGCCCGAGCGAGACGACGGTGAAGAAGATGGCCACGATTCCCGCGATCCGGGCGGCCAGCGAGCCCCGCCAGAGCAGCACGATGGCGACCAGGGTGAGGATGACCAGTGGCCAGCCGAACCAACTGTTCTGCTCGGTCAATCCGATGGTCTGCTCCACCTCGGGCGAACCGGCGACGGTGTCCCGGGCGAAGGTCACGAATGCCTTCAGGTCCTCGCCCCAGCTGTGGAACACGCCATCCTGTAGGCCCCGGGAGGACTGCCGACCGTTGAACTGGAACCAGATCGGGTAGGCGGTGAGCAGCAGGGCCAGCCCGCCACCGACACCGAGGGCAAGCAGGAACGTACGAAGTTGCGCCCGCATCGCCGACCACCGCTGTACGGCGTACAGCACGACGATGACCGCCATCGCGAGCGCGGTGAGTAGCAGCATCTCCTCGTTGATGAAGATCTGGTACGCCACCAGCAGGCCAAGGGCCACCCCGTTGCGCAGCCAGCGGCCCGGTTCACCCAGGCGTAGCACCCGGACGACGATCACCGGGAGGAGGAAGTTGGACACGAAGTTCGGCTGCCCGTTGGCGTGGTGGATGACACCCGGCGCGAAGCCGAGGAACGCCCCACCGATGAAGGCCGCCGTCCGAGAGGTGACCAGGTGGCGGGAGAGCATCCAGTACGAGGTGGCTGCCGTCGCGGCCAGCGCCCCACCGAGGTAGAGCGCGTAGGCGACCTGCGGACCGAACAGCATGGTGATCGGCGCCATTGGCAGGGTGACACCCAGTATCGAGGTGTTGGCGATCATGTTGACGCCGTCGGGCGCGTTCTGCCGCAGTGAGAAGAGCGGGTTCTCCAGATGGCGCACCGAGTAGGCCCCGTGCGAGAACAGCCATTCGAACCAGCTGTGGTCGGTGGGTAGGTGCGAAGATACTCGGTGGTCGATGTCTGCCCAGTACTTGGCGCACACGAAGACACCGAGAAGGACGTACGCTCCGATGGCCAGCAGATCGGCGCGAGCCGGAGGGCGGAATCTGCGCCGCCAGCCGGACCGGGTCGGTTCGGTGGACGCGGACTCGGCATCCGAGGAATTGTCGATTACTGGGACAGCCACGACGCGCCATCGTACAGGCGCATGTTGGGTGATTTGCCGGGACCATTGCGGATGCTGGCGTAGCGTCCACAGAACCTGCACGACCTGGGGAGGAAGTGCGATGGTCATCATCGAGCTGGGCGAACGTCGTGACGAGGTCCCGCTCGACACCGAGCCGAGGCTGCCCCGGTGGCTGTCCCTGAGGTGGCCCCGGCTGATCCTGGTACTGATCCTGCTGCTGGCCGTCGTCACCGCCGGTGACCCCCTGCCCCGGTACCTGCCCGAATTGGTGATTCCAGCCCGACTGGGCGCGCAGTTGACGATCGAGGGGGACCGGCTGTTCCTCTCCGAGCCGACCGAGGACGGAGGGCAGATCAGCGCGATCCGGGCGTCGGACGGCCGGCGGCTGTGGCAGAGCCCGCCGATGGTCGGGCAACCGACCATCTACGGCCTGTTGAGCGGACGTCTGATCCTGACCGCCTCCCGCGAGCCGGGGGAGACCGGCGAGACGGCGGCCGTGGACCCGAAGACGGGTGCACTCTCCTGGCGGCATCCGGCCACCCTGGCCGGAATCGGCACCGGCGACGTTCTGCTCCTGCGCGACGGGGAGGTGCGCAACCAGCAGCCGAGCATGTTGATGGCGGTGGATCCGGCATCGGGCAGTGTCGTGTGGTCGCACCGGGTGCCCGCCGGTGCGACGCTGTCCACGTCCTTCTCCTACTCGTCCGGCACGGAGCGGATATCGCAGATCATGGTGGGACTGCCATCGGGCCGGGTGGAGCTCCGGGAGATGACGACGGGCGCGTTGATCCGGGCGATCGACCTGCCGCCCCGCCTGCCGGAGGACCAGCAACGGATGCCCTACATCGTCGGTGACCTGCTGATCGCACCCGGCGACAACGACCAGATCACCGCGTACGGGCTGGACCGGCTGGAGCACCGCTGGACGATTCAACGAGACCGGAACCGGGTGTTCGGGCCCATCGACTGCGGCGATTCATTGTGTTTCTTCCATCCATCGGGTGGAATCTGGGCGGTGGACGCGTCGACCGGAAAGGACCGGTGGGCGGACGCAAAGTGGGGCATGGTCTCGTCGCTCGACGGCTACCTGCTGGCCACCGAGGCGGACCTGACCCGGCGGCCTCCGATGCTGGCCGTGCTGGCCTCCGACACCGGTCGGGTGCTGGGTGAGTTGGGCCGGTGGAACATCGCCGGCCCGGTGGCCGACGGCAGACCCGTCGCTGCCATCCGGTCGGATTCGGACGGCCGGGCCTGGATCGCCTGGCTGGATCTGGCGAAACAGAAGGCCCGGATCGTGCTGGTGGTACGGGACGTCTCCGGTGACTGCTACGTCCACCCGGACGGTGGTACCGGCGTGCTGATCTGTCGGCGGTCCGACGGGGCGATCATGGTGTGGCGACTGCCGGCCTAGCCGACCCGTCCAGCTACCAGTTCGCCTGGGCCGGTGGGGCGGGCAGCGGCACCGTCTCCGGGCGGATCACGTAGACCAGGCCGCCGCTGGCACCCTGCCAGGCCGCCTCGAACCGGTTCCGGTCCACGGGTTTGCGCACCGTCTGATCCGTCGGCGAGTACGGATCGTTCAACACCGGATCGCCGGCCGCGGTGAACCCGACGAGCACCAGCAGGTGTCCCCTGGTGTCGTAGTCCAGACCGGGGATCTCCCCCCTGCGGTACGAGGCGGACACGATCAACGGCACGCCCGAGGCGATGAACGACTCCGCCTCGGCCAGCGATCGCAACCGGGTGACGAAGGTGTCCAGCCCGTACCGGCCGGCGTAGGCGGTGTTGAAGGGCCAGTTTCCCGCACCCTGGTAGGCGTAGTCGAAGCACTGCCGGGCAGCGTGGTCGACCATCGGCCGGGGATCCCCCCGGTCCACCCAGGCATAGTCCTCGGGGACCGGCCCGACGCCCCAGTAGGCCAGCACCATCGAGGTCGAGGTGGGGCTGCACCAGGCCTCCCCACCACCGCCCCACTGTGGATAGTGCCCGGCATGTGTCCGTTGCGAGAAGGCCGGCACGTCCAGGGTCAGCCCCCGGGCGGTGCGTGACCCGGTTCCGGCGGCTGACGTGCCCGGGGCGGCCTGCCCGGTCACTGCGCCCGGCGCAGTGACCGCCGACGGCGTGCTCACGGTGCAGGCCGGGCCGGAGGCGGCGGCACCGACCGAGCGCAGGGTCGGGGTGAGCGTCGTACCGGACGGGCGGAGCAGGGTGACCCGGAGTTGCCAGTCGGTCACCCCGCAGCCGCTGGCCGTCGTCAGGGTGTCGGCGGCGACGGAGCCGTTGGCATCGGCCTGACCGGGTACGGAGGCCCGCCGGATGACGGTGTCGTCGGCTGCCCAGCGGGCCAGGGTGTACCACCTGGTCGTCGTACCGGTGTCGGTGGTGCCCCGCAGGTCGACCTGGATCCAGCTGTTCCCGGGGGTGTCCGCGGTCCAGGAGGGGATCACCTCGGTGGCGGTGAAGCCAGGGGTGACCGGTGGGGAGGTCCAGGTGGCGAGGTCGTAGGTACCGGTGATCCCGGTCCCCGCGTCGGTGTGGCCGACCTGTTCCACCGGGTCGGTCAGGATGACGCCGGAACCGGACAGTTCCGTACCGAGGAAGGTGCCGGTGGCGAAGTCCGCAGCGGTCCGGAAGCCCCGGTAGGCGACGTCGCGCTGGACCGGTTCCACCATCACTCCCGTTCGTGCTGAAGATCGATGTCGCGAAGCATTCCGCACCAGAAGATTTTTTGCAATGGTCCGGGAGGGCGGGCCGGCCTGCGGGTTTGGCCACCGTGAGTAGGTTGTCTTCCAGCGTCGAACTAGCGTTGACGCAATCCGGTCCCGCTGGGGCACCGGGCTCGGGAGACGGACTCGGGAGGGCCGCTGTGCGGGTACTGGTGGTCGAGGATGAGCGCAATCTCGCCGACGCGATCGTGCGTGGCCTGCGCCGCAAGGGAATGGCGGTGGACGTCGCCTACGACGGCTCCGTGGGGCACGAGATGGCCTTCGTCACCCGGTACGACGTACTGGTGCTCGACCGGGACCTGCCCGGCATGCACGGTGACCAGATCTGTGCCGACCTGGTCAGCTCCGGAACCCTGACCCGGGTCCTCATGCTGACCGCCAGTGGTACGGTCGCCGACCGGGTCGAGGGCCTGCAACTGGGGGCCGACGACTATCTGCCCAAGCCGTTCGCCTTCGACGAACTGGTCGCCCGGGTCCGGGCCCTGGGCCGGCGGGCGACGCCGGCCGCACCGCCCGTACTGGCGGTGGCGGACCTGGTCGTCGATCCGGCCCGGCGGGTGGCCACCCGCGCCGGCGTACCGGTGGACCTGACCCGCAAGGAGTTCGGGGTGCTGGAGGAACTGCTCAAGGCCCGAGGGGCGGTGGTCTCCAGTGAGGAACTGCTCGAACGTGTCTGGGACGCCAACACCGATCCGTTCACCACGATCGTCCGGGTGACCGTGATGACCCTGCGCAAGAAGCTCGGTGAGCCACCGTTGATCGAGACCGTGGTGGGCGCGGGCTACCGGGTGCTGGAGGGGCAGCTGCCGGGGCAGGTCGGCGCATGACCGGCCACCTGCGTCGCGGACGCCCCTGGCTGCGGCCGACGCTACGACTGCGGTTGACCCTCCTCAATGGTGTCCTGCTGGTCGGTGCCGGGGCGATCCTGGTGCTGCTGGCCTGGCTACTGGTCGGTGACGCGTTACGCCCGACCGACGAACTGCACGCCGGCAACACGGTCGTGCTGGCCAACGGCGAGACGATGGACGCCCGCCAGTGGCAGCAGCAACTGGTCCACAGCGCGTCCCGGGAACTGCTGGCCAAGGGGCTGGTTGCCCTGTTGGCGATCAGTGTGGTCGGCGTGGCGGGTGCGTACGCCGTAGCCGGCCGGTCGTTGCGCTCGTTGCACCGGGTCACCTCGACCGCCCGGCGGCTCGGCGAGGAGACCCTCGACCAGCGCATCCGCTACACCGGTACGGACGACGAGGTGGCGGAGCTGGCCGACACCTTCGACGCGATGCTGGACCGGATCGGTGAGGCGTTCGAGGCGCAGAAGCGGTTCGTGGCCAACGCGTCGCACGAACTGCGTACTCCGCTGGCGGTGATGCGTACCGAGATCGACGTGACGCTGGCCGACGACGAGGCGGACGTGGCCGAACTGCGGCGGATGGGGATCGTGGTCCGGGACGCCTCCGAACGGGCCAACGGGCTGGTCGACGCGCTGCTGGTACTGGCCCGTAGCGAGGCCCAGTCGGGAGGTCGGCTGGGGCGCAAGCTCCCCGTCGACCTGGCGGACGGGGTGAGTGCCGCGCTGTCCGCGGTACGGGTCGAGGCCACCCGGCTCAAGCTCGAGGTCGTCACGAAGCTGGACCCGGCCCCGGTGGTCGGCGATCCGGGACTGCTCGAACGGTTGGCTGGCAACCTGGTGGAGAACGCGGTGCGCTACAACCACCTGCACGGTCGGTTGTGGGTTCGGACCAGCGCCGACGCGGAGCAGGTGTGCCTGGTGGTGGGCAACACCGGCTTCGAGGTGGAGCAGGTGGACGTGCCCGGCCTGTTCGAGCCGTTCCGGCGGGGCGGCCGGGAACGTACCGGGGCCCGCGGGTCCGGTCTCGGGCTGTCGATCGTACGGGCGGTCTGTGACGCGCACGGGGGAACGGTGAACGCCGTCGCCCAGCCCGGCGGCGGGCTGGAAGTCACCGTGACCCTGCCGGCCGCCCGGACCACTCCGGTCCTGGCCGCGCCGGCGGCGGTCGGGACCGGTCCGTCTAACGCTGTGCGGTGATGCCGATCGGTGCCACGTCGACCCGGTGGGTCGGCGTCACTGGTTTTGTGGGTGCTCGCCGGCATCGGTAAGGTTGCGGCTGTCAGCCTGTGACAGGGGAAGGAGGTGCGGTCGATGTTCGTCATGACCAGTCCCGCGCCTCGCTTCGGTTCCCGCTGACGATCCGGTTCTTCGCGGGGCGCAGTTCATCCAACCTGGAGAATCGATGAGTTCCCGTATCTACAACATCTGTTTCGACTGTGCTGACACGTACGCCCTGTCCGGCTTCTGGGCTGAGGTGCTCCGTTGTTCCCGGCACGCGGACGCCCAGCCCGGCGACCCGGAGGCGATGCTCCTGCCCACGGACGGAGCAGGGCCGATCGTCTTCTTCCAGCAGGTCCCCGAGGGAAAGACGATCAAGAACCGGCTGCACATGTGTCTCCAGCCGGATGACCGTACCCGGGACGAAGAGGTAGAACGGATCATCGCGCTGGGCGCGACCCAGGTGGCCGACCACCGCAGACCGGACGGTGCCGGATGGGTGGTGCTGGCCGACCCGGAGGGCAACGAGTTCTGCGTGCTACGTAGCGCCGCCGAGCGGGCCGGCTGACGGTTCGCCGATGGTCGACCGGGTACGCCGCACCCGGCGTACCCGGTCGACCATCGGGAAGAACCTCCGCCAGCCGGAGTAGATGCAAGGAGGGCCCCTTCCTGCGCAGGAAGCGATAGGAAGGGACCCTCCTTGCCATCACGTCAGGCGGGGAGGCTGGCCACGCCCTGGGGGAGGAAGCGCCGGCCGGTGACCCGCTCGGCGGTGCCGGTCCGGTCCAGGTACGGCGTCACGCCGCCCAGGTGGAACGGCCAACCCGCACCGAGGATCATGCACAGGTCGATGTCCTGTGCCTCGGCCACTACGCCCTCGTCCAGCATCAGCCGGACCTCCTGGGCGAGCGCGTCGAGGGCACGCTGACGTACCTGCTCGGCGGTCAGCGGCTGGTCGCCGACCTCCAGCAGCGCGGCGACCTCGGGGTTGACCTCGTCGTCCACCATGATCGGCTTGCCGGCCTCGGCGATCCGCTTGAGGTTGTCGCTGACCCCGAACCGGTCCGGGAACGCCCCGTGCAGCGTTCCACCGACGTGGTACGCGATCGCCGGCCCGACCAGTTGCAGCAGCGCCAGTGGCCGCATCGGCAGGCCCAGCGGGTCCAGCGCGCTGTCGGCCACCGCCAGCGGCGTGCCCGCGTCCACCGCGGCGAAGATCTCACCGAGGAAGCGGGTCAGCAGCCGGTTGACCACGAACGCCGGGGCGTCCTTCACCAGCACGCAGGACTTGCGCAGCTCCTTGCCGACCGCGAAGGCGGTGGCCAGCGAGGCGTCGTCGGTCTGCTCGCCCCGGACGATCTCCAGCAGCGGCAGTACGGCGACCGGGTTGAAGAAGTGGAAGCCGACCACCCGCTCCGGGTGCTTCAGGTCCGCCGCCATCGCGCTGACCGACAGCGACGAGGTGTTCGTCGCCAGCACCGTCTCCGGGGAGACGATCTGCTCCAGTTCGGCCCAAACCTGCTTCTTGACCGACAGGTCCTCGAAGACGGCCTCGATGACGAAGTTCGCGTCGGCGAAGACGGACTTGTCCACCGAGCCGGTGACCAGGCCGCGCAGCTTGGCCGCCGTACCCTCGTCGAGCCGGCCCTTGCCGAGCAGCTTGTCGATCTCCTTGTGTACGTACGCCACACCGGCGTCGACCCGGGCCTGGTCCAGGTCGGTCAGCACCACCGGCACCTGGAGCCGACGGGCGAAGAGCAGCGCGAGCTGGGAGGCCATCAGGCCGGCACCGACGATGCCCACCTTGGTGACCTTGCGGGCCAGCTCCCTGTCCGGTGCGCCGACCGGTCGCTTCGCCCGGCGCTGGACCAGGTCGAAGGAGTAGAGGCTGCTGCGCAGTTCCTCGCTCATCAACAGGTCGGCCAGGGCCTCGTCCTCGGCGGCGGTGCCGTCGGCGAACGACGCCTCCTTGGCCAGGCCGAGCAGCTCCAGCGCCCGGTTCGCGGACGGCACCGCACCGTGCAGCCGCTGGTCGAGTTGGTGCTTGGCGAAGAAGAGCACGCCGTCCCACATGTCCTTGTCGACCTCGGGCCGGGACACGGTGATCTCGCCCTTGACCACTCCGGCGGCCCACTCCAGGGAACGCTCCAGGAAGTCGGCCGGCTCCAGCAGGATGTCGGCGATGCCGAACTCGGCGGCCTGCTTCGGCTTGAGCGTCTTCTGGGTGAGCGGGTTCTGGATGATGATCTGGGCGGCCATCGGGATGCCGATCAGGTTGGGCAGCAGCTGGGTGCCACCCCAGCCGGGAACCAGCCCGAGGGAGACCTCGGGCAGGGCCAGCGCCGCCGCGCCACCGGAAACGGTCCGGTAGTGGCAGTGCAGCGCCAGTTCCAGGCCGCCGCCCAGCGCCGCGCCGTTGACGAACGCGAACGTCGGTACGGTGCTGTCCCTGAGTCGGGCGTAGACCCGGTGGCCCAGCCGCCCGATTTCCAGCGCCTGCTCGCGGGTGGTGATCAGCGGCATGCCGGTCAGGTCCGCGCCGACACAGAAGATGTACGGCTTACCGGTGATCGCGACGAACGCCGGCTCGGCGGCGAGCGCCTCGGTGATCGCGCTGTCCAGGCTGGCCAGACCGGCCGGCCCGAGCGAGTTGGGCTTCTTGTGGTCGAAGCCGTTGTCCAGCGTGATCAGTGCGGCCGGACGGTCCAGGCCGGGTACGTTCACCAGGCGTAGCAGCGCCTTGGTCACGACCTCGTTCGGGTTGTGGATCGCGGCGGTTGCCGAGGGAGACATGTCACTCACTTGTTGCCCTCCCAGTTCGGGTTCTCCCAGATGACCGTGCCGCCCATGCCGATGCCGATGCACATGGCGGTGAGTCCGTAGCGCACCTCGGGGTGCTCGGCGAACTGCCGGGCGAGCTGGGTCATCAGCCGCACGCCCGAGGAGGCCAGCGGGTGGCCGATGGCGATCGCGCCGCCCCACTGGTTGACCCGGGGGTCGTCGTCGGCGATGCCGAAGTGGTCGAGGAAGGCCAGCACCTGTACGGCGAACGCCTCGTTCAGCTCGAACAGGCCGATGTCGTCGATGCCGAGTCCGGCGATCCGCAGCGCCTTCTCGGTGGACGGGATCGGGCCGACGCCCATCACCTCGGGCTCCACCCCGACGAAGCCGTACGACACCAGCCGCATCGCGATCGGCAGACCCAGTTCGCGGGCGACGTCCTCGGCGGCCAGCAGACTGGCGGTCGCGCCGTCGTTGAGGCCGGCGGCGTTACCTGCGGTGACCTTGCCGTGCGGGCGGAACGGCGTCTTGAGGGTGGCCAACTTCTCCAGCGACGTGTCCCGGGGGGCCTCGTCGACGCATGCCAGCCCCCAGCCGGTCTCCGGGTCACGGACGGCTACCGGGACCAGGTCGGGCTGGAGCTTGCCGTTGGCGTACGCCTTGGCGGTCTTCTGCTGGGACGCCAGGGCGAACGCGTCGGTCCGCTCCTTGGTGATGTGCGGAACCCGGTCGTGCAGGTTCTCCGCGGTCGCGCCCATCACCAGCGCGGACGGGTCGACCAGCTTTTCGGCCAGGATGCGCGGGTTGGGGTCGACGCCCTCACCCATCGGGTGACGGCCCATGTGCTCGACCCCGCCGGCGATGGCGACGTCGTACGCCCCCATGGCGATGCCGCCGGCCACGGTGGTGACGGCGGTCATCGCACCGGCGCACATCCGGTCGATGGAGTAACCGGGGACGGTCTTGGGCAGGCCGGACAGCAGCGCGGCGGTACGGCCGATGGTCAGGCCCTGGTCACCGATCTGGGTGGTGGCGGCGATGGCCACCTCCTCGACCCGCTCGGGCGGCAACTGGGGGTTGCGTCGCAGCAGTTCACGGATGCAGCGGATGACCAGGTCGTCGGCGCGGGTGTTGGCGTACATGCCACCCGCCTTGCCGAACGGGGTGCGGACGCCGTCCACGAAGACGACATCCCGGACTTCACGGGGCACTGGAGCCTCCTTTTCGACCATGATTCGGCCTCCGCGCCGACAGGCGGCACTACGGACCGAATGAAGGTCGCCGGCACGGGCGTTCCCCCGAATGCTACTCGTCGGTAACCGTAGCGTGTAAGGGTGGTGTGTGCTCCGGGCCACAGCAGGTCGGGCGGGTGTCGAGTCCCGGTCCGGTACGTTGAGCGCGGAACATGGTGGGATGCGGAGGTGGGCGTGAAGGTACTGGTGGCCGGTGGCGCGGGCTTCATCGGCAGTACGGTGGCCTCGGCGTGCCTCGACGAGGGCCTGGAACCGGTCATCCTGGACAACCTCGCCACCGGCCGGATCGAGTTCACCCGGGATCGGATCTTCTATCAGGGCGACATCGCCGACGGCCCGCTGGTCGACCGGATCTTCGCGGAGCATCCCGGGATCGCAGCGGTAGTGCACACCGCCGCGCTGATCGTGGTGCCGGAGTCGGTCGAGCAGCCCCTGCGCTACTACCGGGAGAACGTGGCCAAGTCGATCGACTTCATCGAGCACGTGCTGCGCAACGGCTGCGAGCGCTACCTGTTCAGCTCCTCGGCCGCGATCTACCAGCCGGGCGACGACTTCTCCGTCGACGAGACCTCCCCACTCGCCCCGACGAGCCCGTACGCCCGGAGCAAGGTGATGATGGAGCAGGTGTTGACGGACACCGCCGCGGCCACCTCGCTACGGGCCCTGTCACTGCGCTACTTCAACCCGATCGGCGCGGATCCCAAACTTCGTACCGGCCTACAGGTCAGTCGCCCCAGCCACGTACTCGGCAAGCTGATCACCGCGCTGGAGGACGACGGGGAGTTCCTGATCACCGGGGTCGACTGGCCCACCCGCGACGGATCGGGAATCCGCGACTACATCCACGTCTGGGACCTGGCCCGGGCGCACGTCCAGGCGCTGCGGCGCTTCGACGAGATCCTGCCGGTCGGGGGGCCCCGGTCCCACGAGTCCATCAACCTCGGCAGCGGGAACGGCACCACCGTCCGGGAGTTCGTCGCCGCCTTCCGATCCGTCGCGGACCGGCCGCTGCGGGTACGCGAAACCGACCCCCGCCCCGGCGACTCGGCCGGCTCGTACACCCGGAGCGACCGTTCGTCCGCGCTGCTCGACTGGCGGCCGGAACTCTCCGTCGAGGAGGGCATCCGGCACTCGCTGGACTGGGCCGCGCAGCGGGGCAGCATACTGGGCGACCAGCCGGCGAGGCCCTGAGTCGGGACCGCCGGTTTCCCCCTGTGGGCTACCGGGCGGTGCCGTCGCCGCTGCGCAGATAGGCCAGGACCGCGAGGACCCGGCGGTTGCTGTCGTCGGTCGGCGGGAGGCTGAGCTTGGCGAGGATGTTGCCGACGTGTTTTCCGACCGCCGCCTCCGTGACGACGAGCAGCCTGGCGATCGCGGCGTTGGAGTGTCCCTCGGCGACGAGCGCCAGCACCTCACGTTCCCGGGCGGACAGTGACGCCAACGGATCGCTACGCCGACGCAGCAGTTGACGTACGACCTGCGGATCGACCACGGTGCCCCCGTCGACCACCTGACGGAGTGCGGTGACGAACTCCTCGACGTCGACCACCCGGTCCTTCAACAGGTAGCCGACCCGGCACCCGTCGCCGGAGTCCAGCAGGTCGGCGGCGTAGCTCTGCTGCACGTACTGGCTGAGTGCGACGACAGCGAGCCCCGGATAGGCGCGGCGGAGCTGTACGGCGGCCCGCAGCCCCTCGTCGGTGTGGTCCGGTGGCATCCGGATGTCGGTTACGACGAGGTCAGGACGATGCTCGGCAACGGCCCGCAGGAGGGCCTCGGCATCGCCGACCGCAGCGACGACCTCGAACCCGAACCGGGTCAGCAGCCCGGCGAGCCCTTCGCGCAGCAGCACACCGTCCTCGGCGAGGACCACTCGGATCGGGGTCTGGTCTAGCCGCACGGCAACTCCACACGTAGTCGGGTCGGTCCACCGACCGGGCTGGACAGCAACATTCTTCCGTCGACCACCGCGATCCGGTCGGCCAGGCCGGTGAGACCGGTGCCCTGTGCCGGGTCGGCCCCACCCCGGCCGTTGTCGTCGACCTCAAGGACGAGCTGGTCACCATGCCGGTGCACGGTCACGGTCGCGCGGGTGGCGGCGCTGTGCTTGGCGACGTTGGTCAGCGCCTCGGCGACCACGAAGTAGGCCGTCGCCTCGATGTGGTCCGGCAACCGTCCGGGCAGTTCACCGTGCACTACCACCTCGATCGCGGCCTGGGTGGCGAGTTCCTGTACCGCGGCGGTGAGCCCACGGTCGGTGAGCACCTGCGGATGGATGCCGTGGATGAGTTCGCGCAACTCGGCCATGAGCTGCTTCGCCTGTTCATGTGCGGTGGCCACGGCCTGTGCCGAGGCGGAGCCGGGCGGCAGGTCGAGCCGGGCCAACCCCAGTTGCAGGGTCAGGCTGACCAGTCTCTGCTGGGCTCCGTCGTGCAGGTCCCGCTCGATCCGGCGGCGCTCCGCCTCGAAGGCGGCCACCAGCCGGGCCCGGGACCGGGACACCTCGACCAGTTCGGCGCGGAGCCCCTCGTCGGAGCCGCCGTGCAGCAGCGTCCGCGCCAACGCGCCGTGCACCCCGGCCAGGCCGGTCAGCAGGTACGGCACCAGCGTCGGCAGCAGCAGCAGGCTGATGATCGCGTACGGCAGGGTCCCACCGATGGTGGTGATCTCTCCGAAGCCGAGCGCCACCGGTTCACCGTCGTGGACCAGGAACGGGCTCACCACGTACACCCCGAGCAGCAGCACCACCAGCCCGACGACGCCGTACAGCGCCGGGACCACGGTGGCCATCAGACAGAGGTAGCCCAGTTCGCGCCAGGTGGCCGCCTCGGTGTAACGGGTCCGCAGCCACGCCCAGGGGGTGGCCTCCGGCGGTGGGCGGTGCCCGGCGGTGACCGGCCGGTGGTCGATGAGGCGTAGCCGCGACCGTTCCAGCGCGGCCAACGGCATCGCCCCCAGCGGACCGACGGTCACGATCAGCCCGGTGCCGAGCAGGGCGAGGAAGAGCAGTTCGCCGAGGGGCTGATCGGCACGGGTGCCCAACCAGCGCAGGAGCACAGCCCAGGGGAGCCCGAGGACGGCCATCAGGACGACTGCGGTGAACACCGGAGGCAGGGCGGTCACCAGGTAGGCCAGGGACCGCCATGGCCACGCGCTGCGCAGGAGGCGTCGTCTGCCGATCGCCTCCAGTGCTGTCCTGGAATCCGGGGTGTCCACCCGAGGCAGGTTAGGCCCTCGCCTGGCCGGAAGCCCAGCCACCTGCGCGTAGCCAGCGGGTATGCCTGGCTCTACCTCGGTTTGGGGAACTGCTGGTAGTGCCCACACCACCCCCCGACTGGTCTGCTGAACCGGCGTTGTTGGAGCAGCAGAAAGGCGGCATTCGTGATGCCGGAGACAACAGAGGACCGAGGGCGACTGCCTGAACGAGCGCAGGGGCGTACCGGTCTGCCGGTAGGACGCGGGGCGGGTCGGCTGCTGTTGGTCCCCGCCGTCGTGGCGGCCCTGGTCGGCGCGGCCGGTTGCAGTGACCTGGCGGCGCGGGACGAGCAACGGGAGGACACGCAGAGCTTCCCGTTCTCCGGCCCGAAGCTGACCATCGAGAACAGCCTCGCCGACCTGCGCCTGGTGGCCGGCACCAGCGAGGCGGTCGAGGTGCAGCGGTCGCTCACCGGCAAGGCCGCCACCGGGAAGAACGCGACCTGGTCGCTGACCGACGGCACGCTGAAGCTGACGATCACCTGTAGTGGCCTGGTCATCAACTGTGGCGGGCGGCACATCGTCAAGGTGCCGCCGGGGGTCGCGGTGGAGGTGCGCAGCGACGGTGCGCCGGTGCGGGCCGTGGCGATCCCCGGCGACCTGACGATCAGGGTGACGGACAACTGGATGCGGGTCGAGGACCCGTCCGGCAAGCTGCGGCTGACCGGCTCCGACGCGAACATCACGGTCACCGGGTCCCGGTCGGCCGAGGTCACCGCCGAGGCGACCGATGGCGGCATCGACCTGTCGTTCGCCGCCGCGCCGACCCGGGTCGAGGCCCGGTCCAGCACCGGCCCGGTCAAGGTCACCCTCCCGGCGGGGGCCGAGACCTATCGGGTCACCACCACCAGCGACACCGGTACGGCGAAGTCGGCCGTGCCGAACGATCCGGCGAGCCCCCGGGTGGTCACCGCGGTGGCCGAGAACGGCAACGCCACGGTACGGAAAGCCGGATAGGGAGCAGAACGTGCAACTGGAATTGATCGACGTCACGAAGGTCTATCGGGGGCAGAAGCGGGCCATCGACGGACTGACCCTGCGGATCGGGACCGGGCTGCTGGGCCTGCTCGGACCCAACGGGGCGGGCAAGTCCTCCCTGCTGCGGATCGCCGCGACGGTGACCCGGCCGAGCAGCGGGAGGATCCTGTTCAACGGCACCGACGTGGTGGCCCGGCCGAACGAGCTACGGCAGACGCTGGGCTTTCTCCCGCAGGACTTCGGTGTCTACCCCCACCTGTCCGCCCGGGAGTTCCTGTCCTACCTGGCGGCGGTCAAGGGACTGTCCGCCCGGTCCGCCCGCAGCCGTATCGACGAACTGCTGGAACTGGTCAACCTGACCGAGGCGGCCAAGCGGCCACTGGGCGGGTACTCCGGCGGCATGCTGCGCCGGGTCGGCATCGCCCAGGCCCTGCTGGCCGACCCTCGGGTGATCATCGTCGACGAGCCGACCGCCGGGCTGGACCCGGAGGAGCGGGTGCGGTTCCGCAACCTGCTCAGTGATCTGGCGGCCGACCGTATCGTGCTGCTCTCCACCCACATCGTCTCCGACATCGAGTCGGTGTCCAACGACATCGCGATCATGGCGCAGGGGCGGCTACGGCGCCGGGGCACCCCGGAGGAGTTGCTGGGCACGATGACCGGGCAGGTCTGGGAGACGGTGGTCGGCCCGGCCGAGGCGGCCCAACTCCAGGCACGGTACGTGGTCAGCCGCACCGTACGGACCACCGCCGGCGTACGGGTCCGGCTACTGTCGGGCGGGCCGCCCACCGCCGACGCGATCGCAGTGCCACCGGACCTGGAGGACGTCTACCTCGGTGTGGTTCCCGGATCAGGGGCGAGCACCGGCGAACTGCCGGCGGTGCCCCGATGAGGCCGGGTGTACTCGGCGCGCTCGCCGTGGCCGACTTCCGCGAGCGGGTACGCCGCCCGGCGTACCTGGCGATCCTGGTGTCCGCGATCGGCCTGGGCTACCTGGCGGCGCCGGCTGTGGACGGACGCTGGGTGATCCTGAACGCCGGCAACTTCCGGGGCGTCTACGACAGCGCCTACGTCGGTACGGTGACCGCCCTCGCCGGCATGCTCTGGCTCACCCTTGGCGGGTTCTACGTCGTACGCAACGCCGTGGCCCGCGACGAGCAGACCCGGGTCGGCCAACTGCTGGCCGCGACGCCACTGCGGATGGCCACCTACCTGGCCGGAAAGTGGCTCAGCAACCTGATGGTGTTCGGCTCGATGCTGCTGGCCTTGGCCGGTACGGCACTGATGATGCAGTTGGTGCGTGGTGAGTCCCGGGCCGTCGATCCGGTCGGGTTGCTGGTGCCGTTCGTGCTGATCGCGCTGCCGGTCCTGGCGGTGACCGCCGCTGCGGCGGTGTTCTTCGAGACGGTCCGGCCGCTGCGAGGCGGCCTCGGCAACGTCGTCTGGTTCTTCGGCTGGCTGGTCTTCGTCTTCGTGGGACAGGGCACCGATGACCTCTTCGGTGGGCTCGGCATCGGCGAGATCCGGGATTCGATGCGGGCCGACATCGTGGCCCAACACGGCGGCCGGGCCAACGGCGAGTTTGCCCTGGGACTGATGTACCTGGACCATCCGCTCCGGACGTTCGAATGGTCCGGGCTGGACCTCTCCGCCGGCTTCGTCGGGGGGCGGATCGTGTTCGTCCTGGTCGCGGTCGTGCTGGCGACGCTGGGGGCGCTGTGGTTCGGCCGGTTCGACCCGGCCCGGGGTCGCCTGCGGGTCCAGCCCGGCGCCGGGGCTGTACCCGCCGGGGCCGTGCCCGCCGGGGTCGTACCCGCC